>DATIYR010000298.1:0-18978 GCA_035517535.1 Terriglobales bacterium
CGCGAAGTTCGTCTGGTGATTTGCTCAAAGACATTTAACAATCGCGGCTTGTGCGTCCCGGAAAGGAATCCGGGCGCGCGAGCCGCGGTTTCGAGGTTGCAGGCGTCGGTCGTGCTAGGCTGTGAACATGGTGTGGTTGCTGGTTGTGGCGCTATTGGTCGCAGCGCCGTGCGTTGGGCAAACGGCCGAGAGCTATCGCCAGCAGGCGGTCGAGCTGTCTCAAAAAAAATCCTGGGACGAGGCAATCGCAGATTTTCAGAAGGCTCTTTCGCTGGATCCCAATGATGCGCTCACGCATTACGATCTCGCACTTGCCCTGAAATATAAGGGCGATCCAACTGCGGCCGCTGAGGAGTTTAAGAAAACCATCCAGCTCAAGCCGAAGTGGGCCGAGGCGCATTATGGCCTGGGCGCAACCTTGTACGATCTGCACGACCTTCCGGGGGCGCGAAAAGAATTACAGACGGCTGCACAGATCGATCCAAACAATGCGACCGTGCTTCGCTTTCTGGCGCGTGTCAATGCCGAACAGAATGATTTTTCCGATGCTGAACGCGAACTGACTCGATCCGCTCAATTGAAGCCGTCCCCAGATGTTTATTTCGAACTTGGGCTGGTGAAAGGCCAATTGGGAAATCTGAATGGTGCTGCGCTCGCCTTTCGCCGCGCGCTCAACCTGGATCCCCGCGATGAACCGGCGCAGCTGATGCTCGGAATTACGTTGCGGCGGATGGGCAATCACGCCGAAGCACTCGCGCATTTTCGCCAAGCGGCTGAACTCAACCCTCGAGACCCCGAAGCGCAATACAACCTCGGGATGGAGCTTAAATCTGGAGGTGATCTCACTGGGGCAATCGCGGCATTCCAGCGCGCCATTGAGCTGAAACCTGATTTCGAACAAGCGCATTACAGCCTCGGCATAGCGTTGCGCGCTAAGGGCGAGACCGGCGCGGCGCAGAAGGAATTAAACGATCTTAAAGGCCTGCACGACTTTCGCACGCGGCTGGCAGAGGCAAAAATGTTGACCCTTCAGGGTGTCTCTGCGTTGAAGGAGCAAAGACTGGATGATGCTGTGAAATTTTTTCAGCAGGCGGAGGAGCAAGCTCCCGAGTTGCCGACCAGTTATTACTATCTGGGCATCATTTGGGAGCGTAAGAACGATCGCGACCAGGCGCTCGCGGAATATCAGAAAGCACTACAACTGAAGCCGGACTATGCTCAGGCCCACTCGGGGCTGGGGCTGTTGTATTGGCGCCAAGGTAATCGCTCGCGTGCGCTCGAAGAATTCCGGCAGGCGGTCATGTGCGATCCAGATCTGGCGGAGGCGCACTACAATCTTGGCCTGGCACTTGCGCAATCAGGAGATTTGGACTCAGCCATCAGCGACTTCAAGGATGCTATTAGTCTCAACCCAGAGTACACGGATGCGCGCGTGCAACTGGGTCTCGCATTAAGTCGCAAGGATGACACCGCTGGAGCGGTAAATGTTTTCCGCGAACTGGTGAGTCATGATCCAAATTTTGCGGAAGCTCACAACAACCTGGGGTTAGTGCTGTTGCAGTCAGGCGACCTTCATGCAGCCGAGGGAGAATTTTCCAAAGCCGTGCGCCTGAAACCAGAGTACGCAGAGGCGCATTACAACCTGGCTTTAGTGCTTCACAAGGAAGGGAACGAAGCCGGATCACAAACAGAACTTGGCAAGGCGTATGAGATCGAGCCGGCCTTGAAAGATGCGCAGCAGCAATAAGGTGGCCGACAGGGTCGGTTTCGCGACGGAATCGATGACAAGCTTCCGTCGCGTGTGGAACAGACCAAAGGAACGCGAATGGTGAGCGCGTGCGGGAGCGACACGCGCCCCGTTTTGTTTATGCGATCGCTTGCGCTGCGGATTGATCTCCGAACGAGTTGAGCGCTCCCGCTTCGTCGTGCTGGATGTCGAAGACAGTCGACAATCGCGTCATCTGAAGCAAGTCGTGGACACGCTTGTTCAAATTGGCCAGCTTAAGTTGGCCGCCTTTGTTGCGGGTAGTGGTGTGCGCCTTTACCAGTTCGCCCAAACCGGAACTGTCCACGTAGGTAACTTCGCTCAGGTTCAAAACAATTTTCTTTTTGCCTTCGTCGGCAAGGCCCCGCACCATCTCCCGGAGCATGACATTTCCTTCCCCGACGCTAATTCTCCCGCTGATATCGATGATTGTGACGTCCTCGACCTGGCGCGTGACGGCCTGCATTTTGACGGGAGTTTTGCCTTGGATTCCCATCCCGAGGCGGTCGAGTAAAGCGCATGCGGCGCTTGCCGTCTCTGCTGATTCCGTTCGCACTACAATCAGCGACCGCCCTTCTTTCAATACGTCGCGAAAAAATGCAACATCCTCGGCGCATTTGTCGTCGGGAGTGGGCACCGAGAGTTCATGTTTGGGAACCGCGGCCGAACCCACAGAGTGACCTGCGCCTGCGCCAGCCAAGCCAAGCAAAGCGGCGGCGCCAAAACCCAAGGCAAAAATCGGTCCCACTCCAGGGAGCAGCAGCGTCGCGGTAACCACACCTGCTGACATGCCGGCTGCTCCGCCGACGAAACCGCCCACGACAGCTCCAAACTCTTTGGCGACGGTTTTAAATTCGCTTTCCGAGCGAGTCAAAAATACGATGGACTCTTCGGGTACTCCTCGCTGGCGTAATTGCCTTACCGCCTCTTCCGCGTCGTCACGCGATGAAAATACACCGATTGCAGTTTCCATTTGTTCCTCCTTAAGGTTCAGCCTTCGCGCGGATAATCACACTGATGCAGCGCAATAGCGAGTGCTATTGACAAGCGTTGATGGCGCACAAACTTTGGACCGGGGACGGCGATTTGTCAAGGGGAAAAATATACCTCAGGCGATAGAGCATGGGACCGCAACCAATTTTTTCTGCAAGCGAAATGTCCGCACTTGAATGTTTCAAAAATTTTTCGAGAACGTGAGCCGGTTTGACGTTGTTTTGCGCTTAACAGGACGGGGGCAGCCCCATGAGCAGGCTTAAAATGGCCAGATTTCTATTGACAGGCGGAATCTTTAAGTTCACAATTCCCGCTCTGGACGGGCGTTCTGGCCCGTGGGGCTGTAATTCTTTCCGTTAATTGTCCGCGAAAACCAAACGGCACGTTGGCACGCACCCGTGCGTAGCCTGACGCCGACGAGGGGGAAATTTATGACATGCTTCGCTCGGTTTGGCTCGACACAGGTGTGTGCGGTGGTGCGCGATTTCAATCGTCGCGAATCTGCCTTAGCGAATAAACAGCGCAAACTCGCGTGGTCGAAAATCGCGTTCGCAACTGTAGCGATCATCGCATTTTTCAGCGCCAGCCCCCATGCGTGGGCCCAGTGCCAGGGGACGTTTCCTTCGGCGTACAACCCGTTCGATGGCGGCATAGCGTACGTCGCGGGGCCGAATACCTCCGGGGACTACGTTGTAGTTGGCTACATGTCATCCGCAGGTGTCTCCAGCTTAGGCAATATTCCGCTTCCAAACGCAACGAATCAGCAGTTTTGTGACACAGTGCCGTTGAGTTCGAGCGCCAGGTATTTCGCGTATGTGCCAACAGTAGCGGAGCGCGCTGGGAACTTCAGCGAATTCAGCGGGATTATTTACGATCCCACTGTTGGCCCGAGCGCGAAGTATTCAGGCGGTGCGATCTCGAATCTGCCGGGAAATTGTTCTTCTGGTTGCCCACTAACACCGGCCGGGCTCCCGACGGGAGTTTTCGCGTGGCGGATTCCGGCGGGCGAAACCGTATTTGTTTCGAACGGAACTGGGGCGCAGATTCTCGCGGTAGACGGAAATTCCGGCGCCCCCCGGTTGGTCGTTAATGGATTGTGTGATTGTGCTTTCACTCCCGGTGGAATCGTCGTGGGACCGGACTCAAAGATATACATGACCGATTCTGCGGACAGCGCGATCTATCGCGTGAATCAGGACGGCTCACAGGCGGAGTTGGTTTACCGTGGAGTCAACTGTACGGCCTCCTCGCCATGTAACCCGGAAGGCCCAAGTTTTAACGGTAACGATCTCTACTTTAATACCTTGGAAACCGGCCAGGGACTGTTTGTCATAACCGGGGCCGCCAGTACTCCATTCGGCGGCACATTCACTGCACCGGCCAATGTTGAGCCCGGATCCTGCGAGGGAGAACAATGCGGCTTCCCGTTTGGAGGAACTGGAACCGCCTTCGATTCGCATGGAAACTTACTGGCCGCCGATGAAGAGAACTCATACATCCTCAGCCTAAGTCCGCCGTACAACACTGCTCAAAGTGCGCCCTCCATTATCGCCAGCCACAATACAAGCCCAATTGGAATCGGAGAACCGGTTGGAATTACACTCAACCCGGCAAATGGGCAAGTGTTCGTGGCCAACTCAGATGGCTTCAACAGCCAAAGTGAGTCGACTGCCAACCAAATTGTGCAGCTCGTGCCGCCAAGCGCGGCCGGCACACCTTACACCACTGCCGCCTATTACACTTTCACATCAACATCAAATTGCGGCGAGGGAGTACTAGTCCCCGATTTTCCGGAATATCTGCAGTCCGATCCGACCGGGCATCTTTACGCGACCACTTCGACTGATCCCATTGGGATTGAGGGCGTCAGTTCCGTATCGGGGTGCGGGAAGGTGTGGCGCATTGATCCCACTTCCCAAAGTCCGACGGCAACTTTGGTGGCTGACCTGAATGCCATTTACAGCAATGGCTTCCCGGGCACGTGCTCGGCTCCATGCGGCCTCCATTCTGCGCAGGCAAGCGGCATTGCCTTGGCGCAGGCTGCGTCCAGCAATCAGACGACTCAGCAAGGTCAAACCATGCAGCCCGGTAGTCCGGCAAATCTGGTTCAGGACTTCCTATTTAACGGCGCTACAGGCAATTACCTGGATTTCCATTTCGATTTCATGACTGCCTTCAACAGTGGAACCCTCACCGTGATCGCTAATACGACTCCATTTGTTACCAACCGGGGCATCACGCAATCGACATATCAAGCCATGGTGGAAGGGACGTCCCTCGCCACCACCAGCTGCTTGCTCGCTCCGGGAGAGGGAACGGATTCCAATGGAAATCCGCTATGCGCAGCAATGACTTTGCAGTGCACGAACGACGGTAACTCAACCCCAATGGGTGACAGCTGTCCTCGCTCGTCCGCAAGAAATCTTTATTGGGGACAGATCATGGACATTGCTGGTGGCAATATTTCTGTTCCTGCCGGAACAGCGCCTACCTTGGCAATGGGCAGCGATACGTGGACGCCACCACCATCTGGATCCTCGGGCTGCACATTGGTTGGTCCAGAAACCGGCGAACTGTGTCCGCACAGTATTCTTACTCAAATTGGAGTCATCATGGATCCGCCTGCAAAACTGGGCGGGACCGGCGACACCTCAAATTCGACCTTTATTTCCGGTTGCTGTGAGCTGCTATGGAACACGCTGGCCAATATTCATCTATGGAATAACACCACGTCTGTTCCTGCCACGTTCACAACCAACCCGCCCAGCGCTCCATCTCCGAACCTGAACAATTGGGTCGCGGCGCCGAACATGTCGATCACTTACGGATGGGAGAACCTCGGTCAGACGCCAGATACAACCTATCCTGTTTCCGGCGACGTTGCTGTTCCCAACCCAACTCCGTGCCCGAGCGACGGGCAATGGCCTGCGGTGGGCACGGTTCCACCGTCATTCACAACCCCGACTCAGACCTTAAGTGGTGTTCCGGGTGACGGTGCCTACGAGGTGCATTACTTCTCGACGGATTGCACCTTCTTCGAAGAGCTGCAGTTCCCATCCACGATCAACGCCTCATCGCCGGAAAATCAGAATCTGGCGACCTTCAAGACAATGCCCTTCAACGTAGATACCACCGCTCCGAGGGTCACTCAACTTACGCTGAGTCCCACCGGCGGTTATTACGCGCAGAACTCGACCCTCACCGCGGCGTTTATGTGCAGCGATCCGCTAAGCGGCGGTGTGGCCTCCGGCATTCAATACTGCGGACCTCAAAGCGAACCGGGGCCGACTGGACCGCCTTCGGTTACCGTAACCGGCGCGCGAGTGAACACCAATTTATCGCCCGGAACCTACAAATTCACCGCTACGGCGCAGGATTATGCCGGCAACTCGGGATCGGCGCAGATTTCATATCAGATTGTTGGAGCGGCCGGCGTTGGGATCGGAATGGTTTCAGCTCTCACGGTTCAAACCGGGAAGAACTTGACGTATTTGATCGGAGTGGCTAACCAGGGTCCAAACACCGCGCAAAACGTAGCCGTAACGGATACGCTTCCGGCGGGCACGTCGTTCGTAAGCGCCGGTTACGCCGTTGACTCCTGCAGTTTCGGCGGTGGATCGCCAAGCTGTTCCATTGTTCCGCCGAATATGCCGTGCTCGGTCAGTTCGGGTACGGTCGCCTGCAGCATCGGCACGCTCAATGCCTGGACGCCGAGGAACCCGGTCGGCGCACTCATTCAGATCACGGTGAAAGTGACCGCGGCGGCGAAAACAGTGCTCACGAATGCGGCAAAAGTAAGCGAAGCTAACGCCGACAATTTGCCGCAAACAGCAATTTGGCCGACGTTAGTTACGAAGTAGGTCGGAAATCAGTTGGCAGATCGAATCGGGCAAAGCCGGCCATCGAGACCGGCTTTTCATCCGGGCCGCGGATATTGATCTCAGTTATTTTTATCTGAGTGCGAGGTGGTAACAGCAATCGACTTCAGGTCGGCGCGCTCTAACAGTTTTTCAGCTCCTGGCTCCTTGCGCATATCGTCGATTAAGCCGAGCGCCTGTTTATACTGCGCGTCCGCGTCAACCGTGTTTCCATTGGCGGCGAAAACTTTGCCCAGGAGGTAGTGAATGCGGGCATTCTGGTCCCGCACGCCGAGTTTTTCACCTGTTGTCGCATCGAGTTGTAACTCCTGCTCGGCATGAGAGTAGTCTTTGATCTCGATCATGCCTTCCGCCAGATCCACCGAGCTCTCGAGCGCGAGATACTTCAGGTTTCGCTTTTCCGTTTGTTGCATTAGGTTGCGAAATTCCGGAATTGCAGATTTCGCACGTCCCGTCTTTAGCGATATCTCTGCGACGTGAAGCTTCGAAATCAGGACCTCGTCCGGGTCAGTTCCCCGCGACGCTGTGCGCAGAGCTTGATCGTAGTAATTACCAGCGGCACGATAATCCCCACTATAGAGTTGAATATCGCCCCGGGTGTTAAGCAGTTCGGCTTGCACTCCTTCGTTCTTCAACGCGCGCGCCAGTGTCTGTGCTTCCTCGAGCAGCGGCCCGGACTCGGAGCCCCGTCCTGCTTTCGCCAAAGCGTCCGCGAGATCGTTCAGCAGTTCGACCATTTCGCTGCTCTGGTCGTTTAGGGCGCGGTAGCCTTTCACCGCATCTTGCAACGCGTTCACAGCAGCGCCGGGGCGGCCCTGATATTCGAACACCATGCCGATATCGTGCGACTCGTCGTCTGCATTCCGGCTGTTGCCGAGTTTGCGCCAGAGATCCAAAGAGCGCATGAATGCCGTCAGCGCCTGATCGAATTGCCCAGTAGCGACATAAACCTCCCCAAGGCTTGCCGAACTTTCGGCAATGCCGCTGGGTAGGTTTAATTTCTCGCGCAATTGCAGCGCCTGCTGAAGGTAAGTAAGGGCATTATCGGAGTCGCCCTCATCGAGGTAAACGTCACCTATATTATTCAGACACAGCGCCTGATAATTTTCGTCGCCCGCGTCGCGCTGAATCTGCAGGGACTCTTTCAGGTTCTGCAAGGCATTCGCATAATCGCCCTTGGCCTGATAAACAACGCTCTGGTCGATGAGCGTGTCCCCAACTTCCTTTTTCGTGCCGATTTCGCGCTGAAGTTGAAGGGCCTGGTTGTAATCGGCGAGGGCGACATCGAACTTTCCCTGGTTGTTCTCAATGATCGCCATTTCCACGAGATTGCCCGCCAGGTTGCGCTTTAACCCCAGGCGTCGATTGATGGCCATAGCATCCTGAAAATCGCGCATTGCCTCATCGGGCTTGTTCATCCTCTTGTACGAAATGCCCATCGATTGCAGAACCAGAGCCTTCGATTCCTGGTTATCCGTCTCGACCGTCAGCGAGAGAGCTTTGTTCAGCGGATCCAGGGCGGCCTGCGGGTTGCCGCTCATGATTTCAACCACGCCCAACTGCCACAAAGCCTTCGTATTCTTCGGGTCCGATTGCAGGAGTTCCGTTAGCTCAGTGCGCGCCTTGTCATAAGCACCGACTTCGGTCTGCAAGCTGGCCAATGCTGATTTAATATCGGCGTCCCCGGGCATTGTCGTGGACAGATTCTCGAATGCTTCAATGGCTTTTTTGTCATCTTTGATTACGCGGGCATGCGTGGCCTCGATTAAATACTTTTCCGCGAGGGGCAATGACTGGCTGAGTTCGACTGCTTTCCTTGAAGCCTGCTCGGCGTCACCGTCGTATCCTAGCGCCGAATCGGCCTCGGCGAGCTTCGAATAACCCAGGGCAAACTCAGGGTCTTCTTTCACTGCAGACTGAAACGACCCTACGGCTTCGAGATTTTTTCCATCCCGCAGCGATTGGACGCCTTGGTTGAACTCCCGGAGCGCCGTTACCGAGTGAGAGCTAGGTGCAAAAGAACTGGCCTTGAGCTCCTTAATAACATCCCGCGAAAACGAAAGGTTGTCGCGGATCAGGGCTGCCAGCCGGTCGACTGCGCCGGGGATATCCTTTTCATCGAGTCCTTCGATTTTGATCGGAATGTTGCGATCGTGCTTCAGGTCCTGAAGCCGTGCATCAATGCGGATCTGGTTTCCGAATTTCGCGTATTGTCCGGAGACAATGGTGTCCGCGTTGCTGAACTCCGCCACTCGGTGCAGGGTCGCCGGTTCTATCGAAGCATCCGGTGTGATGCGAAGGTCCGCGAGCACCTGGTGCAAACGGTCCTGGGAAACGGTGCGGAGCTTGGCCGACTGGCCAACGTCGGTGCTCAACATCTCGGATATGCTCGCCCCAAGCCAATCGAGGCTGCTGTCCCCAGACGCATTGCGGAAGGGCAGAATGGCCAGCGAGACTTGCGGAGCGGAATTAACACCCTGCTTAGCCGGCGCGGACAGCACGTTCTGGCGCCAGGTCCAGGCAATCGCCGCCAGCACAATAATCGTGGTGCCAGCGGCCATCCAAGGCCATGGCAGCGTGCGGGCCCAAGGTCCAACTCTGGGATGAAAACTCAGGGCCGCTCCGGCGCGCTTGCCTTGCCACCCCTCTAGATCGCTGAACAAGTCGGCAGCGCTCTGATAGCGAACCCGCACATCGCGCTCCAGGCATTTGCTGACGATATCGCTCAGGGTGCGGGGGATCTCGCGGTCAATTTCGCAAACCGGGATAACCCGTTCCTGGGTACGCTTGATCAGACTCGCGACGGCGCTTTCTGCCGCGAAAGGCATTTTGCCGGTGAGCAGCTCGTAGAAGATCAATCCCAGGGTGTACAGGTCTGAGCGCTGATCCAGGCTTTGAGCGAGCGCCTGCTCGGGCGACATGTAGTCCATCGTCCCCACCAGCGCCCCGGTGTTGGTCAGTCCATCCGACGCCACGCTCCGAGCCAGGCCGAAATCCATCACCAGAACCCGGCCGCTCTTCTCGCACATGACGTTTTGCGGCTTGAGATCACGGTGAATCACTCCTACAATGTGCGCCGCGTCCAATCCCCGACAGACCTGCTGAATAACATCCACGGCTTCTGCCGGCGTTAGCTTCCCTTTTTGCGAGAGTAGAGTCCGAAGGTCTTCGCCGTCGACGAATTCCATGGTGATGAACTTCAATCCGTCGGCTTCCCCCAAATCATAAATACGGATAACGTTTCGGTGCGTGACCTGTTGGGCCAGTAACAGTTCCTGCTTGAAGCGCTCGATGATGCCGAGGTTCTGCGCCAATTCCGGCCGGATGACTTTGAGCGCGACCATGCGGTTCAGTTCGCGATCCTTCGCTTTGTAGACTGCCCCCATTCCGCCGCGCCCCAACACGGAGACAATCTCGTAGCGCCGGCCTAACAGCATTCCCGGCGAAAGAATTCGTTGTATCGACGAAATCTCACCGGCAAGTGTCTGGGCGGGCGACGCATCGACCGAGGTAGGGAGATCAGAAGCGTTCCGGCGGTCAATCCCGGGAGAACTTGCGGCCCCAGCAGGATTCGAGTCGACGATAGTAGGAGCGTCGGCTGAGGTCGGAGGAGTGCCCGACACTGGGGGGGTAAGCAGCGCGGCTGGGTCGTGGCCATCCGGCGCCGCAGGGTCAGACAATCCGCTGCCCTTCGGAACAGGCTTAGGATGACTTGCCATTGGAATGCCCGTGAAAAGCGCGAATTGACGCGGCCAGTATATACCAGTTCATCAGGAGCTCAGCCGCCTATTTGACACGTGGCCAGTTCCAAAGCAACGGAATTCCATGCCAAAGACGAGCTCCAAAAGCCGCTCCAAATGCGGGCTTTCCGGAACCGTCCTAGAGCGGAACCTCTATCCTGAATGGTGATTCATCAGGCTGGATCGTTGCAGCAGCACCCGAGCTAAGGAATTTGTCCACCAATCCTAGGATGACGCAGTTCAGAAAATTAACTCGCGGATTGCCAGCTCACGTCACACTCGGAGAATCATGACTTCCGTAGACTTGATGAGAGCCGCCGCGGTCTGCCCCGGTTTAAGGTTCATTTCCCGTGCGGATCGTGCGGTGATGATCGATGTGATCTGCTGTTCGCCGATCGAAAGCACTATTTCTGCCATAAGGCCACTGATCCGCACGCTTTCAACCCTTCCCACTAACTGATTTCTGCCGCTGAGACGACGCATTACAAGCGCTCGCTCGGGCGCCGTCTTCGCCCTTGTTCGATACAGCAGCCGGTCCACTTCGCTCTGGGGAATACGGTGATGTCCACCAGCGGTCTGGACGGTGCGAATCTTGTGTTTGTAAATCCATTGTTTGATGGTTGGAAAGCTGATGCGAAGCTCCAGGGCTGCCTCGCGGGGTTTCAGCATTTCTTCCCTTTGTGGGTCAGAAGGTTGAGGATTGCGGTTCCGGGCCATGTGGAAGCGAATCCTACCGCGCAAAACCCGCGATGGTCAAACGAGAACCGCGATTCATCTGCCGCTACCAAAAACTGGCGCTAAACTCGCGTACATTCATATCGTATTCGACTAATAATCAATCGCTAATATACACTTCTGTCTCAAGCTTCCTGAATGATCTCTGTGGAGAGAAAGAATGCGTAGCATTGCACGTGGATTGTGGCTGGCTCCGGCCGAATTAGTTTTTTTCGGCCGCGCGAAAAAACCGAATTTATCCTCTCTTCTTATCCTGACGTTGATTGCTTTCTGCTTTTGCATGCCATGTTTTGCGGCTCAAGTCTCTGCGGACCTGTCGGGAATAATCGCGGACCAATCCGGAGCCGCAGTCACTGGCGCCAAAGTCACGGTGAAGAGTCTCGATACCGGACTCGCACGAACTTCGTTAACGGACCAAGGCGGTCGTTACCGCTTTTTTGCGTTGCCGGTAGGACTATATGAAATCAGAGTGGCCAAGCAGGGGTTTGCAGAAGCCGTGAGATCGGGCATTCGGCTGGCAGTCGGGCAGGATGCAAGCGCCGACCTAAGTCTTCGAGTGGGAAAAGTGACTGAGGAAGTGAAGGTGGATGAAGATGTCCCGATCGTGAATGTGACCACGCAGGACATCTCGGGTCTGGTGGGAGAAACGCAGATCAACGACTTGCCCCTGAATGGGCGCAGCTACGACCTGCTGTTAACGTTGAATCCCGGCGTCGTGAACTTTACCTGGGAAAAGACGGGCGGCATTGGCATTTCGAATTCGACGACGGGCAACGATTTTTCCGTCTCTGGAAATCGCCCGCAGCAAAATCTCTTCTTGCTAAACGGCATCGAGTTCACTGGAGCGGCGGAGAACAACATGCAGCCGGGCGGCACCAGCGGGCAGTTGCTCGGGGTGGACGCGGTCCGGGAATTCAATGTTCTGCGCGACACATACGGCCCTGAGTATGGTAAGCACCCGGGCGGGCAAGTGAACATCGTCACGCAATCTGGGACTAACGAACTGCATGGCAGCGTGTACGAATTTCTGCGAAATAATGCGCTGGATGCGCCTAATTATTTCGATAAAGGCTCCGCGCCGCCATTCCAGAGGAACCAATTCGGAGTGGCCCTCGGCGGTCCCATTCAGACTGACAAAACATTCATATTTGGAAATTACGAAGGACTGCGGCAGAACTTGCACCAGACCTCAGTGGCTTTTGTTCCGGACAATGCTTCGCGCGCCAGCGCCGTTCCGGCAGTTCAGCCTTTGTTGAATCTGTGGCCGCAATCGCCAACCGAGGCGTGCGATCCAGCGTGCGGAATCGCGGAGTACGCGAGTAGTCCTTTGCAGACGATTCGCGAGGATTTCGGAACCCTGAGACTCGACCACAATGTTTCATCGCGAGATTCGTTATCCGCGGTTTACACGATCGATGATGGAGATGACTTCACCGAAACCGTCGCTGATCCCTATAGCTCGGATATCATGACCTTGAGGGAACAAGTTTTTAGCCTTGATGAAGCACATTCTTTCTCAGGTTCCGCGGTGAACGTAGCGCGGGTGGGTTATTCGCGTGCGGGGTATTTCTTTACGGGCGAACCCACGCCCGGAACGCCGGCGGCAGGTGTTTCCGGCTTTCTGAGCGGAGATCCGGTCGGCGCGGCGGTGGTAGGCGGGAGCGCGGCATCGAACCCACAGGCCGCGATCGGACTTGCCGGCAGCAATAACGGAAGCAATCTTCGTGTCGCCCGCAATCTGTATACATTTGAAGATCGCGTGGCGCTGACGCGCGGACGCCATCAACTGATGTTTGGCGCGTGGTTCCAGCCCTTTCAATCGAATGAAACCCTTGCACTGAGCCAGTATGGCCAGGCGACATTCTCGAGCCTGGCAAATTTTCTTTTGGGAAACATGACCAGTTTTCTTTGGGACCCTTCGCCAACCGAGATGAACTGGCGTTCGCTTTTTGGTGCGTGGTATGCGGAAGATACGATTCGCGTATTTCCGCGAATGACTCTTTCGCTTGGCTTCCGCGACGAATTCACCACCGGATGGAACGAAGCGCACGGCCGTGCCGCAAACTACACCTTCACCAGTGGAATCGTTTCAACCACTCCACATGTTGGAGATTCGCTGTTTACTATCAACAACGCAAAATTTCTTCCGGAGCCGCGAATCGGACTAGCCTGGAGCCCGTTCAGCGAAAAAACCGTGTTCCGCGCGGGTTTTGGGATATATAGCGATCTTCAAGATGCACTTGGGTATCGCACCGACCAGAACGCGCCGTTCAATCCAAGCTATAGCGTCGGGAGCGCTACCGCACCATTTCCGGTTTCCTCATTGCCGATCAATCCTTCTGTTGCTCCGCCAACCGGCGCAAAGCTGGTTCCCGGCGGAATTCAGCCGGACATGAACACGCCGACCTTGATTTCATGGTCATTAAGAGTGGAGCAGGAAATTACTCCAGATATGTCGTTGACGGTGGGCTATGTCGGGAGCCACGGATATCACGAAATGATTGGCGTCGACGCGAACGAGCCGTTCCCGGTCATTTGTCCAGCATCGCCTTGTCCGGCGACGTATCCCGCTACTTTCCCAGCGCCACTGGCTGGCTCGCCAGTTCCGGCGGGGACATATTACGTTCCGACCAATGTCAGGGCGAATCCCGCGCTCGCCAACACCTGGACGTGGTTCTCTTTGGGCACGAGCAATTACAATGCGTTGCAAGTCGATGCGAATCGACGCTTCAGGCATGGTTTTTCGTTGCGTGGCGTCTATACCTGGTCAAAGGCCCTGGACGATGGCGACTCGCTGAACGCGACCGCTGCGGCGAATGCTCCGGGATTGGTATCGAATCCCTTCAACTTGCGCGCTGATTATGGCCTGGCGACCTACGACGTGCAGAACGCGGCCGCCATCAATGCGGTTTACACGTTGCCGGTTGGGAAGGGTCAGGCCCTCGCGAATAATGTAGAGGGTTGGGCCGACGCGCTCGTGAGTGGATGGTCAGTAAACAGCATCGTAACCGTTCAATCCGGATTTCCGTTCACGCCGCAACTCAGCTACAACCCGTCTAATAACGGCGACACACGAAATCCGGTGCGGCCGTTTGTGAACCCGGATTTTTCGGGACCCGTGATCCTGGGCAGACCGTCGCAGTGGTTCAATCCAAATGCATTTTTGGCGCCGCCTCCTAATAGTGGCTTCTACGGGAACCTGGGCCGGGATACTTTGATCGGCCCCGGTCTGGCGACCTGGGATTTTTCAGCGTTTAAAA
Organism: Terriglobales bacterium; assembly: GCA_035517535.1. Lineage (GTDB taxonomy): Bacteria > Acidobacteriota > Terriglobia > Terriglobales > Acidobacteriaceae > Gp1-AA145. The sequence goes on from DATIYR010000298.1 coordinate 14,372, forward strand.
CAACAACGTTGCATGAGCGGCTGGCGCTGCAATTCCGGGCGGAGATTTTCAATCTGCTGAATCGCGCAAATTTAAACACGCCAAATCTGATTACGTTTACCTCTTCAGGCACGACGACAAAGACCTCTGGCACAGCAGCAGCAATTATCAGTACGTCGTCAAGCTCGCGTCAGGTTCAGTTTGGGTTGAAGCTGATCTGGTAACCGGGACGGGAGATGTTGCAATCTCTGCGGTATACGAATAGTCCTCTTCAGGTGTGCAAGGCTTGCGATTTTCGCTTATCATCACGTGCCATGACGAAATGGAAATGGATCATCGCGACGCTGCTGATTGCTACCGGGGCAGTCGCGCAGCAAACGCATAACCAGTACGAGCCGGGGAACGCCCCGGGCGCCGGTCAGAAGCTGCTGGCGCAATTTGCCGGCGATTGGGACGTTGTTAAAACATTTTTTCCGCGAAACGGAAACCCAATCGTGACCAAAGGCACATGCAAGCAGTACATGATCCAGGACGGCAAATTTCTCGAGTCCGATTTTACCTTCTTCAATGCGGATGGAACGAAATCCACCGGCACTGGAATCTCTGGCTTCGATTCCAAAACAAACCGGTTCACCACCGTCTGGTTCGACTCGCGGCAGACGACTATGTCCATTCGCCAAAGCGACGGCACATTTGACGGCAAGAACATCGTCCTATGGTCCACAGCTCTCGATCCCGATGATCCCGGGCGCAAGACCGTGGCGCGCGCACACCTTGAGGATAACGGCCGCGTTCTGCTCCATCGCCATTATCTTATCGATGACAAGGGCAACGAGCGCATGATGATCGAGTTTCGGCTTACGCGGAAGTAGTGATTTATTCGCGAAACCGAACAGAATGGCGAATCAAAATATCAGCCTTACCAGAAACTGAAACTCGCGCGCAGGAAGCTGGTTGGTGATGCCCGCGAGCGGCGAGCCAAATCCCACCGGAGCGGTTGGATTGTTGCCATAAGTTCCGCTGTAGCCGACAAAATTCGCATGGTTGAGCACGTTGAATGCTTCCGCCCGCAAATCGAGCTGTACCCGCTCGCCATGCAGCGCGAACGGCCGCTCAATAAACGGAGCGATATCGTAAATCGGTCCTCCACGGCCGGCGTTGCGTGGCACGACCATGCCGTTGATCACGGGGCGGTCTGTAGTGCCTCCCACGTCTCCGCTGTTCGTCGTTCCCGTCACGTAGTTGTAGGGCAAACCTGAGGCCAGCGTCGCAACGCCTCCCAGTTGAATCTTCAATGGCGCCTCATAAACGCCGCTCAGTACGAACCGGTTCCGCTGATCGAAAATCGCATTCCCGATTTCCTCTCTTCCCGGAAAGTTCGGATCGTTCGGGTTCTGGCTGGGAATATCCGGATCGACATTGTCGATCGCATGCGACCAGGTATAGCTTGCCAGAATAGTGATTCCGTGGCTGAAGCGCCGGCTCAGGTCCACGTCGAGTGCGTTGTAGTACGCGACGCCGTCATTCACGTCGCTTTGGATGGTGCTGTACGCCGGAGTAATTCCGTTTGTTGCGTCATATATCCAGAGCGGGCGCGTGGCGTTCGCCGCGTTCGAAGCGCATGCAGCCAGCGATGTCTTTGCCGTGTTTCCGATCGCTGCATTCGGAACGCACTGCTCGACTCCCGAACTATTCAAAGCCGCTCCCCGGAACTGGCCTTGCGCCGTGCGAATAAAAGGCGCTGGCGGATCAACGTCGAGAGGGCGATTGATCTTGATAGTGTGCGAGCCGAGATAATCCGCGCTCAAAACCCAGCCGGGCGCAAGTTCGCGCTCGACGCCCATCGTCCACTGCTCGGTATACGGATTCAGCAAAACGTTCGGGTAACCGTTCAACAGCGATGCAGGGAAAAACTGATTCAGGTACGCGCTCTCGCCGGGCCGGATGTAAAGACTGCGAAGCGGTACCAGCGCGCCTGCTGGAAATGCCGGCAAGGGCGCATCCGAAACCGCCGCTGGGAAACCGACCTGCCCCGGCGTCGCTGTGTAATTAAAGACGCCCGTTGGCCCTGTGAGTGCATAATTGGCTTCGGAGTTATCCACGATCTGCGAATAGTAAATTCCGAAACCACCGCGTATCACTGTCCTGCCATCTCCATGGAAGTTGTACGCGAAGCCGACGCGCGGTGCGAAATCTTTGGTTGAATCGGTGAAGGTTTGCCGCTCGTAACGCAGACCCAAGTTGATCGTCAAGTCCTGGCGCAGGCGGTAGTCATCCTGAACGAAGAGCGCCCACAGCGTGTCATCCACGGTGTAGGCGGCGTTGCCAAAACTCTGTGTGTAGCTTTGCACGTTGGCGATGTTGTCGAGGAATGCGGGACTCTCGCACTGTGCCAGCGATTGCGTACAGGTGTTGTACTTGAATTCGCCCAGGTAAATCGGCCCGCCGAATTCCTTGCTGTCTCCGCCGTTGTGAGCGTGAATCACATCCCCACCGAAGCGAATACTATTGCGACTGTGGACTGAAGCGAGCGTGTCATTGAACTCGTACTGCCGGTTCAATAACAGCGCCGATTGCGAAGTTCCGCTTGCAAAAGTGCCAACGCTCGGAATGGGCACGGAAGATTCGGTCCCGTCGATCACGGGGTCGAATTCGGTTATCGGCGATGCCAACTGAAACTGCGCCCGAACGTTGTTCAGCAGCGTCGGACTGAGCACTGCCGTTTCTCCCAACTCTTCCGTATAGGTGCGCCGCTTGAAAATGCGGTCCACGGTTGGAAGATTCGCTCCGCCAACGATGCCGTTAGGATTCGTGTCGAAAAAACTGTCCACATCGCTGCGAAAAAAAAGATTGTTCTGCTGATTGATTTGTTGATCGAGCCGAATGAATCCCAGCCAGCCGCGGTAATGGCCAATGAAGTTTCCGGGCGCGATCAACGAGGTTACGGGAGATGCGCGATTTTGCCAGGTGTATTGAAACTCGGTTGAAAAATGCGTGCGTCCACTGCCGCCGATCGGCCCGGTCAAACCCAACCCGGGTTGCGCCAGAGTGTCATTTGTAATGTCGTTGCCGCTCGTGGCAGTTTGTGAATTGAAGCCGGAAAGTTTCGCCTCCGGGGCCGAAGGTCGAAACAGGCCGTAAACATCGCCGTGAAACTGGTTACCGCCGCTCTCGGTCACAATGTTCACCACGCTTCCAGCTGTGAACCCGTACTCCGCCGAAAACGCGTTTGTCAGGACGGTCATTTCCTGAACCGCGTCGAGCGGCACATTCGAGAAAATTGTCTGCCGGCCCCACATGTCCACGCCATTCACGCCGTCTACTTCAAACCACTGCTGGCGGCGGCCTGTGCCGTTGGTGGTGAAGAGGTCTTCGTTCATGAAGACGTCTCCCTGGTTGATCGCGGGACGGTTCGCGGCATCGAGCAACGGCAGGTAGGTAATCCGTTCGTTGTAGAGCGGAGTCTCCTGCATGTGCTGCTTGCTCAGGAGATCTCCCAGTTGCGGCTCATCCGTTCGCACTTCTCCAACGACTCCGGTCACGATTACTCGCTCTCGCGCGCCTGGGATCGCCATTTGGAGGTCCGCGTCGGCCGTGGTTCCACCAATCAAAGTCAAATCGGAAATCTTTGCGTCTGCGAATCCATCTTTGTGTGCCACCACGTCGTAGTTCCCCGTAACCGGGAGCCCACCAAGTGAGAAACGCCCCGACCCGTTCGTCTGCGTCGTCCAATGCAGTCCGCTCGAATTGTTCGTCGCGGTTACCTTGGCTCCGGCAATCGAGGCGTGGCTCTGGTCCGTAATCAAGCCGTGAATGCTCGCGGTGTCGGGCGTTTGCGCACGTAAAGGAATCGCGAGCGCGCAGAAAATCAGGGCGACAAACGAAATTGCTTGTCGAGGCATCCGGTCTCCAGAGGATACAACATACAGAGTGGGTGGTACCCTGAGGAGAGCGATCAACGAGGAACGGCGCAGCCCTCAATCAATCCGTGGGGCAGAAAGGAATGGCTCCTCAGGTAGGACTCGAACCTACAACCCTCCGGTTAACAGCCGGATGCTCTGCCATTGAGCTACTGAGGAGTGTAGCGGTGCGGGAACTGTCCACAACATAATAACATCGCTCGAAATCGGGGAAAACTATGGATCGGAATCCACGCTCCTGATCGAGAACGCGAGTGCGCGCCTCCGGCACTATTCATGAGACAATCACAGTTTCGCGAGAGCACGAAATCGTAAGCTGAACGTGAGGTCATTCCCCGGAGGTTAATGCGCAAATGCGCAACCGCATTCGACGAGGCAAAACTTTTCTCAAATCCAGCCTGTTGTGCTTCCTGACAATTCTTCTTGGAACCATGGTCCTGCCGAAAGCAAAAGCACAAGTTAAACCTGTCGATGCCGAGGGCCACGAGTGGTGGCAGCACGCGGTTTTTTATGAAATTTATCCGCGGAGTTTCGCCGATAGTAATAATGATGGCGTTGGCGATCTGGACGGAATCGCGTCGAAGCTGGATTATTTGAAAAACCTCGGGGTTGACGCGGTCTGGATTACGCCGTGTTATCCCTCGCCGCAGGTGGATTTCGGTTACGACGTTTCCGATTACGAAAATATCGACCCCATGTATGGAACGC
>DATIYR010000299.1:0-11239 GCA_035517535.1 Terriglobales bacterium
CGGATAATCGAAAGCTTCCGCCTGAGTGTCTTGCGGCAAAGAAAGAACGACGGCGCCGGTTTCGGCGGGTGACGTCAAAACTCGTATCGCCGCCGGCAATGCCGTAAGAATCTGCTCAGGACGCTCGATCCGGTCCCAGTATCGCGCTATAGGCTTAAAGCAGTCATTGACTGAAACATCCTGGCTCGTTGCGGATTCGAGTTGCTGAAGAACCGGCGCGACGATTCGCTTCGAGAAAATATCGCCAGGAAGTAAAAGCACCGGCAAGCGATTTATAGTTGCGAGAGCCGCGCCGGTCACCATGTTCGTTGCGCCGGGTCCGATCGATGTGGTGCAGGCAAGCGTACGCAGGCGGTTGCTCATCCGCGCGAACGCCGCGGCTGTGTGGACCATAGCCTGCTCATTGCGAAATAGATAGTAGGGGAGTTCGGCATCCTGCTCGAGGGCTTGTCCGATGCCTGCGACATTGCCATGGCCGAAAATTCCCAGGCAGCCTTCAAAAAGCCGGAATTGCTGCCCGTCACGCTCGGTGTACTGGTTTTTCAGAAAGCGAATGATGGCCTGGGCGGTGGTGAGGCGGATTTTCATTCAACCTTTTACCAATGGCAAGCGCGGGTCCATTTCCTTCCAGGTGGAGCGAATCCAGGCGTGGCGCGAATCCTCGGTGACTGCCATCTCCCTCGATGACCCCGCAAGAAAATTTAAGTAATAAACATCATAGCCGGGACCCGCAACTACCGGGTGGAAACCATTGCGCACCAGAACCGCATCGCCGTCTTGTGCCTGAATCGTTCGCCCGGATGGGTTTTCATCGGAATAAAGATGTTGAAGCGCAAATCCTTCGCGTTGGCGAATTCGGTAATAGTAAATCTCGTCGAGGTCAACCTCGTCGGGCGGATTGTGCACGTCGTGTTTGTGAGGCGGATAGCTCGACCAGTTTCCACCCGGCGTATAAACTTCAACGACCATCAGCCGATCGGCCGGAAACGACGCGGGCATGATGTCGACGATTTGGCGGGATGCGTTGCCTCCGCCGCGAAGACTGCTGGCGACATCCGAAGGAGTAATTAGCGTCGGCTGTAATCGCGCGGTTGACGGCACCCGACATTCGGCGACTTCGCAGGGTGTTTCCGCGATCAACGATAGATTACTTCCGGCCGGGAGGTAAACAGTATAAGGAAGGCCGTCGAAGACATTTTTTCGTTTTCCCAAGTTGAATGTGCCAGAACCCCAGTCGGCTCGGCATGTGCCTGCAAGAAGAACAAACGCGGCTTCCTCATTCTCTGTTCTCGTGTCATAGCGCTCGTTTGGCAGCAAACGGCGAACAAAAAAACTCATCCACTCCCAGCGCGCCTTGTCGCGGGGCAAGTGCAGAAGTTCACCGCCCTCACTAGACGATAACTTCCGGGAATGGATGAGAGAATCACTGTCATTCATACAAAGCGAGCTCTACGTGCGAGCTCATGCGATCAAAATTGCAGCTTCAAAGCGAACTGCATGATGCGAGCCGGGTTTGTAGAGTTAACGGAACCTATCTCACCAAATGACGAATCGTTGACAGTGCCGTCGGGTCCGCTGAATTGTGCGTGATTAAAAGCATTGAAGAAATCAGCGCGGAATTGCAGGCTGGTTCGTTCGGTTAGCCTGGTATCTTTACTCAGCGTAATATCCCAATTGTTGATGCCAGGCCCGTGGAAGAACCGGCGAGGTGCATCACCCAGCTGGCCGAGCGGTTCGAAGCTGAAAAGGGAGGTATTGAAATAGGTCTTAGCGGTGCGAGGATTCGCAAAATTCAATGGTCCGGGTGTGTGGTCGGGAGTGTCGATAGCCAGCTGAATCGGACCTCCGCCGTTGGTGCCGAGCAGGGAACGGTCGTCGTTTTCGAGCAGGGTGACCGGTAAACCAGTTGCGAAGTGAGTAATGCTGCTGATTGCCCAACCAGAAGTAAGTCGGTTGCGGACTTTGGCATCGATAGGCAACTGATAGGTTTGGCTCACGACGAAGTTATTTGTGGAATCGAACGCGGAAAGCGCCTTCAGGTTCGGATTAACCACATTCACGCCTTCGCCGTATCCCGATGCGTTGTCCATCGATTTCGAATATGTGTACGCGGCAAGGAAATCGAGCCTGCCGCGGGAACGGCGAAGTGTAACTTGGAGAGAGTTGTAATCGGAATTACCGATGGTTTTGAACCAGGAATCGCTGCTGAAATTTGGAGTGCCATTGGTCTGTCCCATCAATGCTGGGCGGGTGCCATAAAACGTTTGCCCGGCAGCGGTTGTGTAAACATTGTTTTCGCCAAACGGGCCGCAGGGAGTTTGCCCAGCAGCGAGATTTGCGGGATTACTCAGAAACAGGCAGAGTCCTGGGTCGCCGGGGTTTGATTCTATCGCCGACAGCAAATGATGCCCCTGGCTGCCGACGTAGGCGATGCTGAGCAGCATGCTCTGAGGCAACTGGCGGTCAATCGCTACGTCGTATTGCTCAGCATAAGGGGTGGCATTTTTATAGTAGAACGCAGGTGAACTACCGATAGAGACGAAATTCGCCCAATTGATCGAGGTATCGGGATGCTGCGGCGATATATTGTAGGGCGGAGGAGCGATCGGGAAGCGCTGCCCGTTATCAACTCCGTTGCTGCGGGTTACGTATGGATTAGCAAATTCGGGAGGAGCCGGGCTGCCATAGAAGCCTCCGAAGGGAGCATCGCCGATTTCGTTGAAGTTAGTTGCGCCTTCGAAGCTGGTGTAGAACTTGCCGTATGCCGCTCGAATACTGAAATTGCCAGGACCTCCGGTAATTTTATCGAGCGCGGTATGCGAGGAAGGTGAATATGCGATGCCAATTCGCGGCGCAAGATTGTCCCACCGAGTGGGAGCCAGAGTACTGGGCACGTGAGGATCGCCTGGAAAGACCCAGCCAGTGGGAGATCCGGGGAATACTTGGGATTGTTCACCGGGAATTATGGTTTCAATTTCGTTGTGCAACTCAGACCACGGGCGGCTGATGTCGTAGCGCAGACCGTAGTTAAGCGTAAGGTTTGGGCGAACCCGCCAGCTGTCCTGACCATAGAATCCCAAATAATGAGTGCGACCTGCGGAGGGAAAGCCCTGGCCCTGCGAGTAGCCGTTGGGCGCGCCAATCAGGAAATCCGCAAAATCAATCCCGGTTTCCGACCCATTGAAATTGAAGGAGCCGTTCGATCCCAGGTTTTTCTCTGTCATTTGGATGAAACGAACTAAGCCGCCAAACTTCATCGTGTGCGTGCCAATAATCTTCGTGAAGTTGTCGAGAGCAGAGTAGGTATTTTCGATAATAGGAAGCGGGGAACTTCCGGAGCCGATACCGAAAGTATTGAAGCCGATCTGCGGCACACCGGCAAACTGAGGGACCGATGGCACTATATTCGTGAAGCCGAGTTGAGCAAGCAAGCCGGAACCAATTCCGCCGAATGGCTCATTAACAACCTCGTATAAGCGCGTGTAGCTTAGGCGAGCTTCGTTGACGGAGGTGCTGCTAATAGTCTTGCTGTCGCCAAGGTCGATCACCTGGTCACGCCCCGAAGAACCAGTCCCGAAGCCTGGTTCGACCAGGTTAGGAGTGAAAAGAGTGTTGTTGTCGAAGAAATAATATCCGGAGATTAGGCCCAAGGCGGTGTTCGCGTCGAGACGACCGCTTCCTTTGTCGTCGCCGAGTGTCGTAGGAATTTTTCCGCTGCCGTAGATTGGCTGTCCACTCAGATTAACCCCATTTGGGAGCGGGATATATTTCAACAGGTTTTTTGAGGGCGTGGAGAACGCGGAAGTCGGAATCTGCGCGTTAGGGAACACGCACTGCGAGGAACTGGCGCAGCCAGCAGTATAGTAATTCTCACCAGCAGTGACGCTATATCCAAGCGCACTCGAGAGTTGACTTGCCCAGTTCGAACCTTGCACCGTACCTGTTAATTGGCTGGTCAGAGCGGAGAAGTCGCCATTGCGTTCCGCAACGCTGGGAACAACGACCTGTTGAGTATTAGTCGCCCCTTCGGCCATGCGCGTGCCCTGGTAATCGGCGAAGAAGAACACCTTGTTGTGAATGACCGGCCCTCCGAAGGTCCCTCCGAATTGGTTCTGGCGAAATATGGGATTGGGCAGCGTTGGAAGCGCGAAATAAGGCCTCGAATCGAGAGCGGTATTGCGCAAAAATTCGAAGGCGCTGCCGTGCCAGGAGTTTGTACCCGACTTGGTGATGACGTTGATTTGCCCGCCCGCATAGTTGCCATACTCGGGGTCCACATTGTTTGTGAGAATTCGAAATTCCTGAATCGAATCCAGGTTGGGAATTGCAGATGTTCCGGAGAATGCGGTTTCTTGAACCGGAGCCCCATTTAAGAGGAATCCGTTTGCGGCTTCCCGCATGCCATTCACAGAAAGGTTGCCGGCACTGAGCTCTCCGGACACCGGCTGGATTCCAAAGCCTGTAGAAGTGAATTGGCCGCCCATTCCTCCCGAGAGTCCTGAGGTTTGCGGCACAACGCCGGCTTGCAACGCCAACAGATCTGTGTAGCTTCGGCCGTTGAGTGGAACCGCTTCTATCTTCTGGTCACTGATGACTTCGCCCAATTGCGTGCTGGTAGTTTCCACGTGCACCGCATCAGCAGTTACGCTCACATGCTCCATCACGTCCCCGACGTTTAAAGCGGCATCAATCCTTATTGAGTCATTCACCCGCAGCAAAAGATCTGACTGGATGTAAGTCTTGAATCCGGACTTGCTTACTTCCACCCGGTACGTCCCAACCGGCAACGCGGGAAAGGAGTAAAACCCCTTAGAATCCGTGATGACCGTCATTTTAATGCCGGTCTCCTGGTTCGTCGCTACTACGCGAGCATCGGTCAGGATGGCTCCGCTCGAATCCTCCACGACACCCGAAATCGTCCCGGTAACATCGGCCATCGCGCTCGGAAGAAGCAAAAGCGCGGTCACAAGAAGTGCAATTCCTATGAATAATCGGCGAAATTGAAATCTCGTCAGCGGGACACGTAGGGTGCGTGACAAGACGGATCTCGATATTGCGAACCGCGTAATGTTGGATTTCACCGTGAGCCTCCCCCCGAAGAAGCACCGTTTGCAACACTGGCGCTCCCGATTTTGCAGACCAGCGTTTGAGCAGCCAAAAATTCTATTTTCGTTGGAATATCTAAGCGGTTATAATTCCACGATTCAGCCTTATACCTTTGATTAGTCTTTATTGTCAAGTATTTTTCGTACTTAAGAAGACTGTTCGCTATTCGATTAGCTCGCGGAACCGGCAAGATCGTAGGCTTACGAGAGTATATGCAACTGTCTCAGCCAAACTCTGCACCCTCAGCACAACCCGCAAAGCTGAAACGGGTCCTCGGGCTGTGGGACCTCGTCTACTACGGCGTGATTCTCACTTCGCCGATTGCAGTCGTACCCATGTTCGGCGAGGCGCAGGTCTTGTCCCGCGGTCACGCGGTGATCACCCTGCTTGCGGCGATGGTGGCGATGACCGCGACCGCAGTGAGTTTCGGTAGGATGGCAACCGTCTATCCGTCTGCCGGTTCCGTTTATACCTATGTCAGCCGCGCCTTCACTCCTCAGATTGGATTCGTGCTCGGCTGGGCGATGTTTCTGGAGTACCTTTTTCAGCCCCTGCAAAACAGCCTCTACGCCGCGCTGACTATTCAACGGTTCGTGCCTCATGTTCCGTTCGCAATATTGTCTGCCCTTGCCGTCAGTTTCATGACCCTGCTGTGCTGGTTCGGAATTCGCACCACCGCGCGCGCGAATGAAATTCTTCTTGCCTTCATGTCACTGGTGATGATCGCCTTCTTGGCGGAAGCCGTTTGGTACATCTTTCAACATCAGCATTGGGGCGGCTTCATCTCCACGCAGCCGTTTTACGATTCACGAACTTTCAGTGTCCGCGCAATCGCTGCCGGGACTGCGTTGGCAGCCACGACCTATATCGGCTTTGACGGCGTCAGTATTCTGGCGGAAGAAGTCGAGAATCCCAGGCGCAACGTGTTGCTCGCGTCAGTGCTAGTCTGCGTATTCACAGGATTGTTCGCGGCATTCCAGGTCTTTCTGGCGGTGCGGGTGTGGCCAGACTACAGCACGCTTGCTAATCCCGAAACGGCGTTCATGGATGTCGCGCGCGTAGTCGGCGGCAATCAACTGTTTGTGGGCTTTGGTGTCGTTCTGCTGGTGTCGAGCCTGGCATGTGGTCTGGCTGGATTGCTCGGCGCCGTCAGGCTGCTCTACGGAATGGGTCGAGACAACGTTCTGCCGGCGAAAATTTTCGGACATCTAAATGCCCAGCGCGGCAACCCAACTTACAATGTGGCGATTGTGGGCATTGTCGCGTATGTGGGAACCCTCACCATGCAATGGGAGCGATCGGTTGAGATTCTTAATTTCGGCGCGCTGATGGCTTTTATGGCTGTGAACCTCGCTGCGCTCCGGCACTTTGGGTTTACACCGACGACAGCAAAAAGAAATTTGCTCTTTGACATTGTCGTACCCGGTCTCGGCTTCCTTTTCTGCCTGATTATTTTTCTCGGATTGCAAACCTCGACCCTGATGGTGGGAGCGGCTTGGTGCGCCGCTGGAATCTTTTACGTGATCATGAAGACACGAGAGCTTGGTCAGCCGGTAATGATCGACTTTAGTGAATCATGAGTTGCGCTAGTTGAAGGTCTTTCGCGGCTATCAATAACGGATCGGAACCGTGCGGCCGTTTCGCGCCGAATCATAAATTGCGTCAATGATGATCATATCGCGCAGACCTTGCTCCCCACTGGGCTCCGGGTCAGCATTCTTGCGAATACAATCTGCAAAGTAGTCCAACTCCAGGGCGAATTCGTCGATTGGTTTGAACGTCTTCGCAAACCAGCGCCCTGAAATCCTTCCGCTGATGCGGCGTTCTTCTTCGAAGGCGAACGCAGGGGCAAGTTCCGCCCAACCTTTTTCCCCATGTATGTGGATGAACGACGAAAACCCCGCGCTGTAGGCCGTAGTTCCTTGCAGAAGCAACCCGCTTTTGAAATCGAGCCGGAATGCTATTCCTTGCTCCACCTCACTGTAGCGTCTCGGATCCCGCGCCCAATTGACAGCGCTTGCAGCTACCGGATCTTCATCAACGAGCCAGCGACTGGTATTCACACAATAGACTCCCAGATCTGTCAATGGCCCTCCACCACTCAGCTCTTTTGAAAAAAGCCATGACGGTGAATTGTCGCCGAACCTGCGCAGCTCTGTGAAGAGCGTGTGAATGATGTCGATCCGTCCAAGTTTTCCCTTGCGGATGATGTTCTTCAGCATGACGCTGGCCGGCTCCAGATACTTCCGGTAAGCAGTCATAAACTTAACGTTGTTTCGCCGACACGCCTCGACCATGTTGCGTGCCTGTTGCACGCTAGCCGCTAACGGCTTTTCACACAGAACGTGCTTTCCCGCCTTCGCGGCGGCGACTGCAAATTGTTCATGCTCCCCCGGCGGTGTCGCAATATAGACCGCTTCCACCTCAGGATTCGAAACGCAGTTGTCGAAATCTGCGTAATCGAAAACCTGCTTCGTCGCAAACCGCCTTGAAAGTTTCTCGCCCTTTGCTTTGTCCCCGGTCACGAGCGCAACCAATTTCGCCTGCCTGCTATTTGCGAACGCCGGCAGTACGGCCGTTTGCGAGATGCTCCCCAACCCGACAACTGCATAGCTCATTTTTTCCGTAGTCTTCATTCAGCGTTCATTCGCCGCTCATGAGAGGCCACTGACTACCAAACGAACCAATAAAGCAGGACGGTAATCGCAGATAGCACTGCAAGCTGAAGTCTCCAATCGCAAATGCCGCGAAATCGTTCCCGCACACCTCTCCAAGTCACGGTAAGTTTTTCCAGTTTCGCGGCATCAGTTTTCTTTGTGAAAGAGGAGACCGCAAATAAAACAATCACGGTAATAATCGTTCCCCATAGTCCCCGATACGTGTAGTTGAGCGTCAGCTTCGTGTGCAGCCAAGGAAACAACTGCGTGCCATGCGTCCGCCCCATTAGCTGGTCGATTACGAATAATGCAGCCAGGACGCATCCGACGATGACCGATGCGAGCGCGCCCTTAGCGGTCACACGTTTGCTAAGGATTCCGAATATGATCGCCGGCGCAACCGGCATGGTGAGATAAATCGAAATAGTCTGCAGGTACTTATAGAGCCCATCCGGCGTTTTGTAGACCGCATAGGCTGCCATTACACCGAGTAGAGTAGCGATGACGATCACCACTCTCCCAAGCAAAACTTGTGCGCGTTCACTGGTACGGGGGCGAAAATGCAAGATAAAGTCCCGCACGGCGAGCGTTGAAACGGAGTTCATAACGGAAAGAGTCGATGAGATCAAAGACGCCAAAAGCGCTGCGAGTACCATCCCTCTGATCCCGGTCGGGAGCAGTTCGTTCAGCAGCGTCACGAACGTTGTCTTGCTTTCCCTGCCGGGAAATAACGCCAGAGCAATTACTCCCGGAAGCGCGAAGATAAACACCGGGAAAAGCTTCAGAGCAGTCGTGAACATTCCGCCCCAGCGTGCCTGGTCTATATCGCGGGCGCCGAGCACGCGTTGCACATTGACCTGATCAACTCCCCAATAAAAAGTACCGCTGTAGAAGGCAGAGAGAATCACGCCCAGGAATGGGTAGTTCGGATCGTCGTAAGGTTTAGCAATGTGCATCGCCTGCGGGACTCGGGCAACAAGGTCGTGCCATCCACCAACTTTGTGCAGTCCTATGATTGCCATCAGGCTACAGCCGAAAATAATGATCCCGGTCTGAAAGGAATCGGTATACGCAATCGCTGTGAACCCGCCGATGATCGTGACGCACGCGGCCACTGCGCCCATGATCCAGACCACGGTCATCACATCCCAGCCGACAAGGCTGCGCAACACAAGCGCGCCGGCATAAAGATGGAAGGCCATCTTGGTGGTGATCGAAATCAACAGCATCAGGCCGGAGAACAATGCTCGCGCCGCGGGATGATAACGAGTTTCGAGGAATTCGGGCGTAGTAAAGACGCGGTTTCGAATATAAAAGGGGTATAGAAACGCCGCAGCAAAGCCAACCGTAATGCAGGTCGTGAGCTCGACTGTACCCGCTGCCAGACCGTAACGATAGGAATCGCCAGAGAGCCCCACCAGGTGTTCCGCTCCGATGTTGGTGGCAAATAACGATGCCCCGACGAGGGGCCATGAAAGACTGCGGTCTGCTAAGAAAAAATGTGCACTATCTACGGACGCTCTTTTGCGAATGGCGAGGTACAGACCTGTGGAGACGCTGGCGCCCAAAACCAGTAAACAGACACACCAATCAATCCAATTCAGCGCGAAGGACATGTAAGAGAAATTGTGTTCGGTCCGGGCGCGAGGCTCGCATCCAGTTCAAATTCTTGCTGCCGGTCGCGTCGCGAAGTATCCTACATCAACTGAGCAGTTTTCCAGTCATTCGTCCGTATAACGGGATGCCATTTTTTGAGCGTACGCATTTCAATAAGCCAATTATTTGCCAGCGGCTTGCCGGACCGTAGTCATTTCGCTGGTGAATTTCTGCGCCATCGCTGCCTTCTCATCCCGGGCTGCGTTGATCTTGGTGATTACGGCTGCTTGTTCCTCAGCCTTGTGCCTCAGCCCCAGTGAGCGATAAACCTCGCCCAAGTGATAATGATCTTCGGTAGAGTCGGGTCGTAGCCGAACGCAGTTCTCCAGGAAAGAGCGCGCTGCAGCAGATCGCTGGATCCAGGCAAGCGCGCGCCCTAAGGAGCAATTTGCTACAGGGTCACTCGGAGCGAGCTTTAATGCAGTGCGCAGGCGAGGAATCACTTCAACCATAGCCGATCTGTTCCCCGACAGATAAGCTTTTCGGAACAGCAGAGCCCCGCACCAGGCCATTGCGACGGAGTCTTCGGAACCCGATTCCGCACGATTGCAGATGAAATTCACTGCCGCAGAGGATGGGCCGGCTGCGCTGTCCATCTGAGTGGCGCCGAGATATCCTAGAACCCGACCCGAGCCACCGTCCAGTTCGGCTGCGTGGAGAAATGCAGCCACGCTGTCGTCATACTTCTCGACTAGGTAGTCGGCCAGACCAAGCCCAACATAGCTTCTTACCGAACTGGGGAACAACCCGACCGATTGTTGGAACACATCAGCTGCGCCTTTGTAATCGCCATACCGTAACAGGGCCGCACCTAGCGACAGGCGGTAGCGTTCTTCGTCCGGCGCAAGTGCGATTGCATTTTGGTGATCGCGAATCGCTGCAGAGGCATTCGCGCTTTGCTCCTCGATATCGGCGGCCAGATCTTCAACCTCAGCAGATTGTGTCTTTTGCCGTAATGACTGCGCAATCGCGAGCGCTTGCTGGTATTCGCCGTCAGCATACTCCTCTACGGCCAGATTGTAGGTGAGCGTTGAATCCGCTCCATTCCGCATTTTGAGCGCTGCTGCGAATTCTTCTGCAGCTTCCCGATGTTTGTCCGCTGAAGCAAACAACTCGCCCAAGTGAACGAGAAGCTCGCTTCGGCGATCATCCGGCAAATCCAATTGTCGAAGAGTCGCCAGAGTGGATGTGTAATCCGCGTGATCGGCCAATTGCGCTCGCAACAAAATAAGACCGACTTCCTGTGAAGGATGTTTAGCAAATACGGGAGCGATGTTGCGGATACAGCTTCTCCATTCCTCAGCATCTGCTTCAGCGAGCGCCGTAATAAGTCGTAACTGGTAATCGTTTGGTGTTGCAGAGACGGCCGCTTCCACGGCCCGAGCTGCCGCTACGCGCTCGCCCAGGCCGGAATGAATTGAAGCAGCTAGACGAAAATAGCGGACACGTGCAACTGGATTGCGTGGCGGTGTGACCAAGCGGATCTGTGCAGCGGCGTCTTTGTATTTGTGCTCGGCAGCCAGAACCACGGCCAGCTGATTATGAAGCTCCCCGACCTGTGGGTGACGTTGCACCGCATCGGTGAGCACGTGCTGGGCCGAAGCAAACTCAGACCTCACGATATAAAACTCGCAAAGAGCTAGTGCCGCTGCCGCTGATTCGGGATGAAGCCGAAGGGCGTTGCCAAATTCCTGTTCCGCTTTGTTGGCGTCTCCGGACTTTGTATAAACTTCTGCGAGGAGCAATCTCGCCTTCAGATTCAGGGGATTTTTGACGAGAATGGAATTCAAAAGAGCAACGGCTTGTCCAGTCTGCCCAGC
>DATIYR010000300.1:0-3802 GCA_035517535.1 Terriglobales bacterium
AGCTGCTCAAGTTTCTGCCCGGCTTCACCCAATTTCCCTTCGGCCGTGAGCCGTTGATAATCCGCTAAATCATTTGCAGCTCCAGTAATTAACCCGTTCAGATCCTCCGCGTGCTTAGCGGAGGAGGGAGCTGAGATTTGTGTCGAGGCGGTTGAAGTGCCCGAGCCGCTCAGCGATGATGCCGCTCCGCCAAATAATGCATTCATTGCCGATTCAAAATTCGGACCATAGGCCAAGCGGTCTTGCAGTGCGAGCACGACCAGGCGGAGTTCCGGCATTGGGCTCTGCGCTGCCTGCAAATAGATCGGTTCGGCGTAAAGCAGAGCACGGCCGCAGGGAATCACAAGCAATGTGCCGCGCCGCGCATGTGAGCCTTGCTGATTCCATAATGTTAATTGTCCGGAAAGCTGAGCGTTTTGATCGATTCGCGCCTCGATCTGCAGAGGACCATCCACCAGCCGATTTTTGGGGAAATCGTAAACGACGGAAGTTCCGTAGTGAGCGCCATCGCTGCGGCCGGCAATCCAGCCAATCAGATTATTGCGATTGGCCGGCGTAAATGGCAGAATGCCGACAAACTCGACCGCGGTTTCCCCGGGCAGCGTCATCAGCACAAAATTTGGTTCCATCCCTTGCGTCACCTGCTCTCCGGAGTCCCCCAAGCCGACCTCGGAAGCCACGGTCCATAGGTCCTCGCGGTTGTAGAACACCTGGGGATCCGTCATGTGATAAAGCCCGTACACGATGGCCTGCGTTTTAAGCAGCAATTCCGGATAGCGTAGGTGCCGTCGAAGATCTGGCGGCATGCTGGCGGCATCCTTAAAAAGGGTAGGGAAGATCTGGCGATAAGCCGCAATGATGGGGTCCTGCGCGTCGAACACATAAAACGTTGTGGTCCCGTCGTAAGCGTTAATTACAACTTTCACGCTGTTGCGGACGTAGTTGATGGTGTTGTCATTCAACGGATAATGAGTTGAGTAGGGATAATTGTCCGATGTGGTGAACCCATCCAGAATCCACGACAGGCGCCCGTCGTCGCCGATGACGATGTATGGATCTGACTCGTAGGTTAGAAATGGCGCTAAGGTCGTAACGCGATCGATGATGTTCCTTCGCATCAACAAACGGCTCTGCGAGTTGATATCGTCGCTGAACGGCAGCTTGGACAAGTCTCCTTCCGCGATCGCGATGAGAATGCGGTGCAGAAAGCCGCCGAGAACAATGCCACCTTTACCTGTATACGAGGTGAGGTTGTTGGTTTGGCCTTGCGGATAGTTGAACTCCTGTTGGCGCGTTTTCACGTAGACGTCGGTGTCGGTTAGTTCTCCAAAATAAATCTCTGGCTGGGCGACGGAAATGCTCGGCGTCGTGCTTTGCACCGGCATATTGCTCAGAATCAAAGCCGGTAGGCCTTCGGGCGTGAACCCGTTCACCGGATTCATGGTGATGCCGTAGCCGTGGGTGTAGATGAGCTTCTCGTTGATCCAATTGCGGCTGCTCTCGGGGAGCTTGTCGATGCTCAGTTCGCGCGCGGCAAGCATCACTTCGCGCATAGCACCGTCGATCTTGTAGCGATCAATGTCGATGTCGGGAAAGTCGTAGTAGGTGCGAATTTCCTGAATTTGCCGCAAGGTGTCCTGGAGCGCGCGCCAGTCCCAAAGGCGGATGTTCTGCAGCGTGGGTTGATTGTTTGCCGCATCGGCAGCCTCGACAGTCGTCTCGGCCGGGAATTCATGCCGTGAAATTCGATCCAGGCCGTAACCTCGCTGGGTAAGAGCGATATTGTTTGTGATGTAAGGCCGTTCGCGAACCAGTTCGTTGGGTTTGACGATGAAGTTCCCTACATACCAGCCGACAATCTGAACCACGAGATAGCAGACCACAGCTGGCGCTATGGAAAAGGCCAGCCACCGTATTCTGGGCGCTGAGACAACGTTCGTCAGAGAAATGACGGCTCCCAAAACGAGAGCCCAACAGACTATCAGCAGGCCGAAGAGTGTAACGTGGGCATCGGTGTAGGTAACGCCACTGAAGATCGTGTGGCCGGCGAACAGTGCGTCGAAGCGGCCGAGATAAACTTGCATCGCGAGGATGAGCAGTAGAAACGCAAACGCAATCGAGAACCCACGCCACGGTAGCGGCACAGGGCGCCCTCGACCGCCGGCAAAGTGAACACCACCACTGATCAGAATGAAAAAGAATGCGAGCACACAGGCAAGCACAGCCAGCACGAGAAGCCAACCCGTTATGAGCTCCCATGCCGGCAGGCTGAAGAGATAAAAGTGCAGTGACCTGGCGAAAATAGGATCAACCGTGCCTCCGGAAGCGCGCGGCGCATACCAATACAACGCAAACGTCTGCCAGTTCGACATCATGCTGGCGCCGGCGATTACGGCGATGACCAGCGATGCGATGAGCACAATCAGGCGCAGAATGCGTTCAACCGGCAGCCTGACCGGCTGCTTGCCAATGAAAATCAGGCCGCCACTCAGCACGTCCAGCTTGTAGGAACTGCGCAGCGCGAGGAACCACCCGTACAGAATGAGGAATGTTGCCGCGAAAAATGCGGCAAACGTGAGCCATTGAAGACCAATGGTTTTGCGGAATACTTCTCCGTAGCCGAGCGAACCGAACCAGAGGGCGTCGAGGTAATACGACAAACTGGTTCTCAAACCGAAAATAGCGAAAAAAATCAGGAGCAGGACGAAAAGCCATCCGCGGTGGCTCCGCGTGGGTTTTTCCCACTCAATCGTTTGTGGCATTCAAGCTCTACCTTTCAATTCCACAATTCACTGGCGTTGTCCGCGAAGTTCAGCGTCGTTCTGCGAATCATTTGTTGCCACAAGGAATCCGGGGCTGAATTGAAAACGGCGTTGGCGTCCCCGGGAAAGATGAACCACATGCCCAGCTCCACTTCCTTTTGCAATTGATCCCGGTTCCATCCGGCATACCCCAGATATACATGAAAAACGCTCGAGTCAGGCTGAGCCGACAAGGTTTGCTCGAAGACGGGTTTAGACATAATCAGATAAACCTTGTCGAAAATATGATCGGCCCCTGCGATCCTGGAGGATGACTGATACAACGCAAATACCGCGGGAGTGTCTACAGGTCCTCCGAGATATACCGGATCTGAACGTTTTGTTGCGGCTTTGAAACCCTTTAACACTCGCGAAACCGGCAAGTCCGTGCGCTTGTTGAGCACGAGTCCGAGTACACTCTGGCTATCGTAGCGAACCAGCAGAATCACCGTTTGGGCAAAACTTGGATCGCCAAGATCGCGGCTGGCGACGAGCAACTTGCCGACACCCAGACTCCTTATGTCCTTGGATTGCACTGACAGCAATGATCCCGGCTGCGCGTCAGCTTTCACAGGGTGGACGGTTCCGACTGCGGCAAATACCACAACCGTGGCCAGGGTCACGACAAAATAGAATTTGCGAAGAGGAATCACCGCTCTCCTCACGTGAGACATGTGCGGGTACACGAATGACAAAGAAGTTTACTTCTTCCCGCTTCGTATCCGCCAGCGGTACGCTGAAGGAGTTGTTTTCAGAACAGGCCGGAGTCAACCGATAGATGATTCAGTGCGCAGGTAGCCCCTTCCAGCTTCCGACGGATCGAGCTTCTGCCGAAGTTCGATGAGCTTCAATTCGTGCGAAAGCAATGCAATCGTCCTTGGGGCAGGGACTTCACTCGCGGAATCATTTAGTGAAATTAATTTCCAATTTCAGCTAAATAACGGGCGATACGAAAGCAGGCTGATTATTTGTATTTATTTATCGGTGGTGCGAGCTTTGTC
>DATIYR010000301.1:0-2950 GCA_035517535.1 Terriglobales bacterium
TGCCAGCGTGAATAATGAAGTCGGGCCGCTGTTTGGTTTCCAGCCCGGGTTCACGACGTTCAATGTGCACGGCGTTCGTCCGGGAACTCCGGTAGCGACCGGCGGAACCGTGACGCCGAGCACGCCCCTGGCTTTCACTTCCGCATTTCCGATGCGTGAAATTCAACTCGGATTTCGGGTAAGCTTTTAAGCCGTTCAAGTATAAGTTCTGGGTACTCGAGGAGGACGTCTTTCTTCGACGCCGCATCACAATCTGGTTGGGACGAATGATGGCCTTCGTAGGAAACCGGGGCGCGAACATCTATTGGGATGAGCAAGGGACCGGCGAGCCCATTCTCCTGATCATGGGACTGGGTTATCCGTCCGAGATGTGGTATCGGATTCGGCCGTATCTTTCCACGCGATATCGCACGATCGCGTTTGATAATCGCGGAGTCGGGCGGAGCGAAATGCCTCCCGGGCCGTACTCAATTTCATTGATGGCCTCCGATGCGCGCGCCGTGCTCGATGCAGCCCTCAATTCAGCAGAAGACCAGAGCGCGCACGTCTTCGGTGTTTCCATGGGCGGGATGATCGCGCAAGAGTTGGCGCTGCAGTATCCGCAAAGAGTGCGGTCGCTTATATTAGCTTGCACCGCGGCTGGTGGACCAACCTCCGTGCGCGCGGAATCCGAGGCCACTCAGATGTTAATGGCACGCCAAAACATGAGTCCAGAAGAGGCCGCGCGGGCTGCAATACCGTTCATCTACCATCCGGAAACGTCTCGCGAGCGAATCGAAGAGGACTTGTCAGTGCGGCGGCCTTGGTTCCCTAAACCCGAGGCTTATAAAGCACAACTCCAAGGAATACTCGCGTGGGAGGCATACAGCCGCCTGCCTGAGATCAAAGCGCCAACATTGGTGGTTCATGGCGAATGCGATAGGCTCGTGCCGCCCGGGAACGGGAAATTGATCTCTGAGCGCATTCCCGGCGCAGAGCTTGAGATCATTCCGAGCGCGAGTCATCTCTTTATGACCGATCAGCCCGGAGCGACGAGTGGCGTCATCCTTGATTTTCTCAGCCACCAAAATGAAAGCAAGACGAGCAAAATCGGCATCGAAGTGAGCAACTCGTGCGACCGTTCGCTTCCCCGACAGGAGCCTACTCGATGCTGAAAAATGCGGCTGACGCAGTGCAGACGTCCACTCTCACCGCAAAGCAACTGTTCGATCTCACTGGCCGTGTCGCGATCATTACCGGCGGATCCATTGGGCTGGGCCGTCAGATGGCTGAAGGCCTCGCAGAAATGGGTGCTGATCTCGTGCTCTGCGCGCGGAAAAAAGAGCGCTGTGAGCAGGCTGCCGAGGAGCTACAAAAGCTCGGGGTTAAGGCGATCGCGTTGGCCTGTGACGTGAAAAACCCGGGCAGCGTTCAGGAAGTAGTCGACGCGACACTCGCACAGTTTGGAAAAATCGACATCTTGATCAACAACGCAGGGATTTCCTGGGGAACTCCGGTTGAGCAGATGCGCCTGGAAGATTGGAACAAGGTGATTGAGACGAATCTCACCGGCACGTTTTTATGTTCACAAGCTGTGGGCAAGATCATGATCGAGCAGAAGCAGGGCAAAATCATCAATATTGCTTCCGTTGCAGGTCTCGGTGGTGCTCCGCCGGAGCTCCCGGCCATCGGCTACCATGCGAGTAAAGGCGGAGTCATTGCCTTCACCAAAGATTTGGCCTGCAAATGGGCTTGCCACAACATTCAGGTCAATGCGATCGCACCCGGCTGGTTTCCTACCCACATGTCAAACTGGGTCATCGAGCACTACAAGGATCTTTTCCTGTCACACATTCCGGCGCGGCGCTTCGGTAACGACCATGACCTGAAAGGCGCAGCTCTGTTCCTTGCGTCGGACGCCTCGAACTACGTCACCGGTCATGTGCTGGTGGTCGACGGAGGCCAGTCAGCTTGGTAGCGAGATCACGATGAACGTTCCTCTAACTCCAATCCGGTTTCTGCGTTATGCGGTGCAGCAGTATCCACAGAAGACGGCGATCGTTTGCGGCGAACATCGATTCACTTACACGCAATTTGGCGATCGCACGGCCCGTCTGGCGCGTGTCGTGCGTGACATGGGAGTACAGCCAGGTGATCGTGTCGCATTCCTCAGCTTGAATTGTCATCGTCTTCTCGAAGCCTATTACGGCGTACCGGAAATCGGAGCGGTTTTACTTCCGCTCAACGTCCGGCTGGCGCCGCAGGAATTGGCTTATGTCTTGAATGACGCAGGCGCCAAAGTCTTGTTCCTGGAAAAAGAATTTGTTGGTGTCGTGGAATCTCTCCGACGCGAAGTGCCCTCACTGGAAACCTTCGTCATGCTGGATGTCCCGCCCGAAGCTTCGTGGCTCTTGCCCAAAAATTACGATGATTTGCTTGCCGCAGCCACTCCTTATCACGCCGATGTCATGGAGATCGATGAAAATTCATTGGCGGAACTTTTCTACACCAGCGGAACCAGCGCAAATCCTAAGGGAGTAATGCTGACTCACAGAAATATTTATCTGCACGCGATTTCTGTTTGCCTGACGTTTAAAACGAAAGCAGAGAGCGTTGAACTGCACACGATTCCTTTGTTCCACGCGAATGGCTGGGGCTCGGCCCACTCGGTCACTCAGGTTGCCGGCACGCACGTAATGATTTCTAAGTTCACGTGCGCTGAAGTGTTTCGTCTGATCGAACGCGAGCGAGTCAGTTCCTTGAGCCTCGTTCCGATCATGGGGACCGCGTTGGTGAATTCGCCTGACCGCACCAAATACGATTTGAGCAGCGTGCAGTGGATATCCACCGGCGGCGCCGCGTCTTCTCCTACGCTGGTCAAAGAACTCGAGGAGGCATTCAAGTGTTCGGCATATTCGGGATACGGATTAACTGAAACATCTCCGGTTCTCTCGACCGCCATGCCGAAGGC
>DATIYR010000302.1:0-7262 GCA_035517535.1 Terriglobales bacterium
ATTTCGGCGGCCGCGTCATCTCCATTGCCCAGATTGCCGCCGGGCGCATGTACATTGAAGCGCGATAGTGGCCGGTCTTGTCCCAGGCTTCCGGAGTGCGAAACCAATATCCCTCGGTTTCATAGTTCGTGTGATAAATACCCCACGCGGTCTTGTACCCTTCGTCCTTCAGGCCATCTGCAAGCATCAGTGCCGCCACGCCGAACGTCGTGCCCGTCCAGACTTCCCGTACTTGCTCGTTCGAAGTAACCAGCGTCCCATCCGGAGCAATCCCGTTCACCGCTCCCATTTCGCCGTTGGCGAATTTCATCACGTTCAGGTCGTAGATTTTGTTGAGCGCCTTCACCTGCATGTCATGCGGAACCAGATCACCTAACCCGGTCATAGTTGCGTACCATTGCCCCGCGAGTTGATCGGCCTGAATGTCATCGCGATACTCGCTCTCCGTGTCATAGCGGAAATATTCGCCGTTCCAAAGCTTGTCGATATAAGTCTTCTGACCTTTTTCAAACCAGTCGTGATATTTCGTCGCGGCTGCGTTGTCACCGAGCACGCGCGCAATCTCCTCCGCCGCGCGTAGCAACGCCAGCCACAATCCGCCACAGTAGGCGCTTTCGCCGTGTACGATCCACTCGTCGTAGGTTTGATCGGGGTAATTATCATCTTGCGGTAAGCCGTCGCCGGTTCGGTCGTATTGCCGCAGATGCTCTAACGCCTCCTGCACTGCAGGCCATGTGTAGCGCAGAAATTTCAGGTCGGTCTTTCCAGTAAAGACGTAGTCGCGATAGACCATCAGCACGAACTTGCTGTTCAGGTCCTTCCAGTCGTTGGTGTTTTGCCAGCTGAAAGAATTAGGTAGCTTGAACGGATCTTCCTCGGGAATCCCGAGATCGTGCGGGACCGCGCCTTTCGCCTTTCGCAAGCGGAATTGCAGTGAATGCGTTTGCTCCGATTTCCATATCCACAAATATTTCTGCGTCAGGTCTTCGGGTACGGTGTCGGCGAATGCTTTTAGCTCCAGCTTGTCGAGATCAGGCCAGAATTTCACCAGCGGCATGGAACCATAAAAGCGGACGTCAAGCGTGCCGTAGAACGGATAGTCGAAGCACTCCATGAAGGCAAAACTCTCGGACGATTGCGCGCTCGCCCCGACCGGCTTTCCCCAGAACGAACCGCCGTCGGTCAGAATGTAAAGTTCGTTGAAGAGTTCGCCACGATACCACTCGGGTTTGCTTTCATCTTTCACATACGGCGCTTGCCACGCGTCAATTTCGTTGCTCCACCGCGGTGCACTTTGCAGCGCATCTTTCGCGATGCGCCATGCGTTCGTCCCTGTCGTCCCGTAAAAATTCGTGTAGTGCCGATACCACTTGCGGCCGGCGCCGAACTCGACAATCGGCATATCCCAGGCGATCGTCATCGGCACAATGCGCTTTTCCCCGGGCTGCAATGTGAAACGCACGGCAATGGCCGCGGCCAGAGGTTCCCCGCTGCTCACCCAGGATTGATCGTCATTGGCGAGGCGACCGTCTTTTGAAAAGGAATCCCAAACATTGCGACCGTCATCTGGGACAAACGTCGTCTGGTACGTCACATCAACCCCGGCGGATTGCACTGATGCAATCGCCCACTGCCCGTCCCAATCGTTCTCGACTCCTTTCGGATGCACGCGGTCAAAGACGATTCCTTTCACGTGTCCGCCCACCGCGCTTTCATCGACGAAGCGATTGTGGTTGCCTGCGTTCAGCGCGCCTTTCATGTCGGGCTGAAAATCGCGGAACCAGCCCAGCATGTTCGTCCATGAAAGAAGAATGGAAACGGTGACTGGTTTGTCGGTTGGATTTTCAGCGTGCCAGCGATAGACGGCAACCGGATAACTACTCTCGCGATAGTTGTTGGGGAGAACGGGAGAGAATTGCTCCAACACGACGTGTGCGGGAAATTTATCCCAACGATAGTCGTACCAGGATTTCGGATAGAGCGCGTAATAATCGCCGGCGCCAACCGGATAATCCCATTTCCACGAACTCAGCTCACCGTTGTCCGGGTGAGTTGCAGTGAGCACCTGCGCGACACCTTCACCGTCCTGCGACTTCTGATACATGGCAAACTGATTTGCCCAAACCGTCTGATATTTGTGAACGCCGCCTTTGATGTGCCAGCGTGCGAAATCTCCGCGATAGGTGCGTGAAAAAGTTCCCGAGCCGAAGCCGCCGACGGGAGCGCCCTGCCAGTAGCCGTCATCGATCATGCCCGACGCAGCGAGTGCAGGCTTGCGTCCACCCGCATTTTCCAGCGGCTGCCCGATACCGCGGTGCCATGCAACTTTGGGAATTGCGTCTCCGGCAAAAAGAAATCCGGACAGGAAAAAAATGACGAGCACCGCCGAGCCAACCCGCGCGAAAAGCTTCACGATTACCCCCTGGTGTGCACACAACCGTTGCTGTATTGTAGAAAAACGATATTCTAATCGCAATTTGCGCCGACGCAAGTAATATTTCCAGACCACAAAAATTCGCCCAGTCTTTGAAAATACCTGTGAGGCGCCCGTTCTTGCTATTGCCCTCTGCGGTTCTTTATCGGCAGCACACTACAATCTTTGAATTTTGTCGTGATCCGAATTGTTCTTCTGCTTTTCTTTTACTGGAACCAGCCTCTGGGCGCAGTTTGTGTCCCACCGATTTTATTTACACCGTTTCTGCAGGCCGAGGGTTATTGGGAAAACGGCGCTCTCGCCGCTGAAGTTGAAGATTGTGCAGCATGAACCAGCCGAATGCGCCGTCGCGCCTGGTTCAGAAAAAAGCGCACGCGCGCCATGAAGCCGTGCAACCGGACCGTGCCGCTTCTCCCGCGGAGTTCTTTCGCGATCACCAGGCCGATGATTGAATCTCGAGGAATTTCGATGTCCGGCTCGATCCCCGCATCGCCGCGAGTCATGAACAAAGTGCCCCGTTGCTGAATGATTCTGTGCGCTTTAAACACATCGCGCGATTTCAGCAGTACGATGTCGCCGCGACGAAGTAGTTTGGCGCCAATAGGCTCCACGTGCAGAATCTCTCCATCACAAATCGCAGGCAACATGCTTCGCCCTTTCGCTTCAAAGCGAAAGCCATAGCCCTGCGAGATCAGCTGGCAAGTGAGTTGATCGAACAGCAGCGTTTGCGGGCGATCTTTACTCATGAAATGCGAGATTCATGGAATGTGAGATCACGGAACGCGAGCACTGCATCTACGGACGTGTGATCGGGAAGAAATTCAAATGCGTAACACGGCAATGTTTCGAGCGTGCGTTTCAAAAACTCGACCGTGCGCTCCAACCCCGCGGCGCTATGGAACGGCGGGAAAGATCGTGCGAATACTTCTGCAATGGCACGAGGCCGGGAA
The DNA here is from genome assembly GCA_035517535.1 of Terriglobales bacterium. Taxonomy (GTDB): domain Bacteria; phylum Acidobacteriota; class Terriglobia; order Terriglobales; family Acidobacteriaceae; genus Gp1-AA145. Next base: position 3,385 of record DATIYR010000302.1, read on the forward strand.
AACGGCGAGAACCGATTTTCCGCCCCATGCTGCAGAATGTGAATGCGCTCGAGCTTTGCCCGGGTGGGCGATGCGAATGCTGCTTCCCCGTGCCATGGGCTTCCGTACATCCACAACTCCTCGTCGTGCAAACGCAAAATAATTCTGTCGTCGCTCAAAATTTCGGGACCGCGCAGCTGCTGCCACAATCGCGCGGTTGTACTTTTACCCGCGCCCGAGTGCCCAAGAAACAAATGCCCACCGGTCTTTGCGTCGATCAACCCGCATCCGTGTAGCTCAACTCCGTGGCCGCGATGCGCCAGATAATTCGTGACTAATAGCTCCGAAACCGGATACTCGATGACAGAAAAATCCTTGTGGCCCTGAAGCGCGTTGCGGCTCAAAATCAATTCCGCGCGGCTGAAGCTGCGGTTCACGCGCAATTGTTTGTAGGGCTGAGCGCCGATCACCGGACTCGTAAACTCGAACACAAGTTCGTGCCCAAGGCGTGACAGTCGCCAGGTCGCACCAGAGTCGAAATCGGTTTGCGCAACCGTCGGCGGAATCTCATCCACCCAGCGGATTTCGACTTCGATCTCACCATCAGTCTTTTCAGACGCAAATTGCTTCAGCTCAGCTCCGCCGTCGACGTCGCGGGCGGAAGCGGATTGAAGTCTTAGCGAAACTCCGCCAATGTTGTAGCTTCTTTCGAAGCGGTATCGATTGAAGCAGGCCTCCGTCGAGACAAGCGTTTCGCCTGCAGGGACGAGGTGCGCGGAAGCGGATGGCGCTTGGCAGTCCATTCTTAGTGGAGCGAGCATCCGCCACAGCTGGCGCTGGATGACGAATTGTTCAGAATGGGCAGCAGTTGATCGGCTGCCCAATCGGCCATAGTTATTTCGCGTGAAGTAATCCGGCGCGCCGATTCAATTAAGGCCTCGTGCCGGCTGCCACCAGCACAAAATTCGCACGCCCCGTGCTCAGGAATTTCGAGACCGAGAGCGGTTGCGCGCAGGTGCGCGACCTCGCACAGGAAATCGACGGGCGATTCCGGATTACCGTTCTCCAGCTCTCCATTCGCCGGACACATGCTGCACACGCTGTGAAGCCGGCAGCTGACGCATTTCGAAATCTGCTGACGTTTACGCTGGCGCACCTTCAATAAGAATTGTTCCCAGCCTTCGCGCACGCTTCCTTTGCGAATGTCGTATGTATCCTGATGCGAAAGTACGCAGATGCTCATGCGGCCATAAGGATCAAGCGCGAAAGCCCTCACTCCGCCACCACAAACGTAAACCGTATTCATCGGCGCTGGGCTGGAGGCGCGCTCCTGCAGCAAGCTTTTCTTATGCTCCGCCACGACCTTTGGCCACTGCAATTCGAGCGCGACTGCCTCTTCCGGTGAAAGCCGCACATTCAATGGCGCGGAGGAGCAGTCGATGCGCGGATTGATCATCGAATCGAATTTGAATTCGACTCCCAACTCGTGCTCGACGAAGGCCTTCATTCCGGCGATCTCATGCCAGTTCACCCGCGTAGCAACGGTTTTGAGTTTCAGCGGCAAACCGCGCTCGAGCAGCAAATGGATACCGCGGAGACAACGGTCATAGCTTCCCGGAAGCTGGGTCAGCTTTTCATAGGTTTCCCGGGTCTGGCCGTAGAGCGTGATCTCAATCCCAAACGGCGGAAATTCGCGCAGGAAATCGGCGACGCGTTCGTTGATCAGAGTTCCATTCGTGAAGAGCGTGATCAGAAAACCTTTTCGGTTCGCATACGAATAAATTTCCAGAAAATCTTTACGAGCAAAAATTTCGCCGCCGGTGAAGAGAAGCCAAATGACTCCCATCTCCGAGAGTTCATCCAGAATGGCGAAATATTCCTCTTTGCTGAGCTCCTGATTGCGAGCGGCAATATCCCCGACCGGAAGGTTGTTGTAGCAATGCTGGCAGGCGAGCGGGCAACGCCGCGTCAGTTCGAGCGTGGCTTCAAGAGGCACGCGTTCCTGCGAAAAATGTTTGTGCAAAGACAGACTGAACTCGCCATAGGTAGCGGAGTTCATACGTGGGCAGCAACTCCCACAGCTTTGACCAGGCCGGCCGATTCCATTTCAGCCAGAAAGGATTCAACGTCTGATTCGATTTGTTGGGGCTCGCCATCGAACGCCTCGGCAATACGTTGAACAATTTGAGTTGCGCTCGAAGGAGCCGCGATACCGTCCCAGATCGCGCTCGCAACCGGATTCAAACTGAAGATGGAAGCAAGATCGCCCACGCCTTTGCTGATCGGCACAATCAGAGTTTCACCCGCAATCTTGCGGGACACAACTGCGTCCGAGCGGACATAAAACGGCATTGTGCTTTCCCCCCCCAAATGCGTGCGAACTGTCTCAATCTGGGGGTTGAGACATTCAGACCGAAATTAACAGAGACGCTTGCGGCAAACGATAGCTACGTAGGTTCGGCGCCGCTCGGTGGGACATGGCTCTCCGCGGGAGAAGTCAATCGCACGCTGACAACCTAAGGAATTAATATCCGGGCGCGGTCTCTTTTTTGTTATCGCAGACTCCGTTGGTCGGCTGGGTTGGAAGCGTGGGCGGTGTCAAGAGCGGAGGGGCGCCGGAAAAGTCGAAGAACTCCATCATGTCGTCGGCATTGGCGTCGCGCAGCGTAAGCGGGGCAACGTTGAATCGGTCTTCGATCAGGCGAAGGATCGAGGTGTAATCCCGTGTCGTGTGGGAGACGAAACTCGGCCGCGCCCACGGCGAAAAAACAATCAGCGGAAGACGAAAGCCGGTTTCGTTGAACGCGCCCGGTTTGTCGCCCGAGCTCAGCATCGGCTGGATTGAATCCGGTTCGACTTCGCGTCCCGGGCGGACATGATCGTACAGTCCACCGCCTTCGTCATAAGTGAAAATCAGGGCCGAGTCCTTCCAGGACGCGCTGTTGATCAGCGCATTGATCACACCTATGGCAAACGCCGCCCCGGTCTGGATGTTGGCGTCAGGATGTTCATCGGTTGAGGAGAGCCGTTCGATAAAAATCACCGAGGGCAGCGTGCTGTCATTCTTCACGTCGTTGTACCAATTGCTGATCGGCACAACTTTTGAAGCGTCCTTCTTGTAAGTCGCGAATTGCTCAATGAATGCTGTCGATGCGCTGCTCTGGTAGTAATAGCGCCAGCTCACGCCAGCGGAATCGAGATGATCGAAGATCGTGGGCTGGGTAATGCTCTCGTAGGAAGTGTTCGGCGGAAAGGCATTGCCGAACGAGGTTGCCGTGAACAGATAAATGCGATTGGGAATGGTATTGGCCGGCTCCGGCGAGAACCAGCGATCGCTGGTCGCAAAACGGGCTGCGGCTTCGTAGTAATAAGGCAGGTCCGATTGATCGTAATAGCCCATCGCGCGAGTGCCGGTGGGATCGATCGATGACGGCACCGAAGTTGTAGTGAGCATAAATCCGTCCATCAATCCACCGTCCACATCCGCATGGGTTTCATTCCAGGCGGGGCTCAGGCTTTCGGTGCAGACCGTCTGGTAATGAAATGGGTGCACTGGCTGGCCTTTGGTGTTCAGCAAAGTGGTATTCAGGTTTAGCCCGTCGATATCATTGGCAAGCCCAAGCGACGCTTTGTACTGCCCCAACATTCCAAAATAACTATCGAAAGACCGGTTCTCCTGCACGAAGAAAATAATGTGCTTCAGGTTCGAAAGCCCCTGCGACGCCGCAGTCACGGTGATGTTGAATTTCTGTTTGAACAGCGCGCCGGTGCTATCCTGCGCCTGCACGGCAATGGAGTGCGTGCCCAGCGCGACGTTGCTCACGTATAAGTCGAGAATGGCGGAGTTTGAAATCCCGCCATCGCCTTTGCCGTCGATGAACAACGTCATAGATTTGGTC
>DATIYR010000303.1:0-8731 GCA_035517535.1 Terriglobales bacterium
AGAGGAGTATGCGGCGTGGCTTTCGCCATCAATCGAATCCGCTCCCACGGATCTTCCCTCTTGTAGCGGACCGCAACTCCCATGTGGGTTGACGTAGTGAAGTCGATGGCCTTAAAGCCGACGCGATCCATCACTGGCGCGATGGTGAGGGTCTTGGCAGTATCGATGCCGAGCGCGGCCCAAAGACTCTGATTGCCATCGCGCAGCGAGGTCTCGACAATTTGGATGTTCGCCATGTTTCAGGCCTCGGGCCGCACGCGCATCAGAACTTCGCCGAACTCGACCGCCGCGGCGTTCTTGACTAATATCTCGGCCACTTCGCCTTTCACGCCGGCGTGAACCGTGTGCATCAGTTTCATGACTTCGATAATTCCGATCACCGTTTCCTCTGTGATCTTCGAACCGACCTTTACAAACGGAGGCTCTCCCGGCTTAGGGGCAACGTAGAAAATTCCCACGAGCGGACATGGGACTTCGAGCAGTCCTGGCTCGGACGGCGGCTTTGGTGTGCGCTGTACGAGTGAATTCGACGGCGGAGGAACCGGTGGCGAATCGTGCGATTGCTGCGCTGCCGAACCGCGCTGCAGGTTCAATTTGACCCCATCCATCTCGAGCGACAATTGATCGAAGCTCGAGTCTTCGAGGATGCGCATGATCTCGGCCACTTCCTTGGCCGTAAGCGTCAACGGCGTCCTCCGAAGATATTCATCACGTGCAGCAACGGGTTCTCGGCTGGCGTTGCAACCGGAGCTTTCTGTTTCGTAGACCACACCGTCTCGGGGCGGCTTTGCAAAAGATAGATTTCTTCCGAGCGATCAATCGCCCACTCGATGTCCTGAGGCCTGCCGTAGTGGCGTTCGACTTTGCGGCCGATTTCAGCGAGGGCTTTCAGCTCTGCGTCGCTCACTGATGCCACGCGACACAAGTCTTCTGGTGTTTCCAATTCCTTCGTTCCTCCGCTCTCGTCGGGGACATGCTGTATGAACTTGTCCGAGATTTCACGTACGGAAATATCGCCGATGATTTTCCCGATCACAAAGCGATCAGGTGTGACTTCACCACTTACTACCGCCGATCCCAACCCCCAGGTCGATTCAATCGTAATCACGGAGCGGTCGCCGGTCAGAGGGCTGCGGGTGAACATCACTCCCGCCGAGCGCGCGTCCACCATTTTTTGCACGACCACTGCGATCGCAACTGCGCTTTCAGGGATGCCATGTTTGCGACGGTAAGAAATCGAGGCAGCGGAATAGAGGCTTGCCCAGCACGAGCGTACGTATTTCAGAGTGGCCGCAGCATCTATTACCCACAGATACGTGTCCTGGAGCCCGGCGAAACTGGCCTCTTCTGAATCCTCAGCCGTGGCTGATGACCGCACTGCCACTGGCGAGTTGGCATTGGCGCCGCACAAGTCCGCGTGCGCGGAGACGATTTCTGTGCAGATATTTTGCGGCAGTGACGCGCTCTCGAACCGCGCCCTTATTTCTCTGGAAATAGCGCCGATTCCTTCCAAGTCATCGTTGCGCAACGCCGGCACACGCGCACCGATCGAGTTTTCCTTATCCACTTCGGCGAGAAATTGTTCAAAGGCGTGGGTGTTGATAACGAAGCCGGGTGGCACCGCGATTTTGGCGCGCGTCAATTCGCCCAACGAACCGCCTTTGCCACCGACAGTGCCGCGGTCGGCAAGCGTGATGTCACGGAACCAACTGATATTTGCGGTGCGGCCCATGGTGCCTTTTAGTTCGTGTTATTGCAGCCCGGCGGTTCAAATGTAGAGCTGCTTGTTGATCGGAATGCCGTGCTCGCGGCAATAGCTCTCATAATGATTGATGAACCAAAACACATCCAGTGTCTCGAGGAAATTTGCCTTGTCGTCGTAAAACTCGATTGGCCCCTGCAGCCACGCAAACAATTTCACGCCATCAGGATGGTCGCTCACCAGCGTGTGAACGAGCCCGGGAGTTTCGTAAATAAAGTCGCCAGGTCCCGCCACCCAATCGTATTCCAGATAGCGGGCGCTTCCTTCGAGGCAAACCATGACGACCGTGCCGCGGTGCTTGTGCGTGCCGACTACGCCCGCGGACTTGATCCACAGAATGTTGCTAAAAATGTTGTGCCGCGTGTCGAAGAGGAGATGGCGAATGGCTGCGTTTGGACCAAACGGCACCCACGGACTCTCTTGTTCTGACGAACCAACGAATGTGCCAGGTATGCCATGCCGCGTGATGACGTCCGCATAGGCTTCAGGCACGTCCACGATTTTGTACGCGGTCGAGTATGGGGCTGTCGTTCCGGTCGTGGTCGATGTGCTCATGGCGTTTCTCCTCGTGTAGTTTCGCACGATGTCACTCTGTCTCTGCTGTGCTCACTGATTGCGGCCACAAAAGACACAGAGAAACACAGATATTTAGTGCAGAATCGTCACCACCCCTCGCCCGCCGTCAACTCGAATCCGCTGGCCGTCTTTGATTTTCTGTGTAGCGGTGCCTGTGCCCACCACCGCCGGCAAGCCGTACTCGCGTGCCACGATCGCCGCGTGGCTCATCGATCCGCCAATGTCAGATACCGCTGCCGCAATTTTCTGAAAAACCGGCGCCCAGCTCGGGTTGGTGACGTGGCAGACCAAAACATCGCCGTGGCGCAGGCGGTCAATTTCATCCACCGTCATCACCACCCTGGCCACGCCCTCCACAACGCCACTCGAAGCGGCGAATCCCCGAATCTCATTTGAGTCCGGCTTCTCGCCCGCCGCGAGCCATGTCTCGAGATTTTCGCGGGTGATGCCCCACAGCATGACAATGGCCGGATCATCGATGACATCTGGGACTGGCCCGAGGGCGGGCGGAGTTTCGTGCCTGGCCCATTCTGCAATCGCCGCTTTGCGTTCTCTCACGATTGCTGTCCAGCGCGCACCCCCACGCGGCGGCGAGCCATTCGACCAGGAGGTCATGAGATCGACAATTGCCGCTTCGACCTCGTAATGAGTCAATTGAAAAACATCCTCGGCGCTTGGGAAAAAACCGTGCTCGGCCAATAGCGACCCGAACTCACGGATTTTGTTGAAGAACAAATTGGTGTACCAGTGCTCACAGTAAAATTTGTGCCCTTCGACGTAAGGAAACACGCGGTGCGTGAGCTGAATCATCTGGTCATAGGCGGCGCGCTCTTCATCGCTGTTCAGCAACTCGCGGTAATCGCTGATGAGCTGCTGGCGTTCGGCCATCAACTTTTCGATCGGCCGCTCAATGCGCTCGCCGGCTTTTACATTCGCGATGTAACCGGGGAGCGAGGCGAACGGCATCGCGAGGTCGTCATTCCAGGAACGATGGTAGTGATAAAAACCGTCGCCCACGTTGATGTTGAACCAGGGGTCGCGCGAGTCGGCCAGTTCTTCGAGCCACTTCCTGCCCGATGTCGAGCGCTCCAGGGCGTCGATTATGTCGTCAGGAGCGGTGCCTTCACGGAACATATCATCCACTCCCAGCTCGATGGCCAGTTTGGCGAGGTGCCTCAGTTCGTCATCGGGACGAAAAATTTCCGCTTCCATGCCGGCAACCATGCGGGCCACAGTCTGCTCGCTGATCTCCGGGAAGGCCTTCTTACAAAAATCGAAGAAGGTGAGATAGGCGCCATAACCGAGCAGCAGAAACTCGAAGTGATGGTGCCACATGCGGAAATAGCCTTCGAGTGTCTTCTGGTATGTGTCGAGCAGGTAATGGTTGGAAGCGATGCCGCGTCCGGCGTGAACGTGCTCGAGCGGCTCAAACTCTGGCAGCGAAAGTTTAGGCAAAACCTCGGCTTCGCGGATCAGAGCCCGCATCTTGTGTTTCCACTGCGCGAATAATTCTTCCCAGTGTTCGTAGTAGTAGAAGGCCCGCTGCTGGAATTCCTTGGTGCGCCGCGCAATTTCGGCCGGGTCCGTGACCGCGTTGCCGCCGATGTAAATGCGCCCATTGATGATGCGGTAGTCGATGCCGAGCGTCGTTGGCAAACTGTGTACCCGCGTGTTGGCCGCACCCAGTGCGCAATACGCGGCTTCGGCAGTGACCACGTCGAAGGCGCACATCGGTTCCGGGAAGTGCATGGAGTTGTAGAACCAGAAGCGCTCATCGTCTTCCTTGGCGAACTGCATGTAATATGGGTAAGCAGCCTGCGCGTTCTCTGTCCCTGGGATCACGTTCAACGAGCTCGGAAGCGGGAAGCACCTGGTGCTGACGGTTGTGCTCATACATTCCTTATGACCAATGGTCGGGTTTCGCGTGTCTGCGACTCGCGGAGAATTCCAGCGCAGAGTGATCGAGATTCGTCACAGACCCGGAGTTCGAGAACCACGAATCCCCCAATAATGGCGGAGATTATACCCCCGCCCGCAATCCTCGCCGCTGGCCATTCCTCGACCCTGCGAAGCCGCGATCAAGCGGGGCGCGGCTTTCGTCGTTATTCAGGTGAACAAATTTCTTCAGCAGGTTCATGAAGATTTTCTGTTCTTCCCGATTCAGCGCCTGCAGCAAGCGACTGGCAAGCACCGTACTGCGTGGGACCAGCTTCTTGAGGAGCGCAGTTCCTTCTGGAGTCAAATGAAGTAAGCGAAATCGCTTGCTCTTCATCGGCATCATGCGGTGAACGAGTCCGCGTTCTTCCAGGCGCACGGCGAGGTCGGCAGCGGTTGAGGTGTCGAGCGCGCAATATTTCGCCAGCGTCACCTGATCGATTCCCGGATGTTCCTGCAGCACCCGCAGCACGCAATATTGCACAGGTGTCACGCCACTACCAATGGTGGAGTGAAACATGGAAACGGCGATCTGTTGGGCGCGGCGAATCAAGTGGCCGGGCTCGTCGTACACTTCACCACGGGACCCGTTATTAGGGCGCACAATGCGCATCGATGAACGCTTCGGATTAATACTCATGCTTTCCACATTCTAGAGAACATCCGGATATTTCAGCGGTAACTCAGTTGCATTTCCCACTCGGCGTCATCCTGAGCGAAGACGTTTTCCAGGCGGAGCGAAGAGCCTGCCCTGAGCGAGCGTAGCGAGTCGAACGGGATTTCGCGTTCGGCATGCGAGATGCTCCGCGCCAGATCCCTCGCCCCGCCGGTGAAAACGCGGGGCATCGGGATGACGCACCGTCAGGAATTTCACGCTGAGTCACTCACCCGCGGCCCCATCGCTTGCGGCGTGGGATTCCATCCATTAAGCTCGTCACGTTGAGTGCACTGAACCATAGTACGAAGTTTCACGAATTGCCGCTACGGCCGGTCAGTTTCTTTTCGCCCGACGTGGAATTGACGCGACGAGAGGACGGCATTCTGCTGATGCGGTCTGTCGAACCGTTGGCGGATTATGACCATCGCGTGGGGGATTGGCTGGACCGCTGGGCGCGGGAAGCACCGGACCGTATCTTCCTCGTCGAGCAGACCAAGACCGAGAATAAGACTGGAGAGCGGCGAATCTCTTACGGGGAAACTCGGAATTCGGTGCTGCTCCTGGCTGAGGGATTGCTTGCGTACGATCTCGGTCCAGAGCGGCCGCTGGCCATCCTCGCTGCAAATGGAATCGATCATGCGCTCGTTATGTTAGCCGCGCTTTACATCGGGGTCGCGATTGCTCCTATTGCTCCCGCCTATGCCCTCCAGTCTTACGACTACGCCAAGCTCGCCCATGCGTTTGAGTTGCTAACACCCGGAATGGTCGTGGTTGATGATGCCGAGCTGTACCGCAAACCGGTCGAGCGCGCCCTCAAAACTGATATTCCAGTCATAGCTCTTCGAAATGCGTCAGCATCTCCGCACATGCGAAAGCTTGCGTCGCTTGAGGGTGATGGCAGCCGTCGCGAGGAGGTAGCCAAAGCCGCAGCTCGGGTGAGCCGAGAAACCATTGCCAAGTTTCTGTTCACCTCCGGTTCCACCGGCTGGCCGAAGGCCGTGATCAACACGCACGGCATGATTTGTTCGAACTCGCAGATGAAACGCCAGGTCGCGCCCTGCCTGACGGAAGAGCCGCCGGCGATGGTTGACTGGGCGCCCTGGAACCACACCGCCGGCAGCAACAGCAATTTCAGCCTCACTCTGCACAATGGCGGCACGATGTATATCGATCCGGGGAAACCCACTCCCGCGCTATTCGGCGCAAGTCTCGAACTGCTGCGCCGGGCCTCGCCGAACATTTACTTCAATGTGCCGCGCGGATTCGATTTATTAATCCCTCACCTGAAAGCCGGCCGTGACTTTCGCCAGCACTTTTTCGAACACCTGAAATTCATCTGGTACGCCGCGGCGTCAATGCAGCCAGCAACCTGGTTCGATCTGGAGCAGCTGGCCGTAGAAACCGTGGGGCATCGGATTCTGACCGTGAGTGGACTCGGCATGACCGAAACCGCGCCAATTGCGATCTTCGGCAATGCTAAAGCAAGCGGCCCCGGAGTCGTGGGCATACCAGTCGCGGGCGTTGAGCTCAAGCTGGTTCCGGAAGACGGTGACAGCTTTGAGGTGCGTTATCGCGGGCCCAACGTGACTCCGGGCTACTGGCGCGATCCCGCCGCCACCGAGGCTGCTTTCGATGAAGAAGGTTTTCTGCGCTCCGGCGACCTGCTCAGTTTCATCGACCCCGAACAGCCGCATGCCGGCCTGCGCTTCGATGGCAGGATGAACGACGTTTTCAAGCTGGACTCAGGCACCAAGGTGAGCGCCGGCAAGTTGCGCCTGCAGGCGATCGATGAGCTGCGGCCGCTGGCCCATGAAGTTCTGGTGGTTGGAGCTGACCGCAAGGATGTACGCATTCTTATCTTTCCCGACTGGGAGGAATGTGCCGCTACGGCTGGCCTAGAGCGCACGGCCAATCCGGCGCAGATTGCTTCCAACAAAAAGGTGCGGGCAATTTTTTATGAACGCTTGGCGAGACTCTACGCAGCTGGAACCGGCAGTTCGAATCGCATCGTGGCGGGATTGCTGGTCGAACAGCCACCATCCGCCGCCGCTGGTGAGCTCACCGAGAAAGGTACGGTCAATAGCCGCGCATTGCAGCGGAACCGTCCTGAGCTGTTGGCCGCTTTGTTCGGCGACACAGACGAACGAGTCTTGCGCATTGAACGCGATTAGATGTCGATTGCGTTTTCAGCGCGCTGCTGATCTTCGGTCCCACTCCTCGAAGCTCGAATTCTCAGCCGCAAGCCGCTCGATCAACGCCGCCGGCCGCCAGTAATGACCAAGCTTTTCGTGATAATCGCGGATGCGCTGTAACGCGTGGGGAAGTCCCAGCGTATCGGGGTAAAACATGGGGCCGCCCAGGTGGCGCGGAAAGCCGTAACCGCTGGTCCAAACCACATCAATATCGGCGGCACGCGCTGCAATCTTTTCTTCCAGAACCATCGCGCCCACATTGATCAGCGACAAAATGCATCGCTCGACAATTTCTTTATCGTTAATCTCGCGCCGCCGTATGCCTCGCTCCGAAGCAAGCTTCTCGATAAGGCTGATTACTTCAGGATCCGACACCGCTTCCCGGCTGCCGTTCTCATAAAGATAGAAGCCGCGCCCTGTCTTTTGACCAAGCCACCCCATTTCGGTGAGGCGATCGGCGATGACGAAGTAGGGATCAGGACGGCTCTCACGTTTGAAAAGCTGGGCGCGCGCTTTGGTGCCGACGTCGTTGCCGCCGAGGTCGCTCACCCGTTGCGGCCCCATGGCAAAGCCGAAGTCCTCGAGCGCCGCGTCAACCTGCGCTGGTGTAGCGCCCTCGAGCAGCAACTGCTCGGCTTCACGCCAATAGCCATCCAGCATCATCCGATTCCCGATAAAGCCGAAAGCATCTCGCGCGACTACTCCAACCTTCTTCAGAAGTTTTGCCACGCGGAATGCCGTGGACAAGCTCTCAGCCGAGGTGTGATCGGTGCGCACAATTTCGAGAAGCTTCGAGGCGTGCGCGGGAACGAAGAAATGCATGCCCAACACTCGCTCGGGATGGGCCGTAGCGCCGGCGATTTCGGTCACCGAAAGTGTAGATGTGTTGGTTGCGAGCAGACGCTCAGGAGGCAAAGAGAAGTCGAGCTTCGACAGCACTTCCTTCTTCAACTCCATATCTTCAAACACAGCCTCGATAACAAGATCGCAATTCGCGACTTCGTCGAGCGCACCGGTGCTGTGGATGCGCTGCATGCGTTCGTTAGCAACTTCCTGAGGGATGCGTCCGCGCTTAACGCTCGAGGCATAGGTTGAACTACGAAATTCGCGGCTGCGGGCCAGGGCTGCCGGATCGTAGTCGTTGAGCAGCACTTCGAGGCCAGCGTTTGCAAAAGCCATGGCAATGCCGCTGCCCATTGTCCCGGCGCCGACAATTCCCACGCGCCGGATAACAGCAGGCTGCCCTTGCGTTGAATTCGCAGGAGCCCCGCTCAATTTTCCGGATTCGCGCTCTGCGAAGAACACGTGCCGAAGAGCTTGGCTCTCGCGTGACGCCAACGATTGTCGTGCCAGCGCGGCCTCAACCGCGAGCCCTTGCGAAAACGGCAACTTGGAAGCTTTGATTGCTTCTACGACAAGATTCTGCGTCGTCCGTCCCTTCAATGCACGGGCATGAGGAGCTAGTGCAGCGGAATTGTCGCTTTCATCAAGGTTGTCGCTGACAGTGCGATTGCAAGTTGGCCCCGGGCCGAGTCCTTCACGCAAAACGCGTTCACAGAACTTTAGCGCCGCATCGCGCAAGTCGCCTTCTGCAATCTCATCCACCAG
>DATIYR010000304.1:0-17798 GCA_035517535.1 Terriglobales bacterium
GTACGCAATCTGATCGGCACCGGCCTCGTCGATCTTTGCGGGGGTTTTCTAACCGCAGCCATTGCACTGGTGGTTCTCTTCAGAATCAGCGCGCTTATGACCGTGCTGGCCTTCGGATTCCTGGCGTTGTTTGCATTGGCGCTGAAGAAGGCCTTTCAGACCATCCGGCCTATTTTTCGCGAGCGCGGAAAAATCAATGCTGAAGTGACCGGACGCCTCGCCGAATCTCTCGGCGGCATTCGCGTGGTGAAGGGATATCACGCGGAAGAGCGCGAAGACGAAGTCTTCGGCGTCGGAGTGATGCGCCTGCTTAATAATGTTCTGAAAAGTCTGACTGCAACTTCCATCATGGGACTTTCCGCCAGCGTTCTGCTGGGCGTGGTCGGAGCCGTCATTATGTACGTGGGGGCGCGGCAGATTCTCGCCGGATCGTTGACCATTGGGGAATTTTTCACTTACACCATGTTCATGGGATTCCTGATCGCGCCGGTGATGCAGATCGTGCAGATCGGCACCCAACTCACCGAGGCGCTGGCCGGCCTCGAGCGCTCGCATGAAATTCTGCTGACGCCGGCCGAAGACCGCGATCCGCAACGAACCCTCGTCCTTCCACCGATTCATGGCAACGTCGATTTCGAAGACGTCAGCTTCAGTTACGACGGCGCACGCATGGTGCTGCACGATGTTTCTTTCCAGGCATCTTCCGGAACGGTGACGGCGCTCGTGGGATCGTCGGGGTCGGGGAAATCTACGACGATTGGTTTGATCTCGGCGTTCTATGTCCCAACCAAGGGAACGGTACGCGTGGATGGCTTCGATCTCAGCAAAGTTCGTCTTGACTCTTACCGCACTCAGCTCGGCGTGGTCTTGCAGGAGTCATTTCTTTTTGATGGAACGATTCGTGAAAATGTCTCGTTCTCGCGTCCCGACGCTTCCGAAGAAGAAATTCTGCGGGCCTGCCGGATTGCCCGCGTAGATGAATTCGCGGAGAGCTTCGCGGATAAATATGACACGATCGTTGGCGAGCGCGGCGTGAAGCTCTCCGGCGGTCAGCGCCAGCGCATTTCGATTGCGCGCGCGATTCTGGCCGAGCCGCGCATTCTCATTCTCGACGAAGCTACGTCGAGTCTTGACTCCGAATCCGAGCAGATGATCCAGGAAGGGCTCTCTTATTTAATGAAGGGGCGCACTACTTTTGTTATCGCGCACCGTCTCTCGACCATTCGCCGCGCCGACCAGATTCTCGTGATTGAGCAGGGAAGAATCGTCGAACGCGGCACGCATGAAGAACTTTATGCCCGAGGCGGACGTTACTACGAGCTGTACACCAAGCAGCACGGGCTCGAGAGCAATTTGTTTCTTGCGCCGGGTGAGGGGGATAGAGTTGAAGCGTCCGCGGACTCGGGAGTTGGAGAGAACGGCAGCGCGGCCGTGGTTCGGGTGGTCAGAGACTAATTGTCGGCCAGCAACTGGCCAGAGGGACGCCTCAGCTCGTCAGATTAAACGAAGATCTCGTTTAACGAAGCCAATTCTCGCATTGCAAACCATCGACGCGGGCAAATTCGCGATCATTATCGGTAACAAGAATGTAGCCCAAGGCAATTGTTTGGGCAGCAATGAGCAGATCGTTTGCTCCGATGGGCTTCCCGCTTTGTTCGAGGTGAGCTCGAATATTTCCATAGAGTTTATCTGCCGGCTTTTCAAATGGCAGAGCCTCGAGCGCGCCAAGAACCGCCGCGAGCTGTGCGCTAAGCCGAGCCGATCCTTTCTTTGCCGCGCCGTAGTGCAACTCTGCAGCGACAATAATGCTTGTGCAGACTCGCTCTTCGCCAAGCTTACGAATGTGATCGGTCACACGTCCATGAGGATTGCGCACCAGGTCGGAAACGATATTAGTGTCGAGTAGATAGCGCACTAGAGCTCAACCGCGTCATTGGCCAGCTCGACAATCGCCGGAAACCTTTCAGGGATTGGACTCAATTGATCGAGCACGGCCAGGAGAGATTGTGGCAGCGCGGGCTCGATGACCAGCCGATTGCCTTCCTTTCTCATAACGGCGTCGTTTCCGGGCAGTTCAAACTCGCGAGGGATGCGCACGGCTTGGTTCCTGCCGTTTCGGAAGAGTTTCACGTGCTGTCCGTGAGATTTAGATCTGTTCTTTGCTGGCATATGTCATAGCATATGCCAACTCTGCTCCTCGGTCAAGTCCTTGAGAGATGAATTACATCGCGAAAAAGAAGAAGCGCCGGCGGGCTACTGCCAGAACTGCTCACCTCTATCGTCCTATGAAAATCGCCCTCGTCTACGCATCCAGCCGATTCGATGCGCAAACGCGGCTGTACCACGATCCCGAATCTTTTATCGTGCGCTTCTGGTCGCGGTAATCCACGTAGATCAGGCCGTAGCGTTCGGTGTGGCCGTTGGCCCACTCGAAATTGTCGAGCAGGCTCCAGGCATGAAACGAGCGGACCCGAGCACCATCGGCGATGGCGCGCGCCAGTTCGGCCAGTTCTTCGCGAAAGAATTCGATTCGCCGCGTGTCGGGGATGCGGCCGCTTTCCTTTTCATACGGTGCGTCGAGATAGCCGCAACCGCTCTCGGTAATTTCAATGATCGGATGATCGTACTCCCGCGAGATCTGTGTGACCAAGTCGTAAATGCCGCGCGGCCACACTTCCAAACCCGATTCCGTTAGCGGGCCTTCGGTGGGCATGACAGCACGAAAGCGCGTGTAAGGATCGCGTCCACCGGCGGAATCAGACTCGATCTCGGTACCGCCAAAACTCCCGCCGCCGAAATTATGCGGCTCGCTCGCATCCGAAACGATGCGCCGCGTGTAGAAGTGAAAGCCCACCCAGTCGAGCGGCGCATGCAGAATTTTCTCGTCGCCCGGTTTGAATCCCATCTGTTCGTAAGGCGGTTCTCCGACAAAGGCGCTCGGATAGCGGCCGTGCATGGCGGCTTCGAGGAAAAACACATTGTTCATTGCGTGATAGCGGGCCGCGGCGGCACGATCGGCTTCGGAATCGGTCTTCGGATATGCCGGACACATTCCGTAAGCGCTGCCCACGGTGGCCTTCGATGATGCAGCCTTGATAGAACGAAGCGCCTCCGACTGTGCCAGAGCAACGGTGTGAGCGGCTTTCAAAAAATCGCCGTAATTGGTGCGGCAGGGCGGAAACGCGCCTACGGCGTAACCCATGTACGTAAATGACCATGGCATGTTGAACGGGGCCCAGATGGTGATGCGGTCGCCGAGGTGCTTGGCGAGGATGCCCGCGTAGTCGGCGTAATAACCGGCGAGGTCGCGGTTCGGCCAGCCGCCCTGGTCTTCGAGCGCTTGTGGCAGGTCCCAGTGATAAATAGTGCAGAAGGGTCGGATGCCGGTTTGCAGCATCGTATCGACAAGCCGGCTGTAGTGGTCCACGCCTTTCATGTTTGGCGCGCCGGTTCCAGTCGGCTGAATTCGAGGCCATGAAATGGAAAGCCGATAACTTTTCTGATTGAGACGTTTTGCGAGCGCGATGTCCTGCGGGTAGAGGTGGTACTGGTCGCAGGCAACGTCGCCGGTTGTTCCCCCCTTGACCTTGCCGACGGTATGCGTGAAGCGGTCCCAGATGGACTCGCCTTTGCCATCTTCTTTCCACGCGCCTTCAACCTGGTAGGCAGCCGTGGCCGTTCCCCAAAGAAATCCATCCGGAAAGCGTGCCTGCTGAACCTCACTGGAAGGAACAGATCCCGGAACCTGGTCTGCGGCAGCGCGGCTATCATTCGCGAGAAGTGTGGCACCGGCTGCGGCTAAGGAACCTGCAACGAATTGTCGGCGATCCAAATGTCCTCCTCTGAGATCAGATGATCGACGCGAAATCACAGCATACTCTTCAAATGAATCGCGGCATTCTCGCTCGGTTTCATGCCACGAATGACAATGCCTGCTGGCATCGAGTCGCTAATCCTTCAGAGCGAGAAGTCACGGTGAATGATTTGGGAGGTGGGACTGGCGCGCCCGGAGAGATTCGAACTCCCGACCTACAGCTCCGGAGGCTGCCGCTCTATCCAGCTGAGCTACGGGCGCGTAGTTCAAGTTTACATGGGTGAGTAGGGAGCATCAATTTGAGCAGACGGGTGGCTGAGGCCCGAACAAGACCGGTATTCTCACGTACACAGGGAAGGTCATCCAACCCGTCGGACTTAGCGGCGTCCGCCGCCGTTACCCCGTCCACCGCTGGCGCGCTCAGCCTTCGGACGGGCTTCGTTCACATTGATGGTGCGCCCGCCGAACTGCGAGCCGTTCAGTCCGGCAATCGCTTTATCCCCTTCTTCGGCATTGGTCATTTCGACGAAGCCGAAGCCACGTGAACGTCCAGTTTCGCGATCAGTCAAGATGCTAACGCGATCCACCTGCCCATAGGCTTCGAACACCTTGCGCAGCTCATCTTCGGAGGTGTTAAAGCTGAGGTTCCCAACGAAAATGTTTTTCACACTGCCCTCTTTTCTGTAATTGCAGACCGGATCGAACACCCCAGCAAATAGAAGGCGTTTTTACCGGGGCCCGCAATGCGCCGGAAGTATATGCAAATCCTGTGCCTACGGCAAGGGGTAAGAAGATGATTGCAGCGCCGCCCTGCCATAACGTTCTTCCGCGGGAAAGATATAGAAACTTCTTCCCGCGAACAGCCGATCTTAATGGTCATGCGAAAGAGGGTATGTGACGGCAATCACACAGCAGCTAAAAAACGGGTGGTACCGAGGGCCGGGTCTTTGTGTGGCGCGAAAGTTTACGCTTGACAACTCAGGTGAAACGCAACTAAAAGTTTGTAAACGAAATAATACGAAAGTCCGCGAGTTGGCGGGTGCAGCACAGAACTTCTGGCCTCGAGGGAACGTTATGAAAACCAGATTCCTTGTCGGTCTGCTTTTGACTCTCACTTGCAGCCTAATCGCGTGGGCGCAGGTCGATACTGCTACCGTAACGGGCACCGTGCGGGACACAACCGGAGCGGTGCTGCCAAACGCCACGGTTACGGCAAGGGAAACGGATACAGGAATCAGCACTGCCGCTACCAGCGACAATAACGGAAATTTTGTCATCACCCCGCTCAAGATCGGCCGGTATTCCGTCACCGCGGAGGCAACCGGCTTCCGGACGGAAACTCGCGAGAACATTGTGCTGGATGTTCAACAGAACCTTCGTCTGGACTTTCAGCTTCACGTCGGCTCCGTCGCTCAAGTGGCAGAAGTCACCAGCCAGGCGCCGCTGCTCGAGACTGAGACCGCATCTCTCGGCGATGTAGTCACTGCGCAGCAGGTCGAAGAACTGCCGCTTAATGGTCGGCGCTATACCGATCTTGCCGAACTGACGTCGGGCGTTTCGAAGGTCATCGAGGGCCCGGTCAACGGCGGCAGCACGCCTACGAATGGAAATGCGGGTGGAAGCTTCGCGGTGAATGGGACGCGCGGCGACCAGAACAATTTCATTCTCGACGGCATCGACAACAACTCGAACGACAATGGCGACGTAGCCGTATTGAGCAGCGTGGATGCGATCGCCGAGTTCAAAATTGAAACCTCGAACTACTCGCCCGAGTTTGGCCGCAGCGGCGGCGCCGTAATCAATGCCACAACGAAGTCGGGCACTAATAGTTTTCATGGAGAAGCCTGGGAGTTTTTGCGCAATCAGGCCTTTGATGCCAGCCAATACGGCTTTGGATCCAACCTGCCGAAGGCGCCATACAAACAAAATCAGTTTGGCGGGACCTTTGGTGGGCCGATCAAAAAAGACAAGGCGTTCTTCTTCCTGGATTACGAAGGAACAAGAATTCACCAGGCGCAAAGCGACATTGTCACGGTTCCAACGGATGGCTCGTTTGGCACGAGCAACGAGAAGCTCGGGGATTTCAGCGGCATTCTGGATCTGAGTGCACCCTCAGGTGTCGATGCGGCTCGCCGGCCGGTTTACGCGAACGAGATTTATCAGCCTTTCGCTACATGCACGGTGAGCGGGGTTAGTGTGCGGCAGGGCTTTGGTTTTGATTGCAACAACAACCCGATTCCAGGGCAAGCCAACATAATTCCCGCTGGCTATTCTGGTTTGAGCAGCGTTGGATTGGCATACGCCGCTCTTTATCCAGCGCCCAACTTGCCGGGCACAGCCAATAATTACGCGGTGAATGCTCCCGGCTATGAGCAAACCGATCAGATGGATGCGCGGGCGGATGAGAACCTAACCAGCAAGATTCAGCTTTTTCAGAGATTCTCGCTGATTGAGGACACCCGGTTTCAGGCGCCGGTTTTTTCTGGAGTCGCTGACGGAGGAAACTACAACACCGGCAACCGACCGCTGGATACGCAAGGATTGGTGCTCGGACTTACCGACAGTATTACTTCCAATCTCGTGGACTCCTTCCGAGTCGGATTCAATCGCGTTCATTACATATCCAACTCGCCTGCGTACGGACAGAACTATCCTCCGGCAAGTTTGCAAGTGCCAGGTGTGCCCAACAATCCCTTGATCAACGGCCTCACTTGGTTTGCACCCAGCGGCTACAACGGCCTGGGCGAGCCAACTTACACGCCTACCCGGAGTACCAGCCAGGACATTCAGCTCAACGACACGCTTAGCTGGGTACACGGCAAGCACTTGATCAAAGTCGGGCCACAGTTTCGTTTCGACCAGTTCAACCTTCTACAAATTGGGCAGCCCCGTGGGAACCTATCGTTCAGTGGCCAGTTCACGAGTGATTCAGGCACTCTCGGCGATGGCAGCGGCAACGGACTGGCCGACATGCTTCTCGGCATTCCGGTCACATCCGTCATCTCGACAACTACGTATTTCGGCAATCGCCAGCACACCTACGGCGCCTTCGTAGAAGATAACTACAAGGCGACCTCTAACCTGACATTCGATCTTGGTCTGCGCTATGACTATGCCACGCCGATTTATGAAGCGCATAACCGCGAAAGCAACTTCGACTACACGACGGGGACGATCATCCCAGCCGGTACGGCGGGCTATCCCGACAAACTGGCAACACCGCACAAAGACAATTTCGCGCCACGCGTCGGCATGGCGTATACACCGTTCAAATCCAAACCACTCGTGGTTCGCGCAGGATTTGGCCGTTTCTTTGTCTTTTATGAAATTCGCACCGGCGATCCGCTGGAACTGGATTACAACCTCCCGTTTTTCTACGAGCCGACATTCAACAGTGACGGAATAACCCCATCGCAAGTTACCCTTGCGACTGGATTCCCCGCGCTGAATCCGGCCAACGCACCATTCGCCGGGGTGACCAGCCAGGATTGGAATCCTGAAACGCCGGTTTATGACCAATGGAACCTTGATCTTGAATATCAGTTGCCTGGCAACATTCTGATCACCCCGGCCTACGTCGGTACGAAAGGCACGCATCTGCAAGTGCTGCGCGATCCGAACCAGATTCCTACTCCGCAAGCGACCTACGACGCGTCATTGGCGCCTTATCCGCAATTCGGCACGTTCGCGGCAATCGAAAACCGCGGGGATTCCACATACAACGCCTTTCAACTTAAAGTTGAAAAGCGCACCAGCCACGGACTGTATCTCTTAAGCGCCTTCACCTATAGCAAAGCGATCAACGACCAGCCTGAAATCTGCTGCAACTCCCCGTGGCCGCAAGACAGCTACAACATCGCGGCCGAAAAAGGGTTGGCAGACTTCGACAATCGCGAGCGCTGGGTCACGAGCGTGGATTATGCATTGCCGGTTGGAAAAGGGCAGATGTTTTTGAACCAGGGTGGCGTGACCGATGCGGTCCTTGGCGGATGGCACCTGGGCGGAATCATTACATTGCGGTCGGGCTTCCCGTTCTCGCCGCAAATTGGATTTGATCCCAGCAACACCGGCTCGCCGGGGCTGCAGCGCTCAAACCAGATTGGCAATGGACATCTCGCGAATCCAAGCCCTTATCTTTGGTTCAACGTCAACGACTTCCCCGTTCCCAACTGCCCGAACGGCTGCTTCGGCGACGCGGGGAAGAATATTCTTGAAGGTCCCGGGGAGACGACGGCAGATTTATCCGCACGTAAATTCTTTAACCTGACCGAACGTGTGAACCTTGAATTTCGCGCTGAATTGTTCAATGCGTTCAACCATCCGATATTCTCACAACCCGATCCATTTATCACCGATGGACCAGGTGCCGCGGGTGTGATCACGTCCACCGTCATACCTCAGCGGCAGGTTCAGTTTGCTCTGAAGTTGCATTTCTAGTGTTGCGACAAGATGAGGCGCAGAGAATTTTTTAAAACGAGTGTTGCGTTGGCAGCGGCCGCGGAATTGGGAAGCAAGGAGGCCCATGCCTTCGTTCCCGCGCACAATTGGGGCAAGTACGATTTCGGCTCCGGTCCTACGGTGGCCGATCGCCTGAACCAGGGACCATTCCCGCAGTATCCGCCGGATGCGGTTATCCCGACCGATGACGTGGTGATGACCACGACTCCTTCGGAAGAAGTTGTTCCGGGCTACGGAAAAGGGCTGGTTACTTACATCACCGCCGACATGGGCACGGACGAAATCAAGTCCGACAATATTCCGCAAGCGATCGAAGATCTGGTGAAATTTCCGCTGGGGCAAAAGCTCTACATTCGTCCGACGTGGCGAGAAGTTCAGCCGAAGCCGGGACGGCTGGAATTTCCCGACTACTTGAAACTGGTATTCGATCTTTCAAAGAAGTACGACAAGCGCATCGGCCTGCGTATTCAGATGAGCGCTCCTGATTACTGGCACGCACCGGCGCTTCCGGATTTTGTGCTCGATAAAGTCCCAACGGTTGATTTAGTCATGGATCCGAACGAACCGGCTGCCGAGGGTGCAAGATTTCTCAAGAATCCGTATTCGAAGTACCAACCGCGATTCGATCATCCTTTTTTTCAACAGGCATTCAAAGATCTAGTTGAGCAGCTCGCGGCGGAATTCAACGGAAGCCCCATCATCGAGTTTATCGATACGTTCATGTACGGATTCTGGGGCGAAGGCCACACCTGGCCGTTTGCGAACAATCCTTTCCCGGATTATCAGACTGCGGAACGGACCTGGATTCGGATGTGGGAAGTGCAACAGGAAAATTTCACCAAGACGCCTTTGCTGACCAACACTCAGCCCGATTACAGCCGCGTGGGTAATTCAGAAGTTCTCGATCGCACGGTGCGCAGCAATAATTGGATTCGCAGCGACACGATTTTTATCGAGAACGAGCAGATCGAAGCGCTGAGCAATCGCCCGCCGTGGATTGCGGCTCTGCTGGAGCAGGGCGTGCCGGGCGAGCCCCCGGACAAACTGGCTTCGCACGAAGGCATTTCGCCGGTGGATGACATGATCGTTCACGTCATGGATATTGGCGCGAATTACTGGTCGCTTTGGAACTTCCACCAGATCAGCGCGCAGAATTTGGCGAGCTACTATCAGGCGTTTCCTACCTGGTTCGATCGCATCAACCGCCGAATCGGTTATCGCGTGCGGCCATCTTTCATTTGGGGCTACGAAGATCATGGCTATCAGGGACTGATCATTGGCTTTGCCAATGACGGTATCGCGGGAGTCCCGGGCGTCTTGCGGGTGACTGTAGAAAGTGAAGATGGCAAGCCGTTGAAGAGCGGATGCCTTGATCCGGGATACCCTCTGCCGGGAAAAATTCGTCAGGCACAATTCGTTTTACCGCAGGGCACAAAATGGCAGGGCTTGAAATTACGAGCAGAGAT
This sequence comes from Terriglobales bacterium, assembly GCA_035517535.1. Taxonomy (GTDB): domain Bacteria; phylum Acidobacteriota; class Terriglobia; order Terriglobales; family Acidobacteriaceae; genus Gp1-AA145. Next base: position 9,739 of record DATIYR010000304.1, read on the forward strand.
TGAAGTCAAAGGCATGCGATATCCGATGCGCTGGGCTTGCCACCAGAAGTTAAACGATGACGGCACACTGACGTTGCGATCAAATGGCCGCCATGCGTCCTGATTCATCGAACCATTTATTAACTCTGTCATTCCGAGCGAAGCCGAACGATTCGCTTGCGAATCGTTCGGGGAAGCGAGGAACCTGCTTTTCTGTCGATTCAGCGTGGCAGTGTGTCGGACCCAACAGCACGGGGGAACTTTCATATGCGCAGACGGGACTTTGTCAAAACAAGCTTCGGAATCACTGCAGCCGCTAGTCTGACCCCACGGCCTGTCTGGGCCGACGTGCCCGATCATTTATGGGAAGGCTACAAATTCCCCGCACCTCCGGTAACCAACCGACTCGATCAAGGACCATTCGGGATTGAGCAGGATCAAGGCTGGTACACGATTTTCGTTACTGATCCTTCTCGCGAGCATGTTCGGAATTTCGGAACTGGCTTGGTCGGCTACACCTGGGAAGAAAATGGCCCGGCACTGACTGTTCAATGTGGCAAGGACACGCTCGAGCAAGCCGTCGAGAAGATGGCGTCATTGCCGTTTGTGGATGTCCTGTATATTCGCTGCGATTGGCGAGACGTGCAATCGCGAGCAGGGAAGCTCGACCTCTCGCCGGTTTGGGAAGCCACGTTCGATGCGGCAAAGAGCCACAACCTCGGCGTGGGATTCCGAATTCAGCTTTCCAGTCCAAATATCGAACCGCAAAAGCTCTCCATGCCGGATTTTCTGCGCGGGAAAGTCCCCATCGTCAACATTGGCGGGAAATCGAAAGAGCACCACACCAGTTTCGATTTTTACGAGCCACGGTACGATTCGCCGGAATTTCAAAAAGCATTTACTGAACTGAACGAATTACTCGCCGGGCGCTTTGATACTAATTCGCAACTCGAATACATGGATCTGATGATGTACGGCTTCTGGGGGGAAGGTCACACCAATGACCTGCCGAATCCGTTCCCGGATTATTTAACGGCGGAGAAAACTTTCGTGCACATGACGCAATTGCAGATCGATGCCTGGAAGCGCACGCCGCTTGCGGTGAACATGGAACCCGACATCAGCAACGTGGGCAATCGTCAGGTGCAGGATATGGCGGTGCGGGCCGGATGCTGGCTACGTTCCGATAGCCTGATCATGGATGAGCCGATTCAGATTGAAGAGCTGGGGCATCGTCCGCCATGGCTGGCGACCGTTCTGGAGGACGGAGAAAATCGGCACTACGTGCTGCCCGAATACGCGGACGAAGAAAAAGCTTGTCTGAGCAAGTTGCCCCCGTCGATGCTTGCCTTTGTGGGAAATGATAACGAAGCGTATCCGACGGATGACTATCCTCATCGGATCGGCGGGCCGATCAGAGTGCCATATCGCGAGACGGCGGGGTATCACGCGCTCGACATCGGCACGAATTATTTTGGCCTGTGGACCGAAGCCGATAACATTCGCCGCTATTACGAGAAATATCCGGATTCGTTGCGCGCGATGGAGGAAAGGCTCGGATATCGCGTTCGGCCGTCATTAATCTGGCAAAGGAAGCGCTATGGCACGATGGAATTGATTCTCGGCATAGCCAATGACGGAGTGGCAGGCGTGCCGGGTATATTGGGAATCTACGCAGAGAGTCTCGATGGCAAAATCAGAGTGGGCGGGAATCTTGATCCGGGTGAGCCGCACGCGGCTCAAATGCGGCAGGCGTCTATTATTCTGCCGAAGGGAATGGATGGAGAGCAGGTTGTTCTGCGGGCTGAATTAGAAGTAAAAGGCGTGCGCCGGCCGGTGCGCTGGGCGTGCAGACAGGCGACCAACCCGGATGGTTCACTCACCATTCGCCTGAAAAAAGGCAGCGACTCTGATTGGAGGAAGGGAGTATAGGTGTCGAACGAGAGTGACAGGCACGACAAAGCACTGGGGCTCAATCAGCCGATTTGTCGGCGCGATTTCTTAAATTCGACTCTGCTCGCGGCGGGCGGCGCCTTGCTTGGACCTCTTACCCCGGAACAATTGCTGGCCGATGCCGCGGCGGCAAGCGAGTGGACCGGCTACGGCGGCGAGGGCGACTACGCCAACTCGAACGGCAACACGCTCGCAGTGATGACTGCCGGGCACCAGATTCGCGCCGGTGTTTTCGATAATTCACTCCCATCCGACGCAATTGACACCGGCGAGGTATTCGATTGCGTTGTAGTCGGCGGAGGAGTCAGCGGACTTTCCGCGGCGCTGTTCTTTCAGAAATATGGCGGGCCCAAGCTCACCTGTCTGGTTCTTGAGAATCATCCTGTCTTCGGGGGCGAGGCCAAGCGTAACGAGTTCATCGTCGACGGTCAGCGAATCATGGGACCGCAAGGCGCTGATCATTTCCAGGTTCCGCTGCCGCACAGTTTCATGGCGAGATTTTTCGAGACGATCGGCCTCGACTGGCGACAGTTTAAGTATCAGGAATGGGGAAGTTCGTCGCCCGAAGTTCTCTTGGGCAACAGCTTCGAAGACTCGAGAGGTCCCGATGCATTTTACTTCGGAGCAAAGTTTGGCCAGAAGCCTGGCGTGTGGCTGATCGATCCCTACAAGAAGAAATTGCAGGGCGCGCCAATTTCAGAGAAAACTCGTGCTGAGCTGCTCAGGTACCACGATCATCAAGAAAGCGGCTTGCCATTCGATTATGCCGGAGACGAAAAATCTCGCCAGCTCGATAGCATTTCCATCGAACAGTATTTGATCGAAAAATACGGCCTGAGCAAAGGAACCATCCGAACGTTCATGGCCGACGAAGGCGGCGGCTTCGGCGCTGGCCCGGACGTGGTTTCGGCTTACTGCATTTATGCCTTCGATGTGGACCGCTCCATGGACGAGCCGCCGCTTTCGTTCCCCGGAGGGAATGCAGGCATCGCGCGTCACATGGTGAAGACGCTGATTCCGGATTCAATTCTCGGCCAGAACACGCTCGATGCGGTCTGCCGCAACAAAATTAATTTTGACGCGCTCGATCGGCCGGGCCAGCAGTCGAGAATTCGCCTGGCGAGCACGACAGTTTGGGTGAAACACGACGGTGAATCTTCAAAGTCGAACTTCGTGAGCGTTGGGTACACGCGCGGCGGAAAAGTGTATCGGCTCAAAGCACGTTCGGTTGTGCTGGCGGGAGGGTGCTGGACCTCGAAACACATTGTGCCCGATCTGCCCGTTGCACAACGCGAGGCTTACGACCAGTTCTACCGTTCGCCATGCATGATGGCGAATGTCGCGCTGCGCAATTGGCGATTCCTTTACAAGATGGGGATTTCGGGATGCCAATGGTTCGAAGGTTTAGGCAGCTTCACGGCTGTGCGCAAATTGCCGAAATTTTCAACTGACCAGAAGACTATCGGGCCGGATTCTCCCGTCGTGCTCACGCTGAAAGTTTTGTTTCCGCATTATGGGTTGCCGCTGCAGCAGCAAGGCAATCTTGGCCGCGCGCAGCTTCTTTCGACTTCATTCCGCAACTACGAGCGCCAGATTCGCGCCCAGCTGACCGACATGTTTTCCGCTTCGGGATTTGACGCCGCGCATGACATAGCCGGAATCGTTCTCAACCGCTGGGGACACGCTTATGTGAGTCCACAACCAGGATTCTTTTTCGGCAAAGACGGCAAGCCCGCACCGCGTACGACTCTGCGCGCCGCTCCATTCGGACGAATCGCATTCGCCAATACCGATTTATCTGGCACACCCGACCACCGCACCGCCATCGGAGAAGCGCATCGCGCAGTCAGCCAGTTGCTTGACCAAGTGCTGACGTAATCGAGCACGGGTGAGGTTAATTCCGTGAATCTGACTTTCGGCCAATTCAAACGTCGTTGAAAAAGCAGCGTCGCGGGAAGGCTTCTCGATTACCTACCGGTCCTTCCGCGACCGCATGCTAAGATGGCTTTCCTTCAGCATCCACGGGGCTTGCGACAACCGGTATGGCGCGGTCAGTTATCTTTTTCTCGTTGCTTTTTTTGATCAGCGCCATATTGGCGGTTCTGTATGCATTTGACTTTTTCCGGCTCTTTCTTGCAATCGTGAGCGCCACTACACTCCTCATCGTTTACCTGTTGTTTCATCCGCGCAATCAATGGTTGGTCGCCAATCGATCGCGAGTAGATGGCGCGCGTTGCGTGGCCTTGACCTTCGACGATGGGCCCGATCCGGTGTACACGCCCAAATTACTCGATCTGCTCCGGGAAAAAGGGGTGAAAGCCACGTTCTTTGTGGTGGGGAAGCGGGCGGATCAATATCCGGAAATAGTGCGCCGCGCCTGGACAGAAGGACACTTAATCGCCAATCACACCTGGTCGCACGATCCTTTATTTTGTTTTCTTATGCCCCGTCGTTTGCGGTCTGAGATCGAGCGTGGCAGCGAAAGCATTCGCCGCAGTTGTGGTTTTCGGTCGCGCTTTTTCCGTTCGCCGGTGGGTCTGCGCCATCCGCTTCTCGCGCCTTGCCTTGAGGTTCTGGAGATGGAATATATTTCCTGGAGTATTCGGACGCTTGACACGTTCACTACGAATTCCAATATTCTCGCCGAGCGCATCCTGAATAAAGCGGCAAGCGGAGACATTATCCTGCTGCACGATCACTTGCCTCGGGGAACGGATGCCATGTTGCAAGCCTTGCCTCGCGTGATCGACGAGCTGAGGAAACGGGGATTCGATTTCGTCCTGGCCGGACCACGCGAGGATGCAGAAGGTAAACTGGAACCAGCGACATGCGAACCTGTGCGTTAATTCCCGCTTTCAATGAAGCCCCTCACATTGCCAATGTTGTGGAGCGGACCCGGCAACATGTTGCCGAGGTTGTGGTGATCGACGATGGATCCGGCGACGGGACCGCGGACATCGCCCGGGCTGCTGGAGCTACTTGTTTGCAATCGCCGCGAAATTGCGGCAAGGCTTCGGCACTGCGTACCGGCATTGCTTTCGCGCGAGACCGCAAATTCACTCACGTGATCACCATCGATGGCGACGGCCAGCATCTGCCGGAAGATATTCCGGCCATGCTTCGCGTCGCCGAAGAAACCGGAGCCGACCTGATCATTGGAGCGCGCTATTTCGATCGCGCCCATATGCCTCGTCCCCGCTATTTTTCGAACGTTATTGGCAGCCGCCTGGCTTCGGCGCTCGTCGGCCACGAAATCCGGGACAGCCAAAGTGGATTCCGCTTATTCCGGTTGGACAAACTTGATGGAGCCAAACTGCGGAGCCGGTGTTACGAACTGGAGATGGAAATTTTGATCAAGATGGCCCGCTCGGGCTGCACCATCGCGCATGCTCCCATCCGCGTGGTCTACGACGCTGGCCAGGCACGCTCGAAGATGAAGCCGGTACGAGACACAGTGCGTGTTTGTCTATGGTCCCTGGCGTTTCGCTTCCTCGGAGCGTGACCGGATCCGGCGATTCTGACTGCTATGCGTGGTATTTGCGTTTGAGATTTCTTGGGGCGTGCTCTGGTTGATCCGAAGATTTAAATCTGAGGCGCGGAGGTTCGTGAGCCTCTTGCTCAAGGAGAGGCTTGACCCATCTCACGCTGCTGCCGCCGTCTTCGTGGGCATTTTTATTGGCATTCTGCCGATCTATGGGTTTCAAACCCTCGCGGCAATAGGTCTTGCGCTGCTCTTCAGACTGAATAAGCCGCTGACCGTGGCCTGCACTTTCATCAACAATCCGTTGCTCCTGCCCGTGATTGTTTTCTCCTCGGTAGAACTGGGCTGTCTTCTCCGCCGCGGCTCCTTCCAGCCACTGAGCTTGTCCGACATAGCTGCCATGCGTGGCCATATTAATAAGGAGCAGTTTCTGATCTGGCTGATCGGTAGCGTGGCACTTGCAATTCTTGCGGGCAGTGTAGCGGCAGTGGTGACTGCGGTTGTCGTCCTTCACCATCGAAAGTCTGCCGATGTCGCACTGCGTGAACGGCTGCGATATGTAAATGGAATGTTTAAGCACAGCGGCCTCTCGGCTCGCAATTTCGTGCGCTGGAAGCTCCGCCTGGATCGCATCTTTGAATTACTTGCCGCTGAAAACCTGGGAACGGGAACGGTAGTGGATCTGGGCTGCGGCTATGGCATCGCTCTTTCTTTTGCAGCTTTCGGTGACACCCAGCGGCGCCTGGTTGGGTGTGACCTGGATGAGCATCGCATCGCCGTCGCTCGCAAGGCACTCGCCACTCTTAACGCCGATGTGAGCGTTGCTGACATCAGGGATTTCGAACTTCCGCCAGCCGGTCTGATTTTGATTTTTGACGTCTTGCAGTTTTTGTCCGCTGACGAGCAAACGGCTCTGCTGAAACGGTGCTGTTCGGCGCTCGCGGCAGGTGGAGTTTTGATTTTTCGCGTCCACGATCTCGACCGCGGCGTTCGTTCGGGGATCACGATGGCTTTGGAGCGGCTGGTCTTTGCATGTGGGCACCACAACTCAGGGCCTCAAATCTTGTCGGTCGCCGAGTATTGTAGTGCGCTCGAGAGCGCCGGTATGCAGGTAGAGGAGCGCCATTTTCTGAATCGCTTGCCGTTGGCTCACGTCCTTATCGTCGCAAGAAAACCTGCGACGTAAGCTGAGGCCATTCTCTGTGCAGTCCGCCTTCTCGGAGGCACATTGACCATCCATCACCATCAGTGATTGAATCTTTTTACTCATTAGCCGGTTGCCTCCATTGACCGATACCCACAAAACCGTCGTCGTTACCGGTGTCGGCATCGTCAGTCCTTATGGCATCGGGATGGACTGCCTGCAGGCCGGCATGCTATCTGGCCAAAGCTGCCTGGTGCGTACGAAGGATGATTGGTTTCCCGGATTCGATGGAACAACGGCGCGCGTCTGCGGCCTGCCATCGATGGCAGACGCTTCCCGGCCCGAGTTCTCGCGCACCGATCAACTTGCGGTGATTGCGGCTCAGGATGCGATGGCGAGTTCCGGTTGCGATAGTTCAACGTTCCGTGAAGCCGGCATCGCAATGGCGAGCACGCTTGGGGGCTTGACCGAGATCGACACCGGAATCGCCAAAGATCCGGGCCCCTGGTATCGGCGGCCCGGCGGCCTGTCGCGAGCTGCCTCATATCCGTTCGCGCACGTTGCTGATGCAGTTGGCAACCATTTCGGGATTCGCGGCCCACGCTGTGCCATCTCCGTGGCTTGCGCATCTGGAGCGATGGCGATCGCGCTCGCTGCCAACATGCTGCTCGATGGAGCCGCTCCCATGTTTTTGGCAGGGGGCAGCGACCCTTTGTGCGCCTTCACTTTGAGTGGATTCAACTCTCTGCAAGCGCTAGACCCAAACCCCTGTACTCCCTTTGATCAGAATCGCAAGGGCACGAACCTGGGCGAAGGGTCCGCAGTTCTCGTGCTTGAAACGCTCGCGGCGGCCACTGCTCGTAATGCCAAGGTTCTGGCGGTGCTGCGCGGGTGGGCCATGACAAATGATGCATTTCATACCACCGCGCCACAGAAAGAGGGAAGCGGGCTGGCCGATTGCATTCGCCTCTCGATGGAAATGGCACAAGTCAGCGGGGATGATATCGGGTATGTGAATGCTCACGGAACCGGCACGCCCTTGAACGACAGTGCCGAGGCGAACGCTTACGAGACCGCATTCCGCGGACGCAGCCGCCCCATTCCAGTGTCTTCGACAAAGTCCTACGTCGGACACTGTTTGGGTGCGGCTGGTGCGGTCGAGGCAGCCATTACGATCATGGCTATCCGTTCGGGAGCGCTGATTCCCACGCTGCGGCTCACCAATCCTATCGAGAGCCCAGGCGTCGACTGGCTGAGGGGGAAAGTGAAACGCCAACCCCTACCATTGGCCATGTCGGCTTCGAGCGGCTTTGGCGGCAACAACACTGTCCTCATATTCGGGAGCGGCCTCTCATGACTCCGAATCTGCCGCCCATCGCGATTACCGGCATCGGCTCGGTCAGTCCTTACGGCCCGCTAGCAGGACTCATTCAACCGGGCCCCCTTGAACCCGCGGCTATCACCGGCTGGACAAGTGCAGGAGAACGGCGAGCGTTTCTCGTA
>DATIYR010000305.1:0-6637 GCA_035517535.1 Terriglobales bacterium
CGTTCCCGCAAAGGCGGAACGGAGAAGGGAACAACGTTCAAACGATAAAACAGGTCCTCGCGAAAATTGCCGCGTGAAATCTCTTCTTCCAAATCCTTATTGGTTGAGGCGATCACGCGAACATCAACCGTGACTGGCTCATCGCTGCCGACGGGTGTGAAATTTTGTTCTTCCAGTGTGCGAAGAACTTTCGCCTGAGTTTTTAAGCTCATGTCTCCAACTTCATCAAGGAAAAGCGTGCCGCCGTTCGCCTTCAGAAATTTGCCTTCCTTGGCGTCAACGGCCGAGGGAATGGCGCCTTTGCGGTGCCCAAACAGCTCGCTTTCGATCAAGTCTTCGGGAATCGCCGCGCAGTTTACCTCCACGAACATTTCGTCGCGCCGCAAGCTCTGTGCGTGAATGGCATGAGCTACCAGTTCTTTCCCAGTTCCAGACTCGCCATAAATCAACACCCTCCCATTCGTGGGCGCCATCAATTGGATCTGCTGACGGAGTGCTTTCATCGGAACGCTGTCGCCTACAATCACGCTCTTCGGCGCAAGCTGTTTTTTCAGGTCAAGGTTTTCCCGCCGCAGTTTTTTTGTCTGCAGCGCGTTCTTGAGAAGGATTAATGTCTTATCGATCGAGAGAGGTTTTTCAAGAAAATCAAACGCACCAAGCTTGGTTGCGCGCACGGCGGTTTCAATGGTGCCGTGGCCCGAAATGATGATGACTTCCGGCGGGTTCTCCAATTCGCGAATTGTTTGCAGCACCTCCAGCCCATCCATCCCGGGAAGCCAAATGTCGAGCAAGACAACATCGAAGGATTTTTCTCGGAGCAGATCGAGACAGGCTTCGCCGCTTTCGGCGGTTGCCGGTTGGTAACCCTCATCCTGCAGAACGCCTTCGAGCGACTCGCGGATTGCGGGTTCGTCATCAACGATAAGAACTTTAAGCATGCTGGGAGGCGTGCGCCCGCGAGGCTTTGGTGGCGACCGGCAGTTCGATGATGAAGCGCGCGCCGGCCGGCTTGTTTTCCTCCACGCGAATCGAGCCCTGGTGATCTTCGATGATCCGGCTCACAATCGCCAACCCAAGCCCGGTGCCGCGCTTCTTGGTCGAAAAATACGGCATAAACAAGCGCTCTTTTACTTCGTGGTCAACGCCGGGACCACTGTCCGCAACAGAGATTTCAACGACGTCGTGGCTCGGTATGAGCGCCGTAGTGATCTCGATTTCTTTCACCGGGGATTCCTGAACCGCCTCTGCCGCATTGTCCACCAGGTTAGCAATCGCGCGCTTTATTGCATCGGAATCTGCCATTACTTCCGGCAAACTGGTAGAGAACATTTTGCGCATATGGATTCCGTCGACGCGTCCGTTGAACATGGCCAGAGCGCTCTCGACGATTGCATTGATATTTGCAGGCTGTGGCTGCGACGAGGGAAAACGCGCCAGAGTCGCAAACTCGTTTACCAGGTTGCGCACCGTCTCGACCGAACTGCAAATTGTTTCAGCGCAGTTCCGCACCACTTCGACAGAAGCCTCGTCGGGCGGGGAGTTGCGGTCCAGGTGCCGCAGAATACGATCTGCCGAAAGCGTGATCGGAGTCAGCGGGTTCTTGATTTCGTGGGCCACGCGCCGCGCTACCTCGCGCCACGCCGCCTGCTTCTGCGCCCTCAACAGGTCTGACAAGTCTTCGAACACCAATACATAGCCAATCCGCTTGTGTTCATGTTCCAAGGTCGCAACCGTGACCGCCACATTCAGTGGTGCGCGTTGCACTGCGAACTCCATTTGCGTCGTAGTTGTGCCCATGCGGTCGGCCCGCCGCAGCAGATGCTCGAGCTCTGCGAAAACATCCTCGGCAAAAAGGTCGCGCAGTTGAGCGCCAATCAATACCGAGGGAATCTGCGGCTTTTCAGACGGCCTCAACATGCGCAGAAGCGCCTGGTTGACGTGTCGCACGCAGAATTGCGCATCGAGTGAAAGCACGCCGGTCGGAATGCTTTCGAGAATTGTCTCAATGTGCTGACGCCGTTGTTCCAGTTCCGAGTTGGCGGCGCTCAGTTCCTGGCTAGCGGTCTCGAGTTTGCGTCGGCTGCTCGAAAGCTCCGCCGCCATCTGATTGAACGAGCGCACCAGATCGCCGAGTTCATCGGCGGCCGGAATTTCCACGCGGTAATCCAAGTTGCCGCGCGAAATTTCCTGTGTTGCCTCGGCCAGCGCGACCACCGGACGTGTGACCAACCGTGATAAATAAAGCGCCAGCCACATGCTGGCGAACAACACCATTCCGGTGATCCACCAGAGAAATACCATGTAAGTCCGTCGCACGGTCCGTCGCGCCTGCGCCAGTTCCAGATAGCGCTGCTGACTGGCTTCGAGTTGCTTTTGCGCCTCCGCGAAATTCTTGGGCAACGGCATTGCCACAAGTATTTCGCCCGAATCGCCCACTGGTGCGACTCCAAGGACGTATTCAACTCCGTTCCAGTTGAGGCGTTGCGGCTCACTCGATGCGGAGCCCAAAGGAATTTTGGGCTTCAACATTGGCCACGGTGCGGGCGCAGCAAAACTGGCCTCGTCATCTCCGTTCAGAATCGCAATCGCGAACCCGCCCTGCAACGCGGCCTCATGCCGGCGGAACTCGTTCAATGCTCCCGAGAAATTATGTCCTTCGAATGCGCGTTGGGCTTCGGGCGTATCCGCGATGGAAATGGCTTCGGCATGCGCGTTTTCAGCCGCATACTTCGCGAGTAACCTTCCCATTAGCGCAGTGTCCTGCCGCACCTCTTCAACCGGAGTCGAGAACCATCGCTCGATCGAGCGATTCATTAGCCCGTATGCGAACCAGAACATCACGATGACGGGAAGAAAAGAGAGAAGCAGACTCCCGACCACTAGCCGCGTGCGGAATTTCGAACCCAGCACGCCCAACCGACGTTCGGCAAACAGTTTGATGAGATTTCGCGCCAGGACAAACGTGAGCGTGACAAACAGCAAAAACACCAGCGCCGATAACGCCGCCAGAAATACCGTTTGCTCGGTGGTGCTTGGGTTAATGAATGGGAGGTCGAAAGAAGACTCCGAAAGCAGGATTGCGAACAAGAGAAAACTTCCCGACGCCAGCATCAGGATCAGCCGCTTTCGTTTTTTTCCGGGTTCGGCCGGGCTGTTTTGAACCATAACGGCGCCACTAAGGCCAGAGAAGCTCTGCGAGAAAAATTTATTATAGCCCGGTTTTTACTGCATTAATCGCGAGTTGATGAACTCTATCAACTCTGATGCGCTCGTCTCACCGCAAAGAAAATAGGGATCGCGATGAGCTGCGCCCCGACTGAAAAGGCCAGTAGCCAGGTGATTGAAACGTCGTAAAGCCTGCCGATGATCACGCTGCCAATAAACCAGAACACGCCGTAACCGCCGGTGAAGATTCCGTATGCCGAGGGCCGGCGCTCGGGTGGCACCATGGTAGCGACCGCAGCGGGAATTATTGATTCATGCACTCCCATTCCCAATCCCCAAAATGCGACCCCAACTAACGCCATCCAGAAGTGGCCAAGGAATACCAGCGGCGCAGAAGCGGCCGCAATCAGCGTGAGCGGGATCAGGATCCAAATCCCCGAGCGGTCAAATAGTTTGCCGAAAAGCAGCGATCCCAGGCCGCTAGTGGCCATTGCGATCGAGTAGAAAATCGGAATCCAGAGACTTGGAACCACGGAAGCTTTCTGGAAGTGAAAAGCAATCAGCGAGAAGTCGGCGAATCCGGCCGCGACCAGCGCTGCTCCGGAAAGATAAATCCAAAACACACGCGGCAATCCTTTGCGTTCGACGTGAGTGAGCTTTACCTCCAGATCTTCCGGCGTGGGATAGAGAATTCGCGCGACTACGAGGAAGGCAAGGGTGAGAATCGCCGGAATCAGAAGAACAGCGAATGCGTTTCGATACGAGCCGTGTCTGGCCAGAATGAGTGCAATAATGAGTGGCCCAACCAGCGCTCCCGCCTGGTCCATGGCCTCATGCAGGCCGAAACCAAATCCGAGACCAATCTGCTTCGAAGCGTGAGATAACATCACGTCGCGTGGTGGATTGCGGATGGCTTTGCCCACGCGCTCGAGCACGATGAGCAATCCGGCAACCTCCCAATTCGGCGCCCACGCCAGCAATGGCACGGCGGCCATCTGCACGATATACCCGAATATCGTGATCGGCCAAAACTCTCTGGTGCGCTCGCTCAACGGGCCGGAGACAAGCCGCAGGCCATAGCCCAGCAATTCGCCCAAGCCTGCAATGATTCCGACCAGTGTGGCGCTCGCGCCAAGGACCGCGAGATACGGGCCATTCACGCTTCTCGCGCCTTCATACACAAAATCCGCAAAAAAGCTAACGACGCCGATTAAAAGAACGAATTTGAGCGCTCGATTTTTCATGGCGACGAATATTTAACCAATGTAGCTGGTTACTTAAGTTGCGGCCAGTCGTAGATGCGGGCGGGTAAAATCCTCTGGTGCCATTCTTTCTCGGCATTGACGGTGGTGGGACCAAGACGCGCTGCATTATTGGCGACGAAAAATCCGAACGGGGGAAGGGAAGTTCCACCAGTTGCAAAGTGCAGCGCGTAGGCGAAGCCTGTGCACGCGACTCGCTTTCTGCCGTGATTCATGAAGCTTGCATACAGGGGGGAGTGTCGCCACGGCAGATTTCGGGTACCTGCGCCGGCATCACCGGCAGCGCACGGCCTGAGATTGCGCGCGTGATAAACGAGTTGATTGCGAGTGTGGTCGGCGGCGAGATCGAAATCGTAGGCGACGTAGAGATTGCGTTCGAGGATGCTTTCCCGGAAGGAAGCGGAGTTCTGGTTATCGCGGGGACCGGAGCAATCGCTTACGGCCGCAACTCGCAGGGCGAAATGGCGCGAGCCGGAGGCTGGGGTGCGCTAGTTTCAGATGAAGGTTCGGGACACTGGGTCGGAGTTGAAGCTGTCCGCGCAGCATTGCGCGAGCGTGATCGCGGAAAAAATCCGCCGCTGTTGCAGGATTTAGTGGACGCGATTGGAGCTGTGGACTTCGACGATTTTATTGTTCGCCTGAACGCCGCGCCCGCTCCTGATTTGTCGACGCTGTTTCCGGTCGTCCTCGCATCCGCCGAGAGCGGAAATGAGATGGCGCGAGAAGTGCTGATTCGGGGCGGTCGTGAGCTGGGGAGAATGACGGAGATCGTTATCGCGCGGTTATTCGGCGAGCACGAATGCATGGTCGCGACCCACGGCGGAGTTTTGTCGAGCAGTTCGGTCGTCCGGGGCTCGTTTGCACAAGAGCTGCGATCAAAATATGCAAAAACCAAGTTACTTGATGGAGAAATTGATCCGGCTCGTGGAGCGCTGGAGCGCGCACGAAAGAACTTCGAGTTGGCGAGTGTCTAGGACGAATCGACGCACGTTAGGCTCGTGTTGCTTACGTGATGGCAACTACCGCTTACGATGAGCGCTGATCCTCAATCGACGGAAAATCGCGCGTTAAGGCCGCAAGGCCTTTCCCCCGCGGCATCGTCCGCACGCCCAGCAATCAGCGGGCTGGGCGAAGATGCAGCTCTGGCACTTTTACACACTCCCGAAGTCACAGCCGAAGCCCTGTCGCAGTTGGCCAGGGATCAAGTGGTGGCAAAAAGCCGCAAGGTACTATTCGCTCTGGTCGCCCATCCGCGAACCCCGCGTCATATTTCAATTCCGCTGCTGCGTCGCATGTTCACCTTCGACCTGGTGCAGGTGACGCTCACTCCGGCAGTGGCGGCAGATGTCAAGCGTTCCGCGGAAGAGCAGATTATTCTGCGCCTCGAATCCCTCCCCGCCGGACAGAAGATTTCGTTGGCCCGGCGTGCCTCGGGCCGAATCGCGGGCCAACTGCTTCAAAACCCTGATGTGCGCGTGATTACGCCTGCGCTCGAAAACCCCCAGCTCACCGAGTCGCTGATCATTCAGGCCCTCATGAAAAAAAGCGCTCCGGCGGTTCTTTTCAAGCTTGCGAGCGAGCACGCAAAATGGTCGTTGCGCCGCGAAATACAAATCGCCCTACTCAAGAGCGGGAAAATCTCACCTCAACGTGTGGCGCAGTTTGCCAAAAACTTTTCGCCAGACTTCTTACGTCGAATTTTGCGGGGGAGCCCTGCTGCTCCACCATCCATCGGGAATTGAACTTTGGGGTAAGTTTTGTCAAGTTTTGTGATTTCCAAAGCAAATTAGAATATGTCGATGAAGAATCTCCTTTGCGTATTTTTTCTCTTTCCAGCGGTTTTATTTGGTCAAACCGCTTCGCCGCCGCCCCCAAGCACGCCACCGGCAGCCCAGCCCGCTCAGCCGGCGCCCTCAACCCAACAGAAATCTACTACGCTGCCGGACACCCCAAATTCCATTCCTCTCTCAAAACAACAACCCAAGCGGATTCTGGGCCTCATGCCTAATTACCGCGCCGTGAGCGCCGGCGCCATTCCTCCTCCGCCGACGCCGAAACAAGCATTCATCATCGCCACGAAGAACAGTTTCGATTATTCCTCATTCGTTTTCGTCGGTATTACTTCGCTGCTAGCCGAGGCCAGTAATGCCCATCCTGCGCTAGGCAAAGGCGTCGCCGGCTATGGCCGCTACTATTGGCGCGGTTATCTT
>DATIYR010000306.1:0-6001 GCA_035517535.1 Terriglobales bacterium
GAGCCGCGCGCGACCATCGATGCCGTCCGCATGGGGCGGAAAAAAATGTTTGTCAGCTCGGGCAAAGCGGAGGGCGAATTAGGATGGAGATGCATTCCGGTGGAGGATGCTTTGCGGCGCGCGATCGAGTGGTTTTCGCAAAATGGGTACGTCACATAATCAGAAGGTCGGACAGGAGTGTCCGACCCACACGTTAAATGCAGATCCCTCGACTTCGCATTTCCGCTTTCGCGAAATGCCTTGCTCGGGATGACGATGACAAGGATGAGTGCGTCATTACTCTAAGCCGAAATCCTGCTACGCTTTAAGGCATCGCAGATCTTTTGCCGATCAAAATCGCCATCATCGCTGCTCTTGAACGTGAACTTTGGCCGCTAATTAAGCACTGGCAAACCGTCAAGTTCACCCATGAAGGCCGTGAATTCACCTTTTACGAGAGCAGTTATGCGGTCGCCGTAGGCAGCGGAATCGGATATGAGTACGGCCGTCGCGCAGCGGAAGCAATTATCGCGAAGTATTCTCCAGAAATCCTGATTTCGGCAGGGATCGCCGGGTCGCTCGTGCCCGAGCTGCGTATCGGTGACACGGTTTTTCCCGCCACCGTAATCGACGTAAGCGATGGAAGCCGGCATGAGACGGCGATTCGCGGCTCTGCTCTGAGCAGCACGCCGTTGGCGCGAACGGTGCTGGTCAGTTATCCCGAAATCGCTGGCACAACTCAGAAACGCCGGCTCGCGAAGTCATACGGCGCTCACGTGGTCGATATGGAAGGCGCAGCCATTGCCCGGGCCGCGCAGGTGCACAATCTCCCGTTTCTCGCGATTAAATCAATTTCCGACGAGCTGGATTTCGAACTTTCCGAGCTGAACCGCTTCGTGCGCGGCGGACAAGTCGAGACACTTCGCCTGGTGACTTACGTCGCTCTTCGTCCATGGCTGTGGCTCAAAATGCTTCGCCTGGGCCGCAACACGCAGATCGCATCTCATAACCTGTGTGCCTGGCTGCGGCAGAGTGCGTTGACGAATACAATAGTTCCAGCACAGCCGAGGGGCGGGGGTGACGAAACCCGTGCCTCCAATTTTGAGCGGTCCTGACCCAGGGAAGATCACACCTTGGCGGATACGAGCGTCCGCCCATGGTTTGTTGAATATGGCCATTGCGCAGCAACTGACCTCAGAGCAAGTTCCCGAGAAAACCCCAACCACGATGCTGGCAGCGGTCTATCGTGCGAAGGGCGAGGTGCGGGTCGAAACTGTGCCAGTTCCCGAAATCGGTCCCGGCGAAATTCTGGTCAAGGTTCATACCTGCGGTATTTGCGGTACAGATCTCAAGAAGATTGCAACCGGGTCCCACTCCGCGCCCCGCATTTTCGGGCACGAAACCGCGGGTGCGGTCGCGGCGGTCGGCAGAAACGTGAAAAAGTTTATTCCCGGCGATCGCGTCATGGTGTTTCACCATATTCCCTGTGGCGACTGTTTTTACTGCCGCAGCAAAACTTTTGCCCAGTGTGAAACGTACAAGAAAGTAGGCTGCACCGCCGGATTCGACCCCTCGGGCGGGGGATTTGCCGAATACGTCCGCGTGATGGATTGGATCGTGGAGAAGGGAACTGTTGGCATCCCGGATGGCGTCTCTTTCGAGCAGGCCGCATTTGTCGAGCCGGTGAATACCTGCCTGAAAGGGATCGAGCGCTTGGCATTGCAACCGCGAGAGAGGGTTCTCGTGATCGGACAAGGACCAATCGGCATCATATTGAGCCTATTGGCCCAACGGACAGGCGCTGGCGTAATCACTTCCGATTTGTATGATCCTCGGCTTACAATATCTAGAGAGTTCGGACTCGAAAGCACCATTAACGCTGCACGCGAAGACGTGTTGCAGGAAACACTTCGGCGAACCGAAGGACGGGGTGCGGACGCCGCAATATTGGCGGTTGGAGGCAACAATTTGATCCGCATAGCGATGGATGCGGTTCGCCCCGGCGGGAGAGTTCTGTTATTTGCGCAGACCCAGCACGGTGAAGCGGTTTTTGATCCTGCGGCTGTCTGCGTAGACGAAAAGACATTGATTGGTTCCTACAGCGCATCGGTTGATCTGCAGCCGGAATCTATAGCAGTAGTGCTGGGCCGGGAGTTCGCGTTTGAGAAATTGATCAGCCATCGTTTTCCGCTCGCGCGAGCCGTGGAGGCGCTGGATTTGGCGGCGCATCCGCAGCCGGATTCGATGAAGATTGTGATTCAGCCCGGGCTGAAGTGAGTAGGACTGAAAGGTAGAAGTGAACGGGAAGATGACAGCAGCCGTCCTTTATGGCAAAGAGGACGTGAAAATTGAAAAGGTGCCGATTCCCCGCGTGGGGCAGGGTGAGGTGCTTGTCAAAGTTCAGGTGGCACTCACTTGTGGTACCGACCTGAAAGTCTATCAGCGCGGCTACCACGCGCGCATGATCGTCCCTCCAGCGCTTTTCGGGCATGAACTTGCAGGCGTTATCGAAGAGATCGGCCCGGGAGTGCGTGGCTTCAAAAAGGGCATGCGGGTCGTGGCGCTGAACTCTGCGCCGTGCCAGACCTGCTTCTACTGCTCGCGCCATCAGGAAAATCTTTGTGAAGACCTGCTGTTCAACAATGGCGCTTATGCTGAATACATCCGCATTCCGCGGCGCATTGTTGAAATCAATATGCTGGCGATTCCACCGCACGTGAGCTTCGAGGATGCGGCCATGGTCGAGCCGTTGGCCTGTGTGCTACGCGGACTTCACGAGACCGGCGTTGAAATCGGCGACACGGTCGCGGTCATCGGCGCAGGCCCAATCGGACTGATGTTTGTTCATGTCGCGCAAGCAATGGGTTGCAACGTGATCGCGGTAGTCAAGCGCGAATCGCAGATCGAGTCTGCGCGTAAGATGGGCGCGCATGACGTCGTTCATCTCGGCGGTGTAAGCGATCCGGTCGATGCGGTGCGAGCGCTTTCGCCCGCAGGTCGCGGTGCCGACGTGGTCATCGAGGCTGTTGGCCGTCCTGAGGCGTGGGTTTGGGGCACGGAGATGGTCCGCAAAGGTGGCACGGTGAATTTCTTCGGCGGCTGCGCCAAGGGCGCTACCGTCGAGCTCGACACCAACCGGCTGCACTATTCCGAAGTGACTCTGAAGGCAACATTCCACCATACGCCCGACGCCGTGCGCAAAGCCTTCGCGCTGATCTCCGAAAAGAAGATTCGTCCAACCGATTACATCACCGGCGAGGCGCCACTCTCGCGGCTGCAGCAGGTCCTGCAGCATATGATGAACCGGAATGGAGACATCAAGACCGCGATCATTCCGGGACAATGAGAACGCAGTTAACATTCAGCACTCAGCATTCAGTCGCACTGGTTTGCTGAGTGCTGACGGCTGAGTGCTGACGGCTGAACGCTGAGTGCTGAGTACTTGAAATGAGCGCTGCTCCCCCAATCTGGTCACAGCTTCCGGCTGAGTATGCGATTCCGGCGTGCGCTCCATCTTTGCCGGATGCCTACGCCTACTGCGAGCGGCTGGCGCGCACTCACTACGAGAACTTTTCGGTCGCAACCTGGTTTCTGCCGAGGCGCCTTCGCCAGCATTTCTTCAATGTTTACGCGTACTGCCGGATATCGGACGATCTCGGTGATGAAACCGGCAATCCGCAAGCGTCTCTCCAGTTGCTCGATGAATGGGAATCGGAGCTGAATGCCTGCTACGAAGGCAGCCCGCGGCATCCGGTTTTCGTGGCGCTGGCCGGAACGGTTCGCGAGTTCGACATCCCCAAGCACGAGTTCTCCGATCTGCTGACCGCTTTTCGCCAGGACCAGACCGTCCTTCGCTACCAGACGTTCGATGACCTGCGCGGCTACTGCCGCAATTCTGCCAATCCCGTCGGCCATCTGGTGCTGTATTTATGCGGCTACCGGGATGCCGAGCGCCAGCAACTTTCCGACTACACCTGCACCGCGCTCCAGCTGGCAAATTTCTGGCAGGATGTCAGCGTTGATTTCGAGAAGGGGCGAATTTATCTTCCTCTCGAGGATCTTAAAAAATATGCTGTAACCGAGAACGACATCGCTCAGAAGAATAATTCGCCGCAATTTCGCGATATGATGCGCTTCGAGGTCGAGCGTGCGCACGAATGGTTCGAACTCGGTTTGCCGCTGGCAAGCAAAGTCGGCCGCGAGCTCGCGATCGATATTGAACTTTTTACTCGCGGTGGGCAGGAAATCTTGAACGCCGTCGAGCGCCAGCATTTTGCCGTGCTTGGCAATCGGCCTGTGATTTCGAAGCCGCGAAAACTGGCTCTGGTCGCGCGCGCCGCCCTTCATAAGCTGATATGAGTACCGTGGCCCAGGTTCCAACGCCGTTTTTACCGACTGCGTCGCAACTCGCAGTCGCTTATTCTGTCTGCCGCGGAATCACTCGCTCGCAAGCCAAGAACTTTTACTACGGTTTTCTGGTCCTTCCGAAACCTAAACGCCAGGCGCTGAGCGCTGTTTACGCCTTTATGCGCCGCTGCGACGATATTGCCGATGATCCGTCGCTTTCAGCGCGCGACCGCAAGCAAACACTCGATGCCTGGGTCGACGCATTCCACGCCGCTGAAGCGGGATTCCCCACGGACGATCCGATCCTGCTGGCGCTGGTTGATGCGCAACGCCGGTACGCGATCCCAGTTGGCTTGCTGGACCAGCTTGCCTTCGGCACCGCCATGGATGTGGAAGAAGGCGAGGATCAGACCGCCCCTCGGCATCCCATTCAATACCGCAGTTTCCAGGATTTGGAGCGATATTGCTATAACGTTGCTTCGGTGGTGGGATTGGTTTGCATTCACATCTTCGGATATCGCGATCCTGCCGCTGAGTCATTGGCGGAGCGTTTGGGCCTGGCATTTCAACTGACAAACATTATTCGCGATGTGAAAGAAGATGTGGCGCTCGGGCGCGTCTACTTGCCGCAAGATGATCTGGCGCAATTTGGGGTTTCGCCCGCTGACCTGGCTACCATCACCGATTCTGCCAAGCTTCGTCCTCTGTTGCAGCTCGAGTCTCAAAGAGCATTCGAAAACTATAAGGCTGGCGACGAACTGCTCGGTCTGATATCGGAAGATAGTCAGCCCGCGCTGTGGGTGCTCATAAACATCTACCGGGGACTTTTGCAAAAGATCGTCCGCCTCAACTACAACGTTTTCACCCGCAAGGTCAGCCTTAGTCTCCGCGAGAAATTAGTTATCTTCGCAAAAGGATTTCTGAAGCGGATCCTCTAATGCCCCCCGCGCAACCAACGCAATCTCAGCAAGCAAATAGTGTGCGCGGCGGCAGCCCCTCCGTCGCAATTGTCGGAGGCGGGCTCGCAGGACTTGCGGCTGGTTGTGCGCTTTCCGACAGCGGTTTCCGCGTCACCTTGTTCGAGCGGCGTCCTTATCTCGGCGGCCGCGCGTCTTCCTACGAGCATCCGGGAACCGGCGAGATTGTCGACAATTGCCAGCACGTTCTGTTTGAACTTTGCACCAACCTGATCGCGTTCTACAAGAAAATCGGAATCGACGACAAGATTCGCTGGTTCGATCGAATGACATTCATTGAACCCGGAGGTCGCCAGTCGATTCTGCAGTCGGGAGTTTTGCCCGCGCCGTTGCACGTAACCCCTTCGTTTCTCGGTTTCAAATTTTTGAACCCTTGGGACAAGTTCGCTCTCGCCCGCGCTCTGTCTGCACTGATCACACGTAAGCCGAAAGACGATGGAACTTCATTTCAGCAGTGGCTCGAGCGTCATCATCAAACATTAAGCGCAATCGAGCGCTTTTGGAAACCGATTCTGGTTAGCGCTCTCAGCGAAGATCTTGACCGCATCGCTATACCGTATGCCGCGCAGGTTGTGCGTGAATCCATGAAGTCACGCAACGCGCGCAACATGGGCGTGCCCACAATTCCTCTCACAGCCCTTTACAACACCGCGCGAGATTACATTACGGCTCGCGGCGGCACGGTTCGCCTTCGCAAC
>DATIYR010000307.1:0-12625 GCA_035517535.1 Terriglobales bacterium
ACGTAGCTACCGATGTGACTTCGAATCTGGCCAGCGGCAAGCAGCAGGCCCATGCCAAGGCCGTCAACACCGACGTTGTTACTGATGGTGTGAAGGTCCCTGGTGCCTTTGCGTACCAATGCCCGGATCAGGTTTTCAGGAATGCCGCACAGCCCGAAGCCGCCGATCATGATGGTCGCGCCGTCGAAAACATCGCGGATGGCCTCGTCGGAGTTAGCGACAACTTTGTTCATTGCGAAGCAGAATTCTAAAGCAAAATCACCACGCAGACACGGAGACACGGAGAAAACAATAAGAAACAGATCTTGGCTGGTGGCGGATCTACAAGGTCCGTCTCTTTTCCGTTCTGCTTGTCTTCTCCGTGTCTTTGTGTCTCCGTGGTGAACGTGCTTTTCGAAGCTGGTGAGCGCGAGTAAACTCGGCTTCTAATTCTCGCGTATCAAGATTCTCGCGGACGTGCGCCAGGCGCTGCTCGATCTTGAGCAAGGCGTCGGCAATGCTCTTCTTGTTTGTCAGCGCGATGTCGCGCCACATGAAATAAGGACTGGCTGCGATCCGAGTCATTTCGCTCAGCGCGCGTCCGCCGGATTCGAGCAGCGGCGCGTTCTCGCCGTATTCATCGACCAAACTGGCGGCGAGCGCGGTTGAAAGCATTTGGGGCACGTGGCTGATCCAGGCGCAGAGTCGATCGTGCGCGGCAGGATCGAGGAAGACAACTTTTGCGCCAATACGTTTCAGCCAGGAGACGTATTCTCTGCCGGCATCGCCCGGCAGGCTTTTACCGACGAGCGGAGTTAGAAACCAGACCGCGCCCCGGAAGAGATCGGGGTCAGCATACTTGATTCCAGAGCTTTCCTTCCCTGCCATGGGATGGCCGGGAAGAAACTTGCGCGGTGCATCGTCGCCAAAGACCTGGCGGGCGCGCGCTGCGATTTCAAATTTGGTGCTGCCGACGTCGGTAAGGATTGAATTTGCATTCAGCCGAGGCGCAAGCTTTCCGATCAGCTCGATGACAGCGCCTACAGGAGTTGCCAGGACAATCACATCGCTGCCCTGGCATGCGGCGAACAGATCCGCGACTCCCTGATCTATGGCATGGACTCGCTTCGCACGACGAAGCACTTCCGGCCGGTCACAGCCGATGATCTTGCCCTTGAATTTATTTTTGCGAAGCGCAAGGCCAAGTGATCCGCCGATGAGGCCGGTGCCGATGATCGTGATTTGGCGAAGCGGCATAATCAGGTCATCGGGTGATCGGGTCATCTGATGATCTGTCCGAGATCGCCCGATGGCCCGATCACTCGATCAGGCGATGCTTCTTCCCACGGCGGGCGCGATCATCTTGAGTGACTCCATCAACTCGGAGAACTGGTGCGGATAGAGCGACTGCGCGCCGTCGGACAGAGCCTTGTCAGGATTGTGATGCACCTCGATCAGCAGCGCATCGGCGCCGGCGGCAACTGACGCGCGGGCCATGGGCGCAACCTTGTCACGTCGCCCGGTTCCATGCGAAGGGTCGGAGGCCATCGGCAAATGCGAAAGCTTGTGGATGACCGGAATCGCGGAGATGTCGAGTGTATTGCGCGTGTAAGTCTCGAATGTGCGAATGCCGCGCTCGCAGCAGATGATGTTGTAGTTGCCGCCGGCCATGATGTATTCGGCGGAGAGCAGCACCTCTTCGATAGTTGCGGCGATGCCGCGCTTCAGAAGAATTGGAGTTTTCAGCTTTCCCAGTTCACGCAGCAAATTAAAATTCTGCATGTTGCGCGCGCCGACCTGCAGGATGTCGACGTAGGGAAGCATCAGCTCGATCTGCGAAATTTCCATGACTTCGCTGATGACCAGCAGGTTGAATTTATCTCCGGCTTCGCGGAGCAGCTTGAGGGCCTCGATGCCCAGTCCCTGGAAGGAATACGGCGAAGTGCGCGGCTTGAATGCTCCGCCGCGGAGTGCACGTGCCCCAGCTTTGGCGACGAGTTCTGCGACCGTGAAGAGCTGATCGCGCGATTCCACCGAGCAAGGTCCGGCCATGACGACGACTTCTTTGCCGCCGACCCTCACGCCGTTGCTAAATTCAATGATCGTACCTTGCGGGCGGAAGCTGCGGCCAGCCAACTTATAAGGCGCGCTGATGCGGTGAACTTCCATCACGCCGCTAAGCACTTCGAGGTTGCGCGTGTCGAAATCGGTGCGTGAACCGACGGCTGCGAGAATCGTCTGGCGCTCGCCGGTGGTGCGATGAACGGAGAAGCCCATATCAATCAGGTGTTCGGTGACGACCTGGATCTGGTCCTCGGTTGCGGTTTCCTGCATTGCGACGATCATAAGTAAGCCGTCAGCCTTCAGCTACGAGCCATCAGTTCTTCGGTGTTCCTGAGAGCTGATGGCTGATGGCTGAAAGCTCCTAATCATTTACCTCCGGATCAATTTCCGTTTCGCCAACCACGCCGTTCCCCTTGGCCACGGTTTCGGGCGCAATCTCCTCTCGCTGGATGGTGCGCATTACATCCATGATTCGCTCATAAATGCGGAGCAAGTCGCGGTCCGGCAAAGGCCCTTTGTTGGCCCGTTTGGCATTGTCGAAAACCATGCGCTCGCGGTCGGGTTCGTAGATGGGCATGCCGATGCTTTTTTTTAGCCTGCCAATCTCATGAGCGGCGTGAGCGCGTTCGCTGATCAACTCAACCAGCTTGCGGTCGATCTCATCGATTTTGCGCCGCCAATCTGCGATGTCCATGAAAACAAGCTCTTAGCTTTAGCTCTTAGCCTCCAGCCAGAAACAACACTAATCGGTACTGACTGCTTGCCGCGTCCTTTTGGATTCTCTATCTGACGGCTGATGGCTGACGACTGAGAGCTGTTTAATAAATTCTGCCACAGCTTGAGCTTCTTTGCCGGGATTCTGCTCGATGGTGTGCACAATGGCGCTGCCGACGACCGCGGCATCGGCGAACCGGCCCACCGCGGCGAACTGCTCGGGCTGAGAGATTCCGAAGCCGACGGCGATGGGCAGCTTGGTGAATTTCCGCAGCCGACGGACGAGTTTCTGTGCGTCGTCGGTCAATTCTTTTCGCGCGCCGGTGACGCCAGTGCGGGAGACGGCGTAAATGAATCCGGTAGAGGCTTCGGCGATGCGCTTCAGGCGATAGTCGGGGCTGGTGGGTGCGGCGAGAAAGACGGTGGCGAGGTTGCGCTTGCGCATTTGCTGGACGTAAGCGGCGGATTCTTCGACCGGAAGGTCGGTGACCAGCGCGCCATCGACTCCTGCCTCGGCGGCTTGCTTTGCGAATTGTTCGAGGCCCATGCGGAGGATGGGGTTGAGATAGGTAAAGATGATGAGGCCGGCATCGCTCTCGCGGCGGATTTCGGCGGCGAGTTTGAGCACATCCGCAAGTGTCACGCCATTCTTGAGTGCGCGTTCGCTGGCGCGCTGGATTACCGGGCCGTCGGCAACGGGATCGCTGAAGGGAACACCGAGCTCGAGAACCCCTGCTCCGGCGTCAATCGCAGCGAGTGCAATTGCGCGCGAGGTGCGCAGGTCGGGATCGCCGCAGGTGATGTAAGCGACGAGAGTAGGCTTGTTAATGAAACTAAGTGGCATGTTTGATCGAGCCAGTATGATAGCAATGTCAAAGGTGATTTATGGCACCCAGCACTGTTAAGGAAATCGAGAGCGCTATCCAGCGGCTTACCCGGCAGGAAATCGAGGAATTGTACGCTTGGCTGGAGGAGCACTATCCGCAGCCCATCGACGTGCGCCTTAAGGCAGATTTATCAGCCGGACGGCTGGATGCCGCGATCGATCGCGCGTTGGACGATGAAAAGAACGGTCGCACCAGGCCGCTCTAACGCTCAATGCAGCATCAAGCCTCTGCAGTACTACGCCCTCCCGGTCGAGATCCGCCAACGCGCTGACAAACAGTTTGCACTGCTGAAGCAAAATGCTCAGCATCCTTCTTTGCAATTCAAGAAAATAGGCGAGCGTCTTGGTCAGGAAATCTGGTCTGCTCGAGTTACGCTTAAATATCGGACGCTAGCGATCAAGAGGGAGAGGGGATACTTGTGGTTCTGGATTGGCAATCATGAGACTTATGAGCTGCTGATCTCATCGTAACTCGGCCCGAAGAACGCGCGCGAGGTTCGCAAGTCAGGGTCGCCACCGGTGATGTAGGCGACGAGGAAAGGATAGTTGGTGAATTTAAGTGACATTTTCGAGCAATGTCATTCCGAACTGCTACAGCAGTGAGGAATCTGCTGTTCCTTTGCATTCGAGGGAAAGCAGGTTCCTCATGGCTGAGGTCATTCGGAATGACAATGCTACCCGAGCTTGAGGTTTTCGCGCAGGATGCCAATATCCTTATCGCCTCGCCCGGAGATGTTCACGATCGCTACATCTGACTTCTTCATCTGCGGCGCGCGCTTGATTACTTCGGCGACGGCGTGGGAGGACTCAAGCGCGGGAATTACGCCTTCGGTTTGCGCCAGCAGCTTGCATGCATCGAGGGCTTCGGCGTCGGATGCGGCGACGTACTCGGCGCGCTTCATGTCGGCGAGCCAGGCGTGCTCGGGGCCGATTGAAGGGTAATCGAGTCCGGCGGAAACGGAATGCGTGAGCGCTATCTGGCCGCCTTCATCCTGCAGGACGTAGGAATACGTGCCCTGCAGTACGCCGGGCGATCCGCCACGAAAACGAGCCGCGTGGTCGCCTAATTTTTCGCTGCGGCCTCCGGCTTCGACTCCGATCAACTGCACTTTCTTGTCGCCGATGAAGTCGTG
Source organism: Terriglobales bacterium (assembly GCA_035517535.1). Lineage (GTDB taxonomy): Bacteria > Acidobacteriota > Terriglobia > Terriglobales > Acidobacteriaceae > Gp1-AA145. Next base: position 4,777 of record DATIYR010000307.1, read on the forward strand.
GAAAATTCCGATGGCATTCGATCCGCCGCCGACGCAGGCAATAATCGCCGTCGGCAGCTTGCCCTCGGCTTTCATGATTTGTGCGCGGGCTTCCTGGCCGATCACACGATGGAAGTCGCGAACCATGGTCGGGTAAGGATGCGCGCCGAGCACGCTGCCGAGCAAATAATGTGTAGTACGGACATTCGTGACCCAGTCGCGCATGGCTTCGTTGATGGCGTCTTTCAAGGTGCGCGAGCCGGAATCGACGCCGCGAACCTCCGCGCCGAGCAGGCGCATGCGAAAGACGTTCAGCTCCTGGCGGCGCATATCTTCGGTGCCCATATAGACGACGCATTCGAAGCCGAGGAGGGCGCAGACGGTCGCGGTGGCGACTCCGTGCTGGCCGGCGCCGGTTTCGGCGATCACGCGGTGCTTGCCCATGCGCTCGACCAAAAGCGCCTGGCCGAGGCAGTTATTGATTTTGTGCGCCCCGGTGTGGAGGAGGTCTTCGCGCTTGAGGTAGATCTTTGCGCCGCCAAGTTTCTGAGTAAGTCGCTTGGCGAAGAACAGAGGAGTGGGGCGTCCGGCGTAGGTTTTTAGAAGCTCGCTGAGGCGAGCTTTAAAGCGAGGATCGCGCTTGGCTTTTTCGTACTCGGCCTCGAGCTCCTGAAGCGCCGCCATAAGCGTTTCAGGAACGTAGCGGCCTCCCCAGGGGCCAAAACGTCCGGGTCCCGACTTTTTGAGGGCGGAGTTCCCGCCGTTCGAAAAGCGCGAGGGGTGGAGCAGCCTCGTCTTTTTGGGATTGGAATTCCCACTCAACGAAAAGCGCGTTGAAGCCTGCCCTGAGCTTGTCGAAGGGTGGGCCACCCTCGAATTCTTCTTTGTTACCGATGCAGTTGCCATCTGTTTGAATTCGCCTTATCCGCCTCGCGAACGGCTCTTATGAACGCACGAACCTTTTCAGGATCTTTTTTGCCGGGGCGGGCTTCGACCCCGGAGGAAACGTCAACGCCCCAGGGATGGAGGATGCGCATAGCTTCGGTCACATTCTCCGGAGTAAGGCCGCCAGCAACGACAAGCTTTAACCCTCCTTTGCGCATATCTTCTGCAATGGCAACGGCCTTGCTCCAGTCGAACGAAACCCCAGTGCCGCCCGGCTGCGTCGCTGTTCCTGCATCTAGAAAAAAGGTTTCGAAGAACCCTTTTGGCACGCTCGGTTGACCGTGCACTGTTTTTCTTAATTGGGCGAAGCTCTCTGCCGTTCTCCTACTTGCGTCGCCGCCAGCCAATAGGAACGATGCCGGAAGCGCGATGAATGTTTGAAAACGGGTCGGAAAGAGATCTCGCCCGAATGCTTTTCGCGCTGGTGGAGGATCGCCTTGCGGAAAGACCATTTGATGCTGCACCGCCGTCAATCGCGCCGTATGGACGATCCGCGGCAGGTCCTCGTCTAAATCACTCACCATAACGCCGACCTTCTCGATCTGCTCTGGCACCCGTGATGCGATTTCACTAACCGCAGCCGGCGCTACATATCGCGGACTTTTTTGGTAAAACACGAATCCCAGCGCATCCGCACCCGCTTCGACCGCGACGAGCGCGTCTTCGAGATTCGTGATGCCGCAGATTTTGATCCAGGTCATAGCAACGTCGTGGGTCGTGAATCGTGGGTCAAAACCCTACTGTCATTCCGAACCGCTTCAGCGGTGAGGAACCTGCTTTACATCCCTGCGGATGCAGCTGAGCCCGCTTCGGCGATCAGCCTTCGCAGTTCGTCTCCCGGAGATGACGCCCTCATCAAAGCTTCGCCAATGAGGAATGCGTTATACCCGGCGGAGCGCAGGTGCGCGATATCTCGGCCTCGCTCAATTCCACTCTCTGCGACTGCGACAACCTCCGGTGGCAGCATCTGAGCCACTCTGAACGCGGTGTCCAAATCCACGCTGAAGGTGTGAAGGTCACGACTGTTGACGCCGACAAGGTCGCAGCCTGCCTCCAGTGCGCGCCCCAGTTCTTCCTCGTCGTGGACTTCGCAAAGAATGTCCAGTTGGAAGTTCTTGGCACGCTTGACCAGCGCAAGCAGTTCCTCTTGTGGAAGCGCGGCGGCGATGAGCAGAACTGCGTCGGCGGAGTACGCACGAGCCTCGAGAATTTGGAACTCGTCGATGATGAAATCTTTACGCAGGCAGGGGAGCCGCGTCCCGGCCGAGGCGGCGCGGAGATTCTCGAGCGAGCCCTGGAAAAATTGCTCGTTGGTCAGAACCGATAGTGCAGCTGCTCCGGCCTGCTCCAATTCAAGAGCGAGCTTAGCCGGATCGAAGTCGCTGCGAATCACGCCGCGCGACGGCGATGCCTTTTTCAGCTCCGCGATGATCGCCACGCCTGAAGCGCTCACCGACTCGAGCGCTTTGCGGAAGCCGCGCGGCGAATGCGCAGCCGCCGCCTTCTCGACTTGAGCCAAATCGGACGTGGAAATGGCTTCTTCGACTTTGCGCCGCGTTCCGGCAATGATGTCGGTCAGAGTAGTCACGGTGAATTACATGATTATACGAGACTTCCCGTTATGGAACCCGCAGGATGGTCAAGACCAAACCTCTAGTAACACCGGAATGTAGCGGGCGATCAGTTCGAAGTCTGCCCGATTCGATGTGATCACGCGAGCTCCGGGGGAACGTGCGGTAAGCGCGATCAATACATCGAAGTGTAAGTCCCTCAACTTTTCGGCTGCAAAACCCCGATCGATCCGAATTTCTGCAATGATTTGTCCAGATTCTAGCCAGTTATTGGTTGTCGGTGTGAGTACTGGGTGATTTCTTTCAAGTGTTCGCAGGAACCTGCGTTCCTCAATGGTGTTGGCTCCCCGCCACAGCTCAGCAAGCACCACAGCCGAGGTTCTAACCAATCCGCTCGTTGCCAGAATTCGTTGTTGATGCCTTTGTGTTCGGAGTTGATCGATGAAAATCGAAGTATCGAAGATGACTAAGCTACTCACCTGCGCCTTCGAAGCGGAGTTTCCCCCCGTTTTTCGTCATTAGGTCTTTGAAGCGTCTAAGCGCGACAATTTCCCTGAGAGCGAGGTGAATGGCTTCGGTGCGGGATTTCGCGCCCAGTACTTTTGCGGCTTCGTCGGCCAACTTAGTGTCCAGGCGGATGGAGGTCACAGGCATATATACAATATACTATATTTGTATATACACAGTCCAGAGTGCTAGCTGCCTTTTTTCAGCTCCACTAGGACTTGCCGGGCAATCTCCTTCAGAGTTTCAAAGACGCCTTGGCCCTGGAAGGCGACGGCTTCGAGCACTGGTTCGCCCTTGCGCTGCAGTTCTTTGGTGAGGGTGGGCACAGGCAGGATATTGGGCAGGTCACGCTTGTTGAGCTGCAGAACATAGGGAATCTTGGCGAAGTCGTAGCCGTGCTCTTTCAGGTTGGACATCAAATTGTCGAGCGCTTCGGAATTGGCGTCCATGCGCTCCTGCTGCGAGTCGGCGACGAAGACGATGCCGTCCACGCCGCGCAGGATCAGCTTGCGGCTGGCGTCGTAGAAAACCTGGCCGGGAACGGTGTAGAGGTGAATGCGCGTCTTAAAGCCGCGCACGGAACCCAAGTCCAGAGGAAGAAAATCGAAGAACAGCGTTCGCTCGGTTTCGGTGGCGAGCGAGATCATCTTGCCTTTTTGCTGCTCGGCGGTCTTCTGATAAATGAACTGCAGGTTCGTGGTTTTGCCGCCGAGGCCCGCGCCATAGTAGACGATCTTGCAATTGATCTCGCGGGCTGCGAAGTTGATAAAACTCAAGTCTTTCCCCAAATGGCGGACATTGGCGCCAAAACTAGCCCCGACACGCCACACACGCACACCGGGGACCTTGCGCTGTCCGCTGTGATTTTGGCTTGTTCTTTGGTTTTTATATCATACGAGGCCATTACCGGCAGGGTTACCCTCGTTACCACTTCCAACTAAACTTCCGGGCTAATTCTGGCGAGTGCCTTTTTGGCGGCGTGAAATCCGCACATGCCGTGCACGCCACCACCTGGTGGGGTTGATGCCGAACAGATGTAAATATGTCGGGCGGAAGTTCCGTAGTGCCGCCAGCTCGGGCGAAAGATGAACTGGCGAATGTCCAAAACACCACCCGCGATGTCGCCGCCGATAAGGTTGGCGTCCATGCTCTCGAGGCCGGCAGGTGTAAACACCCGCCGGGCCACAACGCGGTCGCGAAAGCCGGGGGCGAAGCGCTCGATTTGATCTTCCAGCCGCTGCAGCATATCGATCTTCGACCCGTGCGGCACGTGGCAGTACGCCCAGGCCGTGTGCTTGCCGGAGGGTGCGCGGGAGCTGTCGAAAAGAGACGGTTGAGCGAGCAGGACGAACGGCTTGTCGGAAATTTCGCCGTTCCGTACGGCTTTCTCGGATGTGGCGATCTCGTCGAAGCTTCCTCCCAGATGGACAGTCGCAGCACGAGCACATGCCGCGGCCTTCCAAGGAATGGGAGCGCTTAATGCGTAATCGACCTTAAACGCGGCTGGCCCGTAACGAAATCTTCGCAGAATGCGCTTGTAATTCTCTGAGAGTTGGTCTCCCGCTACCGACAGCAGTTGGCGCGGGGTCACATCGCAGACGAAAACGCCGTAATCCGGAAGATCAGTTAATTTTTCAACGCGCGACGAGGTCTTCACTTTTCCGCCCAACTTTTCAAGATAGCGGCATAAGGCATCTGTTAGCGACTGCGCACCGCCTTGAGGAATTGGCCAGCCGACTGCGTGAGCGGGAATTGCCATCAACAATCCGAACGCGCCGCTCATGGTTTCATCCATGCTGAGGAATGAATGCGCGGCGAGGCCGGAGAACAATGCTCGCGTGCGCTGGTTGCGAAATCGTGAGGCAATCGCTTTGGCGGAGAGAAGCGCATGCTTTCCGAATTGCCCCATAAGAAATGGATGTTTCGGAATTGAAGGCATCGGCTGCAATACGTCAGACGCAAACTCCCGCCAGTTTTCTACGAACGGTTGCACCAACTCGACCCAGGCTGCGCCGTCTTCTGCGAGCGAAGCTTTTGCCTCGGTCAGATCGCGTTCGAGAACCACGGCGGTGCCGTCGTCCAAAGGATGGGCCACCGGTACAGGCGAATGGATCCACTGCAAACCAAACTCAGCCAGCGGAAGCGAAGAAAAAAACGGCGAGCCTGCGCCCAACGGATATACGGCCGAGCCAAAATCGTGGAGAAACCCAGGCTCGGTCAACTCCATCGTGCGCACGGCGCCGCCGGGCGTTGGTTCCGCTTCGTAAACATCGACTTGCAGCCCGGCTTGCGCAAGTACGATTGCTGCTGCCAAGCCGTTCGGCCCAGCTCCAACGATGCATGCTTTCCGGTTCATTCAGCTCACTATTCCGTCACCTTCAGATGGTGGTACCATCGCAGGCCAGCCATGATTCGCCACATTTCTCAGATGTATTTTTGCCTCTTACTGATTCTGATTAGTGCTGCAGCGGTCGCACAGGGATCGAACCCAAACGCGATTGTGTTGCACGCCGCGCGTTTGCTTGACGTTGACGCTGGGCGAATCGTCAGCCCTGGTGAGGTGCTCATTCAGGGAGAGCGCATCGTCGAAGTCGGAAGCAGCGTGAAACATCCCGCAGGCGCACAGGTGATTGATCTCGGTGATCGTACGTTGCTCCCGGGACTGATTGATGCGCACGTGCATCTTTTCCTGCATCCCGGCGCTGAAGATTTGCAGACCATCGAGGAGTCTGTACCGCAGCGAACTATCATGGCAACGCTGGCGGCAAAAGCCGACTTGATGGGCGGCTTCACCGCCGAGCGCGACATGGGAACGGAAGGTGCGGGGTCGGCCGACACTGCCGTCCGCGATGCCATCAATCGCGGCGAAATCCCGGGTCCACGGCTGCGGCTCAGCGGGAATGCAATCAACATTCTTGGTGGGCACGAAGATGCCATCGGTTACAACCCAGCGCAGCATGTGCTTCCGAATGCCGATTACGCGAATGATGCCGAACAGCTCATCGAAGTGATGCGAGAGCAATACAAAGAAGGCGCGGACTTCACCAAAATTTATCAGACTGGAGCAGATTCGGTCCACGACGGCGTTCTCTCCACCCCGTATCAGTACACAGAAGAGCAACTTGCTGCCGCGGTGCAGGAGGCGGCGCGGGTCGGAGGTTTTGTTGCAGTCCACGCCACCGGGGAACCGGGAGCGCTTTACGCTGCCCAGGCGGGGGTGGCATCGGTGGATCATTCCTTTCAGATCAGCGATGAAACCATGCGAATCATGCATGAAAAACATATCTTTGCGGTGCCGACCTTTACCATTCAGGAATATTTCGCGGCGCATCCACTCACGCCCGGCGGGGGAGCAAAAGAACAGGAGATTCTCGATCTGCACGCGGCAAATTTCCGCAAGCAGTTGGCCGCCGGAGTCCCGATTGCGATGGGTTCCGACGTCGGTCCCTTCCCGCATGGCACGCAAGCACGCGAGCTTGCGCTGATGGTGAAATTCGGGATGACTCCTCTGCAGGCGCTGCAGGCAGACCTGATCAACGGCGCCAAGCTGCTGAGATGGGATGGCCAGATCGGGCAACTGAAGCCGGGATTCTTCGCCGATGTTGTGGCCGTGCGGGGCAACCCGCTCGACGATATTACCGCGGTGCAGCACGTGGAGTTTGTGATGAAGAATGGAGTCGTTTATAAGACTCCCGCCCAGTAGTCTCGCAGCCTACAAAAGATCGGGTCACGATGTTTTTGCCGTAGCAACGTTCATCAAGAAAATTCAGAAACTCAAAGCCACTCTTCACTTCTGCCCGTCATCTTTAATACGAAGTTTTCTTGCCTGCGATGCCGAAGCCTTTATCCTCCGTTCCGGTTGAAGGAGTTCAGGTTTCCACTTACACGGTGCCCACTGATTTCCCCGAATCAGACGGCACATTGAAGTGGAATAAGACAACACTCGTGCTTGTCGAAGTCGACGGCGGAGGCAAGCAAGGCATGGGTTACACCTACGCTGACGAGGCTACGGCCAAGTTGATTCATGGCACATTGGCGGAAGTTGTGAAAGGCGCGGATGCCATGTCTCCACCGGCGGCCTACATGAAGATGTGGCGGCGCATACGCAATCTGGGCAGGCCGGGGATTTGTTCGATGGCAATTTCGGCGGTGGATTGTGCTTTGTGGGACCTGAAAGCCCGCCTGCTGAATTTGCCGCTGGTTACGTTGCTCGGGCAGGTGCATGCCGCGATGCCAATTTACGGCAGCGGCGGATTCACCTCCTACTCCGATGAGCAGCTTACGAAACAGCTCGCGGGCTGGGTGGAGCAGGGAATTCCAGCGGTGAAGATGAAAATCGGGCGCGATGCGGCGAGAGACATCGAGCGAGTGCGCGCGGCCCGCGACGCGATCGGTGGCGATGCCAAACTCTACGTTGATGCCAATGGCGCATATAGCCGCAAACAGGCGCTTCAACAAGCGGAAATTTTCGCCGGATCTGATGTTTCGTGGTTCGAAGAACCGGTCTCGTCGGACGATTTGGAAGGACTACGGCTGATTCGCGACCGCGCGCCGGTGAAAATGGACATCGCGGCGGGAGAGTACGGTTACGACATCTTCTATTTCCGTCGCATGCTCGATGCTGGCGCTGTCGATGTGCTTCAGGCGGATGCGACGCGTTGCGGCGGGGTAACGGGTTTTCTGGGAGTGGCTGCGCTGTGCGAGTCACACAACCTGCCGCTCTCGTGCCATACCGCTCCCACGCTGCACACTCACCTGGCCTGTGCCGTCGTGCCGTTCTGGAATATCGAATACTTCCACGATCATGTGCGCATCGAAAATATGTTTTTTGAAGGGGTTCCGCAGCC
>DATIYR010000308.1:0-18289 GCA_035517535.1 Terriglobales bacterium
CGTGTTGGAGGGTCATTGGGGATTGAGAAATCGCGGAATTGGGAAAATGTCAAATTAGCAGGTCCGACAAGCTCGTCAATTCTGCGATCCCTCAGCTTTGGCTTCGATAGTAACAAATCCGGCAGTTAGACAGGAACGTAGTCAGACTTAGTCGGACAGGAGTCTCCGACCCACACGATTATTCACGCCACACGTTACTTGTTATCCGGCTCGCCGAGTTCTCCGGGCGCAATGGTTTTCACTTTTATCGTCTTGGCAGGAATTCCGGCGACAACGTGATAAGGCGCCACATCTTTCGAGGCCACGCCCAGCGCGCCGACCAGTCCGTGTTCGGCGATACGCACGCCGCTCAGTACCGTCGCATGATAGGTCACCCGCCCGCGGGGACCGATCTCGGTCTTGTGGTTGGTGATGATCATGCCTTCGTTCAGATCGTGAGCGTGCGTGTAAACGTTCGCGTAATCGGAAATCGAACTGCCTTCGCGAATAATGAGCTCACCGCGGTCATCGAGCAGGACGTACTTGTGAATGGTGCAATTGTCTTCAACCGTCAGGTTGTAGCCGAACGAGAATTCGACACCATGGAAAATCTTTACGTTCTTGCCGCAATGTTTGAAGACATGTCGCGCAAGCATGGCGCGCATTCGAAAGCCAAGCCAGTGGTTCAGGCCGAGAGGTGAGCGGTCGTACATCATCCAGAACCAGATCAGGGGTTTGCGCTCGGCGTATTTGGCGGGATCGACGTCGCCATAGTACTCGGGTTCAAGCGTGGCGTTGCGCGGATCGAATGTGTGGGCAACGGCACGTTGCGCAAGCGTTCCCGCCGGTGATGCATAAGACCTGTCAAGGTAAATTTCATGCAATGCGTCGCGGACGACATTACTCCGATGCTCCGGGTCGCGATTCATGAATTCGGAGTCGAGACGATCGATCCATTCGAGAAAATTCTTTTGAGCATCGGGAGTGGGCTGAAGGTTACGGTATTCGTATCGCGGCATGAATTTTTGTCCTCAAAGCTGATCAATCACTAAGGACACTAAGGTACACGAAGCGCGAGCGTGGACGCCCGCGCCTACACGATCATTTTTGAATAGTTGTGAGTTCGTGCTCGCCAACTGTGGCATTGTCAATGCGGTCGGGAAGTGCAAATTGGGAGTCCAGGCCGATTTCGGGATATTTCGGAGTCAGGAATTTCTCGACAAACATTTGCAAGACAAATCGCGGAACTTCAATTCCATCGAGCGAAACGGAGTCGACGTGCACGTATCCGGTTCTGTTCTCGCCGTGAGCGTCGACGACAACCACCACATCATGAACACCGCTGAAAACGGAGAGCAGGGGATTGGAGGAGTGAATTCCTTCCCGAATGCGGTCAAAATCAACATGAGCATTGCCGGTGACGACTCCTGCCTCGCCCTGAAGTGACACAGATTCCACGCCCGCGGGCATGTTCACTTCGTCAGATGCGAGATAGGCGTTCACTTCCGGTTCGGTAAAAACGGTGGGCGCAGGATTTGGGTGAGATGAACGGCCGTTTGTTTCCACATGCTCGAGCTTGCGATCCATCGACGCAACGTCGCGAGTGTTGGAGGACGCAGCCGAGAAGAGCGAAATCGCCAAGATGAAAAAAATGGCCCAGAGTTTTCTTCTCACGGCTTCAATTCGGCTTGCGTGGGTGGGATTGTGATTGGCGAGACTCGAGTCTGGGCCAATGTGCCGGAAAGCGTGTATCCAGTGGAGCTCTCGCCTGTCATCTTCAAATTCAGTGTGCCCGTGAGCGACGCGGTGCCGCTGATCATATAAACGCCACGCTGGGACTGAAGTTTCGCGTCCGCAAAAGAGAAGTTTCCCCCGCTGATCTTCATATTTCCGGTAAACGAATTTGCCAGCAAGGGTTCCGTGCCCTCGGCAAGCACAACGTGCGGGAACGTTCCGTCCTGAATCTCAAAGGTCGAGGTGAGTTCAACGGAGTCTAATATCTCCTGGAGTTTCCAACCGGCAGCTTTGAATTTGTAGTCTGCCGAGCCTGTGCCGTCGACCCATGCGTTATGCATCAGACCCGCAACCGCGGCAAGCGAGATGCTGTCGAATGTGCCTGAACCTGAATACGCGGGTGTACGAACCGAAAAGTCTGCCTTCAGCGTTCCCGCCGTTTTGCCGCCCAGCAAAATGCCATGAATCTTCGTAAGTGAAATTTGGCCCTTGCGAAGCTCCAGATCTGCGGAGAACCGGTTGCATGCAGTGTGGCCCAAGAGCAGCTTGTCAATTTCGATCGATCCCGTGGCGCCTGTCTTCATGAAGAACGAGTTTGCCGTTTCAGGGGTCAGCAAGCGATACCACGGCCGCTTCACCGCCTCAGGGTTGAACATCTGATTCACTTCGGCAGCAGTCAACTGCGGGGAACGAAGATGGAATTGAAATTCACACGACTCGGGCGCGGAGCATGGACGTGGTATCAATAGCGAGCCACGCCAGGCTGTTGCTCCAACCGAGGCTTCCAAGTTTGTCACGTGCACCGCGTCCGGTGCGATCGACAACTCTGCGTGATGAATTTGCAAGGGCGAGTTCAATCCTCTCACCTGCGCCCGAATCGCATGCAATTGCGCTCTGCCCGTAATGGCTGGAGCGGTCTCACCCCAGTTATGAGAAAGCGCCAGATTGAGAGTTGCGACTCCATCCGCGTTGACCGCAGGCACTGCTATTCGCAGCATATGCGCAGCTTGCAGCAGCCGTTTCAGAGCAGCCTCACCGCGGATAGAACCGTGATATCCAGCACGAGAGACTGAGATTTCGGTCTGGATCGGAGTCGGTCTCCCCAGAGAAGCGCTGAAAGGCCCAATCTCCAATTGCGAAGAACCGAGCAAATTAGAACTCTCCGAACGGCGCAATTTGCGGGCTGAAGTAACCAGCTGTATGGGAACCATTCCGATGGGGAACTCGGAGTTTGCAGATCCAACCCGCAGTCCCGATAATTCCCCTTCACCGCTCAGTTGCGGGCTGCTATCGGGGCGGCTCCGGACTAAAGAGAGCTCCGCATTAATCGTTCCGGTTGTCTGCAAGTCGTCTGGAATGTATTGATGTGCACGTCGTGCGAGGTGAAGCGCAGATTCAGCCGGAACATCCTTCGCCGAGAGGGTCAGGTCGTAGGAGGAGAACGGAATCCCTGCCGTGGTGCCCTTCAGTTCTACTGTGCCGTCACCTGCCGGCGCACTGCAATCCACGTTTATCAGCGCGCGTTGCGCCGAATCGTATTCTGCGGCACAGTGCACGATCGCACGCAAATCTCCGTTGGCAAGAATGTCGCGCCGGCGAAGCTGGTCGGCTGAAAGATCGGAGCTGATAACGGAATTGCCCAGTGTTCCGGAAATTGAGGCATCCACGAGTACGCTGCCACGCCATCCCTGATCGCTTCCCGAAAACAGCTGAGAAACCTGGCCGATCTGCGCCTGCTTCCATTCGAGAGACAACTGAATGGGAGTGTTCTTTAACTCAACCGATCTGCCCCAGGTTCCGCTTACGCTTACCGTGCCGGTGTCGGTGAGGTTGGCATCGGTGCGTATCGGTCGCGCACGCAAGCGCAATCCCCACTCATCCTCCGATTCCTGCCACAGAGCGAACTCGGCGTTAGTCAGGGCAAAGTGGGTCTTTTCCAATCCGTCCTTAAAATTGATGCGTGCGTGGTCGGCCTCAATGTAGGGAAATTCACGGCGAGGCTCTTTTCGGCTGGAAGCCGTCGGCGCGGTGGAACTTTTTGAAGCTCGCTCGACCAGCTCTTCAATATTCCATTTTCCGTCTGGGTTGCGACACAAGTTCACGCTCGCATCGCTCAAACTTAAACTGGAAATCTCGATCCGCCGGCGGAGAAGGGAACTCACGCGCAACCAGGCGGTCACGTCGGGCGAGCGAAGAGCTGGTTCCGCTCCGAATTCGGCGCTGTCATAAATCGCGAGATTTTCAAGCTCCAGGCCAGGGCGTGGCAGAAAGCGGATGTGTACCGAATCGATTGAAACGCGGCGTCCCAGTTGCCAGCTCAGCGACTCCGCTACCTTCTTATGCAGCCGCCCAACCTGCGGGCGCACTAAAAATAACGCTAACCCCAGCACCAATACAGACCCGACGACGCGTTTGGAACGGAGTTTTCTCAACGCACTACCTTAAAGGTCCGCTTCCAGCGGGTCATGTCGAAGAAGTGGAGCACCACGTGTCCGAAAAACGCGACCCTCTGACCAAATCCCGTCTGCAGATACTGATCCGAAGGCTCTTCAAAGGACCAATAAATAAACATTGGCCGGCCAATAATGTTTTCGCGAGGAATGAATCCCCAATAGCGGCTGTCATAGCTGACATCGCGGTGATCGCCCATAGCGAAATATCTGTCCGGAGGCACCACGAGATCACCGTTCTCAATATGCTGCGGCATCGTGAGCTTCCACTCGGGCGTCACGTTGCTATAGTCGGGCGGAGGAACGTCGGGAAAGTTGTCGCGATATGGGTCATCAGGATTGTAGCCGGTGTTCAGAACATACGGCTCATTAAGCTTTTGACCGTTCCGGTAAACCACACCATCCTGCAAGTGAATGTGATCGCCGGGGACTCCGATGATCCGCTTTACCACATATAAATCCGATTCAGCCGGTGAAAGGAAAACCACAATGTCCTCGTCATGAATATGGCCATAAGGGACAACGTGATCGATCCATCTCGTCGGCGGAGCGAATTGGACCCGATTCACAAAGACATGGTCGCCGACGAGCAGAGTATTCTCCATCGACGACGAGGGAATCTCAAATGCCTGCAATATGAAGGTGATTATGAACAGGCCGGTCACCAGCACTCCGGCCAAGGAAGCCAAAAATTCAACCGTAGTTTCGCGCGGTTTTTCTTCCAGTGTCTCTTTTTTTGCCAATTCTTTTTTTGCCAACTCTTGCTTTGCCAATGAATGTTCCTCGTTGAGAGTTTACCGCAGGTCTAGCGGACCAGGCGCATGGCGCGGTCCCAGCGGGTGATCTGGACCAGATGACTCATCGCGTACACGAAGCGAGTGAACTTATCTCCATCGGCGGGATCTGTCGCCTGACTGCGCATCGACCAGTAGATCACAAGCGGCCTCCCGACGATATTTTCTCGGGGTACAAAGCCCCAATAGCGGCTATCGAGCGAGTCGTCGCGGTTGTCGCCCATCACGAAGTAATTGCCTTCGGGGACGATCAACTGCCCATTATCGATCATTTTCGCGAGTTCCAGCTTCCATGGCGGAGTCAGGCCGCTGACTTGCGAGTCGGGTTGGGGGAAATCGTCGCGAAACATGGCATCTGGGCTGCCGTCGTTCGGGCGCGAATAGTGCGCATAGGGCTCAACCAGAGCCGCGCCATTCACATACACGCGACGATTGATCAGCCGAATGCGGTCGCCGGGAATGCCAATCACTCGCTTCACAAAGTGCTCGCTCGGATGCACGGGGTAGTGAAAGACGATTATGTCCCCACGCTCAACTTTGCGGTACGGCAGAAAGTGTCCCCAGAAGCTATCGGCTCCGTAATGCAATTTGTCAACCAGCAGGTAATCGCCAACGAGCAACGTGTTCTCCATCGACTCCGATGGAATTTGAAACGCCTGCAGGATAAACGTGACCACGAATACCGCGATGACAACCGTCCCGAGCAGCGCCTGAAGGGACTCCGGCCAGCCGGAATGACGATCTGCATGCCTGCGAACCAGGTTCAACGACCAACTCCATTCCCGGATGGCTGCGCAGCCAAATATTCCAATACCTGCCGGGCGGCGTCCTGCTCGGCATTTTTCTTGGTCGAGCCTTCAGCGCGTCCCACGAATTCAACCTCACTGCCACCGAGCGCGAGCAGACGGGCTTCGATGGTGAATGTCTTCTTATGCTCCGGCCCGGTTTCCTTTACCAGAACATAAGCAGGTTGGGGTCTCGACGCCGCCTGCAAACTTTCCTGTAGTGCCGATTTGTAATCCGTCACACTCGCCGCTTTGCCAGTGGAAATAAACTCCTCGAGCTCGGGAAGAACTATTCGCTGCAAAACCAGGGCCCGGGCGGGTTCGAGGCCGGCGTCAAGGTAAACGGCCCCGACCACTGCCTCGAGGGCATCAACCAGCAGCGCAGCTTTGTTACGCCCGCCGCTTTTCTCTTCGCCTCGGCCGAGCCGCAGGTATTTCCCCAATTGAAGGTATTCAGCGACGTGAATCAGGTGATTCTTGCTCACCAGGTGCGCGCGCAATTTCGAAAGCTGCCCTTCATTGAAGTGGGGAAAGCGCCGGAACAATTCCTCAGTCGTAACCAGGCCAAGCACAGCATCGCCCAAAAATTCCAGCTGCTCATTGTCCATGACGCGCTCGCCTGAGCCGGGGCGGAGCATCTCTGTTTCTCGTGCCTGCGAGCTGTGCGTCAGGGCTCGTTCCAATAAATGGGGCGAGGAGAATGTGTGACTGATGGCCTCTTCGAGACCCGAAAGCTCGCTTCTATTCGAACTCAACATGGAATCTTTCGCTCAGTGGCTCGGATCGGCAGCGGCCGCAGGCGCACCCTGCGTGGCGGTTGGAGGCGCAGCGGTTGGAGGCGCAGCGGTCGGAGGAGCATTTGGCGTCGGGCTCGCCGGAGTCGCTGCCGGCGTTGGCGTCCCACCGGTTTGTACGATCAAACGGTCGCGTTCGTTCCGCGCCATTCGTCCCAGGTCGGTGTCTTCTTTCGACAATTCCACGGCGCGATTCGCTTGCTGCAAGGCATCGCCGTATTTCTTTTGCTGATCGAGCGCGAGCGCCAGACGCAGAACGACCACCGGGTCGGGATTTGCCAAGTCCGCCTCGATTGCATTGCGCAAATTGCCTTCAGCTTGCTGGTAGTTTTCCTGTTTGTAATAAATCGTCCCCACAATGGCTAGCGCAGTCGAACGCAGATATTTCTTGTAAGCCTCAACTTTTTCCGGAGCGGTACCCGCCGGTACCGCCAAATCCGTGTCAATTGTCTTCAACGCATGACTGGCATAGTCGATGACTTGCGCCTCGCGCTGCTCGCGATCAAGGTCCGTAGGCGTGGTGCGCTCTTCCAGAAGTTCGGCAACCCCGATCAGCGCCTCAGGATCATCTTTATCAATCGCTAACACCTTCATCCCCATATCCATCATCTTTTGCGGATTCCCAACCTCCTGATAGCCGCTCATCGCAGCTCTATAGAGCAGGATGCGGGCGTCGCTCGTGGGGAACTTGGCCGCGAAATCGTCGGCGGCCTTTTCCATGGCTACAGGATCTGCCGCGTTGGCAATCGCAAGCTGATAAGCGCGAAATTCCTCATTGGTCTTCGTCCGGATCGGCGGCTTGCCCGCAGGAGCATTAGCGGCATTCTGCGGCTGGGCCGATTGCGCGGGCGCCTGCGACTGAGCCGTAACAAGACTCGCAGCCAATAAAATCGCCAGCATTGCCACTGGTTTCATTGCAGTCTCCCAGACTTGTGACGCGCAGCCACGGCGAACGAAAGCTTACTTCTTTTCATCATCCTTCGGTTGCTGTTTTTCAGTCGTGCTTTCCGGAGGCTCATAAGGCTTTTGCAGTCCCTGCTCGGCGGCGGCTTTGGCTGAGGGCAGTGACTGGGCCGCCGCCTCGGCCGCCTTGTAATGGGCTACCGCCTGCGCTCGCAACGGCCCGCCTTGCTCGTCATCTTCGAGATCGAAAATTCGCCCCAAATAAATATTTGACCACGCCACAACTTTCGGTTCGCTGGTCGCTTGCAAAGCTTTCTCGAAGTAATCTTTCGCCCCGTTGATGTCCTTGTTCAGCGAAATCTGCGCCAGAATAAAGAGGGCGCGCCCCCGGTCTTCCGTCTTTTCCGTCAGCGCTTCTTTGGCGAGCCTTTCAGCCGTGGCGGTATCTCCCACTAATAAGCGCTCCTCAGCAGTTCTCAGGACTTTGCCCTCCTTTGGCCGCTCGAGGTGCAGAACTTCCGGGTCGGCTTGACTCGCGAATTGCAGTTGCGACGTCTCCTTTACCAATTTGTGAACATCAAGGTCGGCGATCATCCCCGGCAGAGCGTTCTTGAACCCGATATTGTCTTTTTCAAAGCGGATCAGGTTTCCGTAAAAGTATTTAGTGAGCACGAAGCCCTGCGCCATCGATGAGTCGACCGCCTGCTCCTGTTCGATCATGCTGGCTTTCCGGTTGGCAAGAGTGCGCGCCTCGACCGCCCGAATCACGCACTCGGTCGTGAGCAGTGAAGGATCGTCTTTGAACGCTTCATCCATGGGCGCAAGCCGCAGCGCGTCCATTAACGGTGAAAGTTCGGCGAGATTGCCCGCGTATCTTCCCACCATCGGATCGAGAAGGTAATGCAAGTACGCATGACGGATTTGGTCTAACTTCAACTCCGTCTTCGTTCCCGGCGTGATCACTACGTAGTACGACAGCGCGTAATTGCGCGCATTGGTTTCTGAAGGCGCGCCCATCGGCTCCACATAAATTGCGAACGTGCGCCCTTCGTAGCTGTTCGTGGGCAGGCGCAGATAAAGCTCCGTGTCCAGAATCATCTTCTGCAGCGCGGCGCGGTAATGGCTGGTCAGTTCCGCGTAGGCCGCCGCATGGCTCTCCCATATCTCGTGAATTCCAACGTCGGTGTAGAACTTCGCGAGCAGCGGAACCATGCCCATGACTGCGCTCACGTCGGGTGGAACATCGGCTTCCTTGCCTTTCAGCGTGAGCGCCGGCGGCGGATTCAGGTAAAGTCCGAGAGAAATGTATTGCGAAAGCGTCAGCGCGTCATCTTTTTGCTGATGGTCACGGTAGAACGTGCAGACCGCATCGGTCGAGACTTTGGCCTGATCGGAAGCTTCGACCTTGCGATCGACTTCGGCGCGAATCGCAGCGCGTACGGGGTCGGCTGATGCAAGTTCGGCGTCATAACCGCAGGCGTTGATCGCGGTCAAAACCGTGAACAGCGCTTCATTCGTGTCAAGCGTGACCGGACTGGGATTGACGTTCGCGGCGGGGCAAAAACATGAAGCAAACGCTAGCAGCGTTAGAAGACAAAATGCTCTTTTGTACGTGGAAAGACCGGAGCTCAGGGAAACCTCCCGCATGGGCGGACAACTGCAATTGTTCCAGGAACGAACCCGAACCGAAGCGCTGACCAAAGTTTATGAGGTTCGCTGGCACGGGTCAAACGCCCGTGGGGATAGGGGATATCGCATTCCAAAGTTGCACCCCCCTCTGGCGAGCGCAGCTGAAAGTGAATCGGCAAAGGCGAGGCCTAGAAGTGAGACGAGACTTGGCAAATGAATTGCAATTAAGCCTCTGACGTACCCATGCCTTCTCTACTAAGTTCTGGTTGAATTTTTTCGAGCTGATAATCGTAGATATCGCGCTGTTCCCCGATACTCGGGTCATCGAACTTCACCCAAACCTGCGTTGACTTCGGATTGGGAACTAGCTTCGTCTTTGCCGCTAGCATACAGGTGGCCCGGACTGTTCCTTCAGCCCCTTTCCATCTCGCGTCCTGTATTAAACGAACCCGATCACCGACTTTGAGATCTGCACACTTCGTCATTAGCGAGCCTCTTTCGGCTGAACCTTTGTTTCCTCTCTGGCTTCTCCATGGTTGCGGGACCGGTTATTCGTCGCGAACCTTCGCGCACAACCAACATTCCTCGGCAGCATCATCAACTTCCGCTTTGACGCAGTCGGTCAATTCCCGCTGGTTTTGGAACAAATCTTTGAATTGAGCCTTTCTTGAATTGCGCCGCAGCTAGCTTGTAGGCTTCTACTACGTCTTTTCCACTCGCGAAAGTTTCATGGTGGTACTCGCATACCTTGAGAACCCCTGCTCTACGGGCGATATCTTTGGCTTTCCCACGCTTTTCCTCGACGGCTTCCATGAGCCGTTTAATACCACTCATACGAATGCTCCCCCCAATGCTGTTACCGACATGTTCGCAACGACCTAAGACTTGTGGAAGATGCCGGAGGTAATGCAAAGCCGCGTATAAGAGACCCCGTGTTTAGACAAAACCACTTCGCTGATTTCGACCTTCCCGACCTGCAAAATGCACTTCTGCAAAGCGGTGTGGTGTGTTGGAGGATCACAGCTTGGCTTCTCTGAAAATATCTACGACTGCGCCATGCAGGTGGGGCTTGCGCTTGTCGAGACTCAAATACGAGGAGCCACTTCGACACGACCGTGCTGCCAGGATGGCAGCAGGAAAGTGAAGCGCCGCTGAATTCCCTAGCGGGGAGAAAGATTTCGACGTGACTAGGCTGCCCGGTGATACCTACAGGATCGTGTCGAATTCTTAAGTAGAAAAACTTACTGTGTATCGGCAAGAACCGCTCTCAACGATTCCTCAAACAACTTATCTGCTCGATGTTTATCCTTAGACGCTCGGATTAGGTTACCAATTCCGGCGCCCAATTCCGCGCCTGCCGCGTTCGTACCGGAACCGGTGGCCACTACGCGACTGTAGACAACACTATCGGTGCCGATCAGGCCCAGTTGGCCTCCCTTGACTCGATAGACATACATGTACACAGCAACGGATGATTGTGAGATTGTAGTCTCGGTTGGAACGACTACGGTCGAAGTTTGTTCACCCTGAACCGTCGCAGTGCTGCCGTCTGAATAAGTTACGTCAGCATTAAAAGGCTCAGTGGTTGTTCTCGTCTCCGAGCCATGCGTGGTTTGGCTAACTGTTTTCATCGGGGCCACCGAAAACAATATGCGATATTGCGCTTTGTCTAGAGTTGCTGCGGGACAGACCGAGGGAGCAAGCTTCGTCCCCTCTTGTGAGAAATACCTAAACATCTTTTCCGTCATCATTCCCCATACCGGCTTATCCCCCAAGTCTGGACGATACATGCCGGTGGTGTAACGAGCCTTACAGTTCGGATCGGCTTGACTGGCGGCAGTCCATTTGTGAAGGTCGGATAGCCAATTATGGTCCCTGGCGGACAACGACAGTGCTACGAATAGCACCGACAGCACGAACCCTGTTTTCTTCATAGCAGTTTCCATGCTGAAGTCTGGACAATGTCTATCACTTTGTAAAGTGACGGCAGTTGATGGCCGGATAGAGAACAACGAAGGGCTTTTTGACGCAGGAACCTTGAAAACCGGGTGGCACCAAAGAAGAAGAGGCGCGGAACGAGAGCGCCAAAGACCAGCTCGCTAAATTCTACGCCGATGATCAGAGGGGACATGGAGAGGCTGCGTCGGGAATATAGCGCCGCTGTGCTGAATTCGGTCGCTCTCGCCTTTTTTGCAATCCATTCGTTTGAAGGTGGTCGAAAAACTACGATTTGCTACCCTGGGTCGGCTAGCGAGGGTGTAGCCGAATTTTTCCCGCAATGTATAACCCCGTCAAACGGCGCGTCAAACGGTCGGTAGGAATATACGGGATAGACGGATTTTACTAACGCTTCTGCGTGCCAGGGATCTAAATCCAGGCGAGGAATTGCGTTGTGCCAAGCGGAATTCCGAATCGCCTGATTTGTTTTGAAATGCCGCTCAATTAACGGCCGCTGCTTAGCCTTCACCAGCGAGATCGCGCTTCTTTGGTGACTGTCGTCGAGCAGACGGATTTACCCAGTGCAACGCCCTCCAGGCTGATTTCGGCAAGTGCGCGCGTAACCATTCCTTGCTTCTCGCCGCGTCGTTGACGAATTTGAGGTAAGAAGCGCCTAAGCTGAATGGCGGCGCGAAATGAAGATCGTGATAACAGCCGGGCTGTGCTGACCACCGGGCCTTGTACCCAGGTGGCCCGGCAAGGAAGTCGTATTTTTGAACCCCATCGGTAATTAGCTGTTCCAAGACTTTGCCTCGCAATACGAATCCAACTCGATCAGACGAGCGCGATGAATCAAACCCTTCCTGCAGTTGAAAGACTGTGGTCCCATAACGAAACGCATATTGCACGGCAGCGATCACGCTGTCTAATTCCAATGCCCATAGCTCGAGCCAACCGCGCTCCAGCAGCAATTCGCTCAGCTCGTGGTAGAACTTCCTTCTTTGAGCCGATCCGAAGCTACCCTTCTCGCCTACAGCTTGCCATCGGGCTTGATGCAGTTCAAACATTGCATCAAGCGCTCGCAAAACTTCGTGCTTCTGACTGCAACGATAAATTCGTGTTGCGTAGCGTTTCTCAAGACGGCGGGTATAGCGACCGATATTCTTCTGGTCCTCACTCGAAAGCTGCTGCACGTATTCCGCGAATGTTGCAGGGAGCGGGATTGCACAACTGATGCGGCGGTGTGTTTCCAGGGCCCACCCTTCATTCGTCAGTTGACGCGTGAGCGTTGCGCCCATAGGTGAAGATGAAGGCATAGTGTTCAGTTGACAGATGTCCCACAATGGCTTGTTTTCCTTCAGGTATTTCATGAAACAACTCGTGACTTCCTCTTCGAGTCCCGGCCGGATAGGAAGATCAAGGTTATCGGAGTCCTGGCTGCCGTCGCTCATTAACCGAAGCAGTTTGAGCGGTAAGAACCCGCCCACTGTGACTCTGGTAATGGATAGGGGAAGCAAGCCAATCAGGCGCGATTCGAAGTTGAACGCACCAATTACAAGCAGCTCCTGATTCCCTCCGAACGCTCGCCACCACGCCGAGAGCCATTCCCAAGTAGAAAAAGTTGTGGATAAAGGGTAAGAAGAAAGAAGGTCTTCCCACTGGGGCCGGATTTCTTGTAACTCGTCCAGAGTGCGGTAAATTCTAAGCTGGAGCTTCGAGTTACCAGGCATACCGAGGATGCGCAAACGTACGTTCCAGGTTCCAGCGCAAGCCATCCACTCGCTTGGTGGGCATCACCCGTCGCAGACTTAACGGATCATTGCCGCGGCGAACAGGCCCGTTCGTCACGGTGACCGCGGTTTCGTACCCGGCTTCGCGGCTTGCTTTTACCGTCCGCTCTATCCAACACGGCGACATTGCGGGGCATGGATAGGCAAAATGCACGATTGGAATGGACAATTGCTCCTCCAGGCGGCGCTTGGATTCCGCAAATTCGACTTTTAATTCCGAGTCGCTCACGTAAGCCATGTTCGGATGTGTCATTGTGTGTGATCCAACGATATGGCCGCGACGCAGTAGCTCGCGAACCTGCTCCCAGCTCATTATTAATCGCGCCGAATTTGCAGGTAATTCTGTTTCCAGCTGAAGCTCGATCTTCTCAACGAATCTTTGCTGACCTTCGCCGGCGAGCTGGCAGCATTCGTCACAAGCTTCCAGGAAAGCACGGTCGCGCTCTTCGAATGTGGCCAGATTCAGCTTTCCTTTGCCGTTTGCCCAGAAGCTCTTGTTGCTCCTGTAAAACGCCCACCGCAACTTTGCGACCCACGGCAGAGTGCGTTTTTCGACGCAATCAACCGCAACATAGAATGTCGCTGAGAGTCCGAGAGCATTCAATATTGGAACCGCAACTTCGAGGTTGTCTGTGTAGCCATCGTCAAACGTAATCGCAACTGCACGCCGGGGCAATTCCTTTTTGCCTTTCAGGAATAGAGAAACATCTTCGAGACTTACTGGATTGTATTCACGAGCGATCAACTCCATTTGCTTACGGAATAAGTCCGTTGAATGAGCGATGCCACCGAGAGTGTCTTTGACATCCGAAGGATCATCCAGTACGGAGTGGTACATAAGAACGGCGGCACATGGACGAGCAAGTCGGGCCGCGAGCTTCGTCACACCGCCCGAAATAAGGAAATTCTTTATGAAGCGTTTCACCGCGCACCCCTGCGCCGGCCCGGTACAAAAGTGAACCTGCGGTTAATGTCTGGACCCATTCAACTTTGTGCAATGAGCTTTTTCCAACATAACGCACGTTATGATAATAGCAGCGGGTGAGAATCAGAATACGTGCACCGACCTGTGCGGACTCATTACGTTTGGAACCTCTCACATGTGGCACATTGCCACTTATTCCATGAATTCCCGTTCTCTTTCAAACAGGCGTCTTATCACCATTTGTGCGGAGGGCGGTTGAGTGCAAAATGAAAAAGGCGCTTTGATTCTTGGGGTAGAAACGCGCATTAGCGTACCCGTCGCTCGGTCTCTCCACAATCATGGGATCCCTGTATACCTCGGCAGCTTTTCCTCCAGCGATCCTCGCATACACTCTCGTGCCGTTGCGCAGTTCGTCCGTTTTCCGAATCCTACTGAGTCTCCGGCAAGATTTACCGACGCCGTCTTGCATTTCGTAGAATCCCGCGATGTCGACGCTTTAATTCCCGTCACCGATGGCGCTCTGTCCGCGGTTTCCGAGAACTACGACCAGCTAAGACAAGGGGTACAGCTTGCATGTCCATCGCCACGTGTTTTGCAACGAGTGCTCAGCAAGAAATTGACCTTGGGAATTGCTGAACGATGTGGCATCGAGATTCCGCGCGAATTTCTCATTTCTGGGTCAGACGATCTGACCCTTCTTGGTTCGACTTTTAATTTTCCGGTCGTAGCGAAGCCGACGGAGAAAAGGTCAACCGAGCTATTTAAAGTACGTTATTTCCAGGATTTTGCGGCTCTGTCGAGCGCATTTGAAAAAGGTGTTCTCCGCGATGCGCTCCTGCAGGAGTTTTGCCCAGGCGATGGCGTGGGCGTGGAGATGCTCGTTCATAATGGCGAATGCCTGGCGGCTTTTCAGCATCGCCGCCTAAAGGAATTTCCTCATCTTGGGGGTGTTGCGGTAGTTGCAGTGGCTGAGGCACTCGACCCCGACCTTTACGAAAGGTCTCTCGCCCTGCTTCGGGCACTTGAGTGGGAAGGCGTTGCCATGGTCGAGTATCGCCAAGACCGGCTGCAACGCAAGGTGGCTCTCATGGAGGTAAATGGACGCTACTGGGGGACACTCTCGCTGGCCATCCAAGCCGGCGTTGATTTCCCTTGGTACCAATGGCAGGCCATGCACAGCACACCAGCAGCGGCTCCGAGCAGTTATCGTGTCGGCGTTCGCTGGCGCTGGACTCCAGGATATCTACGTCGATTACGTGGCTTACTTCCGGCAGTCGTTAGGCCGGGAGCAGCCAAATGGCGGCGCGATCTTCTTTTAAGTTTTCGGGACTTCTTGCCCCCCGTACGTGATTCCGTTCTTATTCTGAGAGACCCTCTGCCAGCCGTGGAAGAATTCTCGCGCACTCTTTCCCGGATTATCAGTCTAGATGCACGATCATTAGCGAAGAGGGCGCTTCCCAAACGAATTCGCGAGACCGCCGTAGGCTACTTTGAGCTAGAGCGCGATGCTCGCCGGCTGTGGTTTCGAAAACGCGCTTTTCGTTTCATGAGAAATTCAAAAAGGTTAACAAGCAATGACGTACGACGAAATATTGTTTTCGTTTGTCGCGGCAATATCATTCGGAGTCCGATGGCGGAGGCCCTTCTGAAAAAATTGTGCGCAAGCCTTAGGGACCTCTCTGTCACGTCAGCTGGCTTACACGCCGTGCCTGGAATGAAGGCTGACTCCCGTGCTGAAGCCGTTGCACGGGAGTTCGGGGTCTCGTTGGTGAATCATCGCACCAAGCTACTAAATCGCGAGCTTGTCACGGCTGCGGAGGCGATTTTTGTAATGGACTGTTTTAATGAGGCGGAGCTGTTGGCTCGCTACCCGGAGTCTCGTCACAAGATTTTTATGCTGGGTGATTATGCCGACCCGAGCGCATTTGAGATTGCAGACCCCTACAACGGAGATGTTGATAGCGTGCGACGATGCTATGCCACACTCCACAGGAGTATCGAAGGTTTGGCAAAGCAGCTGCACTCACGGCATGACAGCTTAGAGCTTAAGGGCAAGGCTTGAACTGAACTCTGCATTTCCGCTAATCATCTGTGACTGTTACGCGCTGTGCTTAGACGCGGCGGTTAGCCCGGCCGTTGCTGGTTGCAGCGCCCGCCAGGATAAAGGTGGCCAGTCCCCGTGCCGTCGAACGGGGAGTGGGAAGGGTTCACTTCGCTTTTTCCTGAATCCTCTCGTACGCGGTCCAGGCAAACTTCTGCGAGTCTGGCGCCCAGCCGCCGGTATTGCCCGAGCCTTGCCCACCAAAGAAAGTGCTCACCGTGGTTAATTCCGCGCCCTTTGCGCCCACACCTTTTTCCAGGCGCAGCAGCTTGATCTTGATGCCATCCCCAATATACGTATGCTCGGGGTGGTCAATCGGATAAGAAATGGTGTAGAGCCACTCGCCATCGGCGGAGATGTGCGGGAACCAGTC
This sequence comes from Terriglobales bacterium, assembly GCA_035517535.1. Taxonomy (GTDB): domain Bacteria; phylum Acidobacteriota; class Terriglobia; order Terriglobales; family Acidobacteriaceae; genus Gp1-AA145. Next base: position 16,196 of record DATIYR010000308.1, read on the forward strand.
CTGCGTGTCCGTGCCGTGCGTGATCCTTTCGGCCAGCTTGTCATCCGGCCCTGCGCCGCCGGCGGGCATGCGCCAGGCGTCCCACTTTCCAGACCGGTTCGAGCAGAAGTACACCCACTTGCCATCGGCGGAGTACTCGGGGCCGTCATCCTGTGCCTTGTTCGTGGTCATCAACAGCTCGCCGCTTCCGTCGATGTTGATCCGGTAGATGTCGAAGTTATCGACATGGTATTGGACGTAGACCACGTACTTGCCGTCGGGCGACCACCCGTGCAGCCAGCCGAGATGAATTTCGTGGGCGTCGCTGCCATCCATGTTCATGATGAAGAGCGGATTGTGAATATCCGCCGCGCTTCGAATTTTCGCCGGCATGGGCGGCGTGATGCCGGTGATGGCGATCTTCTTGCCGTCCCACGAGAGCGCGTGATCGTTGGTGGCCATCATCTTTTGGCTCACGTTGATCTTCTCGGGTTTCCCAGCATCGACGCCAGCGACAGGAATGCGATAAAGCTCGCCGCCCATGTCAGAAACGAAGTACGTCCCGTCCGGCGTCCAGTTGGGAGAATGCCACTCTCCATCGAGGGTGAAGACGGTGCTGGCGGCCTTTTTCTGTAGGTCATAAACCAAAAAATGTGTGCGGTATTTCGGGGCTGCAGCCTGCGACCGCGATGAATTCTGCGCGACAAGCCCGGCCACGGCGAAAATCAGACCAGGAGACAAGACCAAGAGCAAACTCCAGCGGAGTGACTTCACGGGGAATCCTCCTGGAACCGAGCGATTAGTATTGCGTGATGAGTGCCGAAGTTCGAACAAATGATAATTACGACAGTCGCCTTCGCGAAATCCTTTTTTGAATATCTGTTTGGCTGTCCAAGCGAGATGGATGGCGGGATCGGAATCTGCACCATCGGTTGGGAAACCACTGCAGCGAACCTCGAGGTCGAGAAAATTTGTTGCGTTGCATATGCAACCCTACGTTCGAGGTACTCTCTTACGCGGTCACAAAACCTCTCATCTAAATTCCTTAAATCGAAGGAGTGCAAAGGATAAAACTCTGACGGTGACTGGCTTACCTGAGACTTACTCAGAAGTGCTCCGTGGCTGGAAGGAGATTTCAAATTACCTTCGCTGCTCTGTCAGGACTGCCCAGCGTTGGGAGTCGTGTGGCATCCCTGTACACAGGTGTGGAACCTCATTGCGCGCACCGGTCGTAGCGTTTCCAGAAGAACTCGACCAGTGGACGAAGCAAACCTGGAACGGCTCGTCACAAGACCATCTGCTTCAGAGAATTGCGCTACTTAAAAAAGAGAACGCATCACTGAAGAAGTTGAGGGAGGACTTGCAAGCGAAGCGACTCCCGAAAGTAGCCAGCGAGTTTGCGAAAACGGCCGCGGAATCGATTGAAAGTCACCGCGTTAGGCTGCGACCCCAATACACCGCGCAACGAGCCAAAGAAAGCGACATGCAACCCCGAACGCGCCTTTTGTTCGTCGATGACGAACGCAGCATCCGTGAAACGCTTTCCTCGATCCTGCGCCGCCACGGTTTCACCGTCACCCTTGCCGCGACCGTGCCCGAGGCTTTGCAGTGGATCAACAAACAGGAGTTTGACATCCTGCTATGCGACCTGAACATCCAGCGCGAGGGCGACGGCTTCGTCGTGATTCGCGCCATGCAAGCGACACATCCAGGTTGCGAAACCGTTATTCTGACGGCTTACCCGGGAGTGGAAAGCGCGATTGAGGGAATCCGCCTGCACATTGAAGACTACCTCATCAAGCCCGCGAACGCTGAAGCGCTGCTTGCTCTGCTAGCTGAGAGATTGGTGACTCAGCCAAACCTCCAGCCCGAGATTTGTCAGGCCGAAGTGCCGTTGATCGCCACCGGGTGAACAGGCTCTAACCTGTGGGCGGTTCGCGACCTGGGCAAGTAAGTGGCTGCCGTCACGAAGCCATGTGGTAGTTGAACAGCCATTGTGTGTACTTATCTTTGCATCGCTCTGAGCAGAAATGAACGGCCATCGGGTGAACCGCCTGTTCGTCCACCCAATCCGAAAGAATGTTGATCTCGCGGCGCGCCGATTGTGCTCCCACG
>DATIYR010000309.1:0-4442 GCA_035517535.1 Terriglobales bacterium
CTTCCAATACCTTCAAGTCCGGGCCGAAGAGCTTGACTGCCAGTTCCCCCTTCACGCCGCTGACCGCTTCCTCGACGTTGTCGGAGATCGGCTGGGAAAAGTTCCAGTCCACGCCGGGAAATTTCTCCAGTTGTTTGTCCATCGCCGCGATCAGCTCATCTTTGGTTTTGAACTGCGATCGCCATTTGGAACGAGGCAGAAGATCGACGAAAAACTCGGTATTATAAAAGCCGCTGGCGTCGCTGCCATCATCCGGGCGTCCGACTTGGCTGACGATTTGCTTCACCTCAGGAAAATCGGCCAGCACCAATCGTGCCTGTTTGGACATGGCGATGCTGGAAGATGGTCCCGTGCTGGGAGCCAAAGTGCCGCGGACCCAAATGGCGCCTTCGTCCAGGTGTGGCAGGAACTCTGATCCGATAATCCCGCTGAAGGCGAGAAACAGCATCACAGCGAATGCCGCCGATCCCATGCCGAGCGTGAATCTCAGGTGATCGAAGCACCAATCCAGCGTGCGGCTGTAGCGTTCCCTCATGAACTCGAGGACAGGGTTGCGCCATTCTTTCATTTCGCCTTTAAACAGAAAGCTACAGAGCACAGGTGCAACCAGAAGTGCGAACATCAAGGCGCCCAACAACGCGAATGCCACTGTCCATGCCATGGGGCGGAACAGACGTCCCTCGACGCGCTGCAAGGTAAAGATCGGCAAATACGCGACGATGATGATGATGCGCGCGAAGAAGACAGGCTTCTGCACTTCATGCGCCGCGGTCGCGATCATCTCCAGGAATGTCTTGTGGCCTTTGCCGAACTCGGTGTGGCGCAGAATGTTCTCCACCATCACCACCGAACCATCCACCACCATGCCGAAATCGAGCGCGCCCAAAGAGAGCAGGTTCGCGGGAATGTGACTCAAATCCAGCAGAATGGCTGCAAATAAGAGCGAGAACGGGATGGTGAACGTAACAATCAGCGCGCTGCGGACATTGCCCAGAAACAGAAACAGGATCAGCGTCACCAGCAGCACGCCGTCCGTCAGATTGCGCAATACAGTATGCGTGGTGTAGTGGACGAGGTCGCTCCGGTCCAGATGCGGAACCAGTTTCACCCCTTTGGGCAAGCGGCCATTGTTCAGTTCAGCGATCTTCCGATGAAGCGCGTCCAGGGTAACGTCGGCCTCAGCGCCCTTCCTCAGCAGGACGATGCCTTCCACTACATCGTCATCGTTCACTACCGTGCCATCCTCGTGCCGGATGGTCTTTCCCAGTTGTCCCAGCCGCACCTTGGGCGCTTGCGTCACGACTGCGATATCCCGGACCCGGACCGGCGTGCCGTTCACAACTTTGACGACGGTTGCCGCAATATCGTCCGTGTCCGCCATCAATCCTACGGCCCGCACATTCAGCGCCTGTTCCCCGCGCTCGATGAATCCGCCGCCTGCGTTGATATTGTTATTGGCTAGCGCCTGCTCCACCTGACTGAGCGAAAGGCCGTAGGAGACTAGTTTGCCGGGATCAATCTGCACCTGATACTCGCGGGTGGGACCGCCAAAGGGATTGATGTCGATCACGTTGGGCACCGATTTCAACTGGTTTCGCACGAACCAGTCGTTCAGCGTCTTCAGCTCCATCACGTCATACTTCGGGTTGCTGCTTTGCAGCGTGTAAAACATGATCTGCCCGGTGGGGCTGTAGTCGGGGCCGAGTCCCGGGTTGACGCTGGGCGGCAACGTAGCTTGCTGAAGCCGGTCGAGCACTTCCTGCCGCGCGGTGAAAGTCGCAATTTCATCGTCATAAATAATCGTGATGACGGAGAGCCCGGCCAGCGACACCGACCTCAAGTGGGTCATATGAGGCACGCCGTTGAGCAGCACCTCGAGCGGCACTGTAATCTGCTGTTCGACTTCCTCCGCCGCATGGCCCGGCCACTGCGTGACGATTTGGGTGTAGGTATCGGCTACATCCGGATACGCCTCGATGGGCAGATTGTGGAACGAGATGATGCCCCACACAAACAGAATCAGAGTGACGCTCAGCACGAAGATCCGGTTGCGCAGGGCAAAATCGATCAGGCCACGGATCATTCCTTCTTCTCCGCCACCGCCGTTGAGAACTCCAGCGCGTTGCCGATCACTTCGTCGCCCGTTTTCAAACCATCCTGAATTTCCTGGATACCGTCTGCGGTTCCACCCACGGTGTGAACTTCCACCCGCCGGAAACGCTGCGGTCCTTCCTTGCGAAATACCCAGTCTTTGTCTTGCAGGCGCATCACTGCCGTGGTTGGAACCACGATTTGCTGCTGCAACTTGCGGGAGCGGAAGGTTGCCACGGCAAACATCCCCGGGCGCAGCGAACCATCGTGGTTCGGCAGCACAATGCGCACCTTGGCTGAACGCGTGTTGGGATCAAGTACATTGGCAATGTTCTCGACCTTGCCTTGAAATACGCGATCAGGAAACGCATTCAACCGGATCTCTGCTGAATCTCCCACCTGCACCTGGCCCAGGTCATTTTCGAACACATCGCAAACCACCCACACCGTGGAAAGGTCGGCGATAGTGAACAGGTTCGGGGTATTGTCTAGGCTCTTGATGCCCTCGAACCCGGACACATTCTGTTCGACAATCGTGCCCGAAACCGGCGCGCGTAGCTCAATTAACGGGCTAGGATGATTTGGATCGCCGCCCAGCACACGGACATGTTGTTCGGTGGTTCGGAGATCGATCTGCGCTTTGTCCTCCGTATCTTGCGCAACCTGCAAATCCTTCTCTGCCAGCGCACCGTGAGCATAAAGTAGCTGGGCCCGATCCAGCGCTTTGCGCGAGAGTTGTTCGTCCGCTCGAGCTTTCTGATAGTCCGCCATCGCGGCAGCCAGGTCAGGACTCGAGATCACGAGTAGCGATTGCCCTTTTTCGACGCGGTCACCCAATCGAACCTTGAGCTCCACCACGCGCCCGGAGGCCAGTGAAGTCACGTGAATCGTGAGGTTGACGTCCGGAACAACGGTGCCGTTGGCCTTAAGCACGGTCGGCAGCGCGCGAGTCTCCACTTTCGCTGCCTTGAAAAGCTCAGGATGATCCACGTCGTAAACACCAGGCTCTAAAGTGACTTCGGCTTTGGTCGGCGCCGCTTTGCCCGCATCCGAGCACGAGGCCGCCAAAAGAATTAGCAACATGACAGTCCAGGTTGCGGTCCACCGAATTGCCCTTTCCATCTTCCCTGTCATGGGATCACCACCTCTCGCCCAACGGCCATATTCAGTTGGGCCGCAGCCGTCAGATACGAGCCCACCAGGTTCACATAGTTCAACTGCACGCTGCGATACTCCGCCTGCGCGTTCAGAAAATCCAGCAACGATGCCCCACCTTGCTGATACGCGAAGAACACTGTGTCCCGCACGCGCACGGATTGTTGCAGGTACTTGGCCTTGTACGGCCGCAGCAGAGTCAAGGTGCTGTCCAGGGTGGCATAGCCGGAATCCACATCATTGAGCACGGCCGCTTCCGCCGCATCGCGTAACCTTTCCTTGCGCGTGATATCGATCTGGGTGCGCAGTTTCTCTCCCTGGTTGCGGTCGAACATACGTAACGGAATGCTCACGCTGATCCCCAGCGTATTAATCGCAAACGGATTGTTGTTGGATGAGTTGTACGTGTACCACGCGCTCAAGGTCGGATCGGTGGAGCCGTTGGCCACTGCGAGCTTGTGATCCGTTTGGGCCTTGTCCATGGCTTCAACCGCTGCCTTGAAGTCTGGCCGTGTGTCCAGGGCGATCTTCCGGAACTCGTCCCGCGTCATCAGTTGCTCGTTGAAATCGAACGTACCCGTAACGTCGACTTGTTCAATTGGGGTCCGGTCGTTTAACAGCGTGAGCAGTTGGATTTTCGCCGTACGCAGATTGACTTCAGCGGTTTGCATGTCGGATTCATACTGCACGCGCTGCAGTTCCAGCCGATCGAAATCGATTTGCGCGATATCGCCAGCTTTAAAGCGATTTCTACTGATATCGAGCATGTGGTCGTAGTAGCCAAGGTTGTCTTTTGCCACCTGCAGCACAGCTTTGGCTTGCAGCGTGGCGACAAAAGCGCTGCGCAAGTTAAAGATCAAAGTTCTCTCCAGATCGGCATGGCTCGACTCGGCGATGAGAGTTCCCTTCCGTGCGCTCTCCAGCCGCAATTCCCGCTTGTGCTGCCGTTCGTGCAGGTAACTAACGTTGGCCGTCTCAAAAGTACCGGCGAACGGCCGCCAGACGCCTTTGTCCGGCGCGATTTGGGTTCCATCTGCCGAAAGATCCAAGGTCGGGTTGGGACGCAGAAATGCCGTAATCTCCTGCGCCCTGGATTCGTCGAGATTCAGCTTGTCCGCAAGTAGCGTCGGGTTTGTGGCCGCAAAGCGATCGCGAACTTTTTCCCACGTCAAAGGCTCCTGCGCTCGCGCTTGCCC
>DATIYR010000310.1:0-10522 GCA_035517535.1 Terriglobales bacterium
AATGTGCGTGCTGTGAGCTCGCGTTTACGTGGCCCAATGAAGGTGTGAATCCCAAAGAGTTGAACGGCAATTCCGAATGCGCCAACCAACAGGAGAATTAAAGCGACAATTATCATCTTTAACGCTTTTTTCATTACGCAACGGTCCCCAGAAAACCGAGATTTGTAGATTCAGCATGGATTGTGTTTTTCGGATCGCGCGACAAAATCCGCCCAGATTACCCCTGTCCCGCAGCAGCAGCCCGTTCCCCGATCATAACCGCATCCTGCAGCTGCTTGAACAGGTCTCCCATAGCCGCGGGCGAATGAGACATGAACAGAGTGTTGCTCTTATCCTGCGCCCCGATTTCTTTGATGGTATCGAGATACTGCGTCACGAGCACCAGCATCATGACGTCTTTCGCGGAGGTTCCCTGGATCGCCGAAGAGAACGCCTCCACTGACGCCCTCAATCCCTCGATAATCGCTTTGCGCTGATTCGCGATTCCTTGCCCCTGCAGAGCCTTACTTTCGGCTTCCGCCTCGGCCTGTTTGACCTTAAGAATCTTTTCCGTTTCGCCACGCGCGCTGGCCGCAACCTGTTCGCGCTGGGCCGCGTTGATCTCGTTCATCGCCGCTTTGACTTTCTCATCCGGCTGAATGTCCGTCACCAAGGCTTGATCGATCGCGTATCCATAGGTTTGCATCACGTCGTCGAGCCCCTGCTTGATTGCAATCGCGATATCAGATTGCTGCAGGAAAGCATCATCGAGATTCATCTTCGGCACGTGACCAAGAATTACGTTGAAGACGTATGAGGAAATTTGCTGCTTGGGATTGGCCAGCTTATAAAAAGCCTCATACACCTTCGTCGGAATCACGTGGTATTGCACGGAGACAGGAATCCGCACGAACACGTTGTCTTTGGTTTTCGTTTCTACATCAAGTGCCAGTTGCTGCACTCTCAAGTCAATTCGCCCGGCAATCTGGTCGAGCCATGGCAGCTTGAAATTCATACCCGCGTTGGCCACGCGAAGAAATTTCCCCATGCGCTGGATGATCACAGCTTCTGCCGTTTGAACCTGGTAGAAACCGCTGAATACTGTTCCCAGCAGGAACAGACCCACAACTACATAGAAAATGACTGCGAGAATTTGCGAAGGTTCCATGACCTCTCCCTAAAATCTTTGTTCAAGTCGCGAGAGCCGCGTTGCGAGGCATGATAGCGGGTAGCGCGTCTTAGCACAATGGGATTCCGTCTCGAGTTGAATGAAACTCTGCGATCTGTGGCTTAGCGGCGATCACCTAGGAGAAAAGAGAACGAAATGAGAATGGAGGCGAGTGTGTAACGCGGGCCAGCTGATCTCAGTTCTTGGGGATCTGAATCACGGCCCTAACTGCTGCGCTTCGAAGTTAATGCTATTGTTTCCCGCTGTCGCGGAGCCCACGATTGCCGCGTTACCGGAGATTCCACCAGTCGAGACCGCGAAATTCGCAAGGCCATTGACGTCGGATTGAACCGTTGTTTGTGACTCCGCGAGGATGACCGGCATCACCGGTTGCGAAATGCCCGATCCCCCCGCCCAGACAATCGGTTCATTGCCCGGCATGCGTCCTATGTAGGCGAGAAACGAAACATTTGCGCCAAGCACTGGATGCGAGGGAGTATCGGAATCGACCACGCGAACTGAGACCGGTTGCAGGTTTTGTCCGGGCGGCGCAATCTGCAGCATGCCGGAAACGGGTTGCAGTTGCAGCGATGAGTCCTGAACCATAGTTGCGTTCAAAACCTGGCAGGGGCTGTTATTTTGCGCCACGCAAAGCGTAACTCGAACCGATGCCGATAGCGAGTTCACCTGCAGGCTGGCCGACGCATTGCCGTTCGCAGCCGTTTGCACTGAGTTCGCGCTGAGTGTGCCACTCCCTGCGGTGATTTGGAAATTCAACGCCGTGCCGCCCACAGGCGTCCCGTTCGACATAACTCGCGCCTGAATCGGCAGAGTCACCGTCGCGCCTTGCGCGATCCAGATTGGTGGCGTGATCAGTGCCAGATCGAGTTGCGATGATGTTCCTAACAAAGTTGCCTGCACCTGCTGCGGATTCGAATACGACGCCGGCGCGAGCTTTGCAGTCAACGTCATTACGTTCGCCGACAGCACTGTCATGAAAGTTGAAGCCATGCCACTCTGGTCGCTTAGCACAGTGCAGCTGGACCCTCCCGAGCACGCCGAAAACGCCACCGCCGGCGACGAACTGAGTTGCACACTGGCGCCGCCGACCGGAGTAATTCCGTCGGCCGCGAGCACCTGAACGGCGAAAGGCACCGGCGCTTGTCCACCAACTGCCGTTGCGGGGTTCGCACCCGTGATCATTTTGATCGTATCTGTCGGGCCGGCGCCGATGGTCAGCACGCCGCTCATATCGGACTGTCCTCCGGAACCCGAATCCTGCAGCAGCACGTCGTAGGTTCCATCTGTACCTGCGCCGGTGTTAACCAGCAACTGAGTTGCGGACGCGCCAAGCACGGGAACCGTTACACCCGCCACCTGTACGGTGGTGTTCGGTTGCAGACCGAGTCCTTGAATAGTCAGTGGCGTTCCTCCACCGGCGCTGGCGCGTGCCGGATTGATGTTGTCTCCATAAAGCACTCTCGCGTTGTAGCGATAATCAGGCCGTCCGTCACCGCGATAATCCGTTATTCCGACGCGGAAGGTTGTGCTCTGGAAAATTTGGGCGTCGAGTCGCGTCTCGCCGAAGTTCACGGTGTTGAATGCGGAAGGTGTATTGGCGGGTGCAGGTGAGCTTCCCGGATCAGCCAGCGCCCACATGCCAATTACCGGCAGCGCTTTCGATTCCGATAAATTACTGGACTCGTCGATCGCATTCACGATTACCGACAAACTACGATTCGCCTGAGCAGGGAACTCAAAGAAATCCGCGTCGCCGTAAGCGCTCATCACGCCCGCCCAGTTACCCGACGTTGGCAGTTGCCCCGGGGACGCATAGCTGGTCGAACCATACCAATTTGACTTTTGCACGGCGCTGCCCTGCATCAGGATGTCCTCGGCGACATCTCCTCCCAATGTGACTGTTACCAAAATTGGCGTGAACGATCCTGAAGGTTCAACCTGCGAGGTTGATCCGTAAGGTCCCGCGTGCGTTGACCACAACGGATCCACTGCTTCCACGGAAAGCTGATACTGCGCGTTTGAAGCCCCTGCAGGAATCGGCAGACCGGCGAGGTCGAAGAAGCCTTCAACCGACTGATCGTTTGAACCGAACTGATTGAAATTTGCCCCCGTGCTGTCCGTATATCCGGTGATGATGTTCCCGGCATTACCGCAAAACAAGAATCCGGAAATAGAGGTCACGACCACCGAACCGGAGGGCTGATTGGTTGAGGGATCGATTAGCCGCGCGACCACGCTCACCCCCTGCATTGGTTGCGCCGCGGCGCCGTTTGCATCGCTGAAATAAACGCTGCCATGGATGCGCGCAGTAGTTTGTGAAAAAACCTGTTTGCCAGTGAAGCTCGAAATGTTCTGCGCCGTGACCGGATACAAACGTGAAAGTGCTGCCTGATCGTCTGTCTTGGGCTGCGCCGGGTTGACCGCGCCATTACTCGAATAACAATTGGCCACCGGAACACAGCCCGGCGGATCGTACTCGTGCATCACCGGGAATCCGGCAATCTGATCGGCCGTAGCCGGAGGATTTCCGGCGACAACATTGAGATTGGCCTGCGACCAATCGAGGCCCAGGACGCGTCCGATGATTCGAACCAAGTGATATTGCAAATCCGGAAGCTGCGAAGAACTCTGAGCGCAGTTGCCGTTGAGAATGATGAGCGCATGCTGGAACTGCGCATTGCTCCCGAGATTGTCAACTCCGCCAAAGGCACCATTGTCGGCGCAGTAGATAGAAGCACTGGCGCCGCTACCGAGTAAAGCATCAGTAACCGAACCATCTTCGTCGTAAACGATTCCCACCGGAGTCGTGGTTGCGCCGGGAGTGATATCCGCGGGGGTGGTGATCGCTCCGTTCGCAACCGAGATGTTCGAACCACTCACGTTTTCCGCGAGCTGGCCGCCGTGTACCGCGGAGACCGCCGCGGTCGGGACCGACGTCCACATCGTGAACGCGCTAGCGACGAATGTGTCAGCACTGGCGCCCGGCAATAACGTGCTAAGGTCCCCCTGATCGGTGTAGTAGTTGACAATGCCCTCCGGCCAGGTAATAGGCGTGCCGATCGTGGATGGATCGAAGAAGCTTGCTCCAGCAACATACGCCGGGCCTCCGGCGGAAGCGCGCGCCGAAAACAGCAGAACCACCACGGTCGCGAATACCAACTTCGACATGGCTATTCCTGTTCCGCCTCTCTAATCGCCGCGACAACCTTGTGGATCTCGATCGGTTTGGGCTTTGCCCCAGGGTTCGTTGGGAGCAGGACTCCGCCAGTGCCGTTCACCGGAAATCGGCCGGCGCGGTGGCCGACTGGGCTGGTCAGGCCCAATTTGCTCGGCGGATACAAGAAGAGCAGGACGCGTTCGCCGGGGTGGTATCGCTCCCCGGATCCCCACAACCCCGCCCATTCTTTGACTTCTACGATTTCGCTCTTCCGTACGCCGCGAATAGCTTCATCAACCCGGAAGCGAATGTTTGTCGTCGCAAGTGCGGACGATGAACCCGAATTCTGGTGCTCGACAGCAAGGACGGTTCCGGAAAAAATTTTGCCGGCATCGCGAAGAATCGGCTGAAAAATCGGCCGGAGCAGGATCGGGGGATTTGGGGTGTTTATATCGGGTCGTCTCGTCGCCACCTGTGGCGTTTGGGCGATGAGCACCGAAGAAAGCGCAATCGTGATTACGCTGAGAACGACAGCGCGCACCTGCAGCCTCGCAGTCCGGAGGCCAGCGCTCTGACGGGAGCAGCAGGATTTTATCGATGATGAACCCGGAGTTCTGTGATGGATGTCACAAGCGCATTGTGATGATTGAACCGCGGAGACCCAAAGACGCCATGTTAACTCTCCTGCAGAAAAATCTTCTGCGCGGAAAGATGAGCGCCGGTCAGCAGGAGCAGTCCGCTCAGGAATGCCCAGAACATCATGCTCACGGAAATGGCAAACGGGCCATAGACTTCCTGAAAATTCAAACGTGGCAACAAGAGAATGTAAGAGTACTTCAATATTTCAGATAGAAATCCCATGATGATGGCCGCCGGCAGCACGGCTTTGGCAGGCACTTTGCCATTCGGCAGCAACCAATAAATCAGAAAGAAAATAGCCATGCTGGTGATGATCGCGAATACCTTCGCGGTCATAAAACCGAGAATCCGGATCAGGAAGAATTCGTGCCCGAATGCCAGCATTCGCAGCAGAAACACGTTCCCTGCGCTAAGAGCGATCGAGATCAATGCCAGAATTCCACAGGCAAAAGCCAGACCCAGCGCTATGACCTGATTGCCAAAGTAAGAGCGGTTGTTGGGAAAGCGCCAGACCCGGTTCAGCGCGACCTCGAGTGGCATGAAAACGCCAGTCGAAGTGATCAGCAGGATCACGAATGACGCTAACTGTGCCCGGTTCTTGGCATTGGCCAAGGCACTCAGATTACGAATCACAAACTCCTGCCCGGCGGGTAAGTTGTCGCGCAGCAGATCGACGATGACGTTGTACATGGCGCGGGAATGAAACACCCGCTGCACCAGCGTCATCAGCAATAGAACGAAGGGGAAGAAAGACAGAATCGCGTTTGCCGCAACCGAAAACGCAAACGTGTGCACTTCGGTGTGCAACAAATACTTAACCGTGGATGCGGAGAGCAAATAATAATGCCGAAAGCGTTTCCACCTGTATGTTCTGACAGTACCGGATTGGGAACTTGTTTGATCCATGCGAAGGCGGCGTCCGGCGAAGTTGCTCAATCTTATCAAATACTTGCAAAACAGCTGCCTTCCGTCTGCTAATCATTTCGCCAAAATCAGCCGATAAAACGATTTAAGCGCTTAAATTTCTCTTGCCTTTAAGGTAAGTTCCTTACTAATATTTCTTGCCCACCAACCTGAACCTTCAGGCGGGTGGGTTACAGAATTCGGGTTCATGTTTTGTGCCGTCGTCAAATCTCGCAAAATTGTCTGGCTCTGGTGAGTCGGGGAAACGTTTTCCCCGATGATTCAGAGCTTTTCATTTTGGGGCAACACGCGTAACAAGATGCAACCGGGTTCATTCTGCTTTGACCTTTTAGGGGGGAACGAGTGGAGGCGCGAGCCTCGCGAAGGGTCGAAAGCAAATCTTAGCGAATGGCTGAAAGGAGTAATTTAGTGAGAGAGAAGGGTACAGTAAAGTGGTTCAACGGGGCGAAAGGATATGGCTTCATCCAGCGGTCTACGGGTGAAGATGTTTTCGTTCACTTCTCCGCCATCCAGGAAAACGGCTATCGCACTCTCAACGAGGGCGAAACCGTTGAGTTTGATCTGCTCAAGGGGCCGAAAGGCTACCAGGCAGCCAACGTCGTCCGCGGATAGTCGACCCAAAACTCGTGGGTTGGGCGTCCCGAGCGTAAGCCCCGCATCCACTTGCAGACCCTTCCAGGAACGCTGGAAGGGTTTTTCGCTTTTGCTTGGTTGAGCGTTAGCTCCAACCTACTTCATCGTTTCCAGGTTTGCTGCTTTTTGCCCCGCCTCGTTTATTCGCTTCAGGCGCGAGTGCATGATCTCCGCGTCTTTCGGGGTAAATGCGAGTGCGCCTCGCGCAATCTCGTCGAGTTCCGGTTTCAGCCACACGGCCGACATAATTCCTGTTGGGGAATGGGAGTGTCCACCTTTCAGCAGGTGGCCGACTTCGTGCGCGATCGCATACGCTAGCAAGCGCGATGTGGCGAGATGCGTCTGGCCGGCAATCGCATTCAACCTGTCTTCGAAGATGTAACCATACGTGCCTGACCCCGTGGCATCCTCTAAGGCGAGACCAAGTACATCTCCGCCGCTCACGGCCGAGCCTCCCCTCACGATGGTTACGATCAGGTTCGTCGGGGTCGGTCTCTCATCGCACCCTTTGGCGCCCGGGCAGTTTAACCAGAGAACCCGAATGCCCGCCTGCTGAAGGAGATAGCCGCTTTCCTTCTCCGCTTCAGTTAAAACTGTCCTCGCAACCCTCGTGCGATTGAACAATCGGACCGTGATGCTCGTAGCTTCTATTGCGCTGGCACCCGCCATTGTGGAACCGAGGACAGCCACCATGAGCAGAACTCTTGCATTCCGGTGCATTCACCGAAACTGCGGCTCCGGCTATGGTGCCTCAATGGTTTGCGCCTAACCCGCTTATGAAAAGAATGTGACGAACTAAGTTGTGACACGTCAAATACTTGCGACGGCGAATCACCTGAGGTCCGATTGCGGTGCTAGACTCTTCCCGCTACTTTCCTGCCATGGAGAACACGAAGAACACGCGCGTCATCCAGTTTGGTGCGTTCGAGATCGATTCGCGCGCTGGTGAGCTCCGTAAAAATGGATTCAAGGTCCGGATTCAGCAGCAGCCTCTCGAAGTGTTGATGGCGCTGTTGGAGCGTCCTGGGGACGTCGTGAGCCGCGACGAACTGCACGCGCGGCTGTGGCCAAATGACACCTTTGTGGATTTTGAACGTGGCTTGAACGCTGCCGTCCGGAGATTGAGAGAGGCCTTAGGCGAATCCGCGGAACAACCAGTTTTTATTGAGACGCTTTCGAAGCGGGGTTACAGGTTTATTGGCCCGGTGAATGGGCATAGCGCAATGGCGCCGGCCGTGGGAGCAGTTGACGCGGCATTGAGCAAAAGGCGCAGTAAGCGGCTGCTGATCATTATCGCCACTGCTGTCGTCGCAATGGGCGTAGTCCTGGCCGCTCTGTTTTTTCGCGTGCGGACGCAGCCGCCGGTTGCCTACGAGCAGGTGGAAACAAGACTGACTGCCAACTCGGAAGAAAATCCGGTTGGCGGCGCGACTATTTCTCCGGATGGAAAGTATCTGGCCTACTCGGACGCAACCGGGTTGTATTTGAAGCTGATCCGCACAGGGGAGACTCATGCGATTCCCATGCCGCCAGGGTTTTTTGCTATCCCTGTGGGATGGTTCCCGGATGGCGCTCACCTGCTGATCGGCGGCGGGGAAGCGCAGGATAAAGATCGGGGATTATGGAGCGTTTCGATTTACGGCGGAACCCCGCGCAAGCTAATGGGAGCAGCTTTGTCGGGTTCTGTCTCGCCGGATGGGCGGCATATCGTTGCGCTTCGCGGCAGCCCCGATTGGGGAGATTTTGGCACCGAAATCTGGACCATGGATTCGGATGGCAGCAATCCAACCAGGCTCGTATCTCCAATCAGCGACAGCGCTATCGGAGCGGTTGCCTGGGGACCCGACAGCAAACATCTGGCGTACACGCTGATGGAGTGGGGTGGGCATGTGGCCGAGCGCGCAACCATTCAGATTGCCGTGCTGGGCCAGTCGGAGTTAGAGACTGTTTTGTCCGACAAGAATCTTGGCCCGGCGCTGCAGTGGTTGCCGGGCCGTTTGATTTACACCCTACGCGAGAAGCTCCCGAACCAGCGGGACAGCAATGTGTGGGCAAGACCGGTCAATACGAACGGCGAACTGTCAGGAAATCCCATGCGACTGACGGGCAGCCCCGGGTGGATTTCCACTGTCAGCTCAAGTGCTGATGGGAAACATCTGGCGCTTTTGAAAAACGCGTGGACCGGTCACGTGTTCCTGGGGCAGCTGTCGCCAGACGGAAATCATCTTGTGAATGTCCGGCGTATGACGCTTGAAGAAAGCAAGGACCTGCCAACGGCATGGACATCCGATAGCAAGACGGTTCTGTTTTCCTCCGATCGCAACGGTCATTCGGAAATTTTCAAACAGAAGGTCGATCAAACCCAGCCCGAACTTCTGGCCTCAAGTAAGGAGAGCCTCGGTCTGCCTCGCTTAAGTCCCGATGGGACCGAGGTTCTCTACATCTCCGTGCCTCAAGACACGCCAGACTACGGACTGGGTTCGATTCTTGCTGTGCCGCTGAGCGGCGGCGTCTCACGGAAGATAACGGACACAGAAGCCGGAGGGATGGGAAATCTCGAGTGCACACGAGAGCCGGCGAATTTCTGCATGATCAATACGGTCGATGGGCAACACGAAATATTCTTTCGCTTCGATCCAAAGACAGGAATGAAATCAGAGCTGACGCGCATCGACAGCGACGCGCCGGTAAACTGGGGACTCTCGCCTGACGGAGCTCATTTGACGATTCTGCCTTATTCCCCGGATAACGGCAGCATGACCTTGTACTCCATTAAGAAAGGCACGACCCGAAAATTTCAAGTGAAAGGATGGACCGGCCTAACCACAGTCGATTGGGCAACCGACAGCAAAAGCATGTTCGTCGGAACCTTGAATCGGGCCGGGCATATCGCCCTGCTGCGAGTGGCGCTCGACGGGGCCGTTCATGTGTTGCGAGGGGGCACGTTCCCGACGCTTTGCGGGTGCGATTACTGGGCGATTCCTTCTCCGAACGGAAAATGGGTCGCCATGAATGAGCCAGCCGGAACCAGCAACGCGTGGGGACTTGATCTGAACTAACTTGCCCCGCTACTCTTTGCCCGACGGCACCTCGATCAGCGAAATGCTTTCCTTGCGCACCTGCTCATTCATTGCCGGCACATCGGTCGATTCGATCTCCTTCCATGCAGCTAACTGCTTTTCCAGCCGACCATGCAGACCGTCAAAAACATCGAGTTCAGACTGTGTTGGGGCGGCGTCTGCGTTTTCGACGAACAGCCGGAAAGTTTCGTATTGCGCATTCAGCATATTGGGATATTCGAGATTTCCCTCCGAGCTTTTTCGCTTCACCTGTATCATCGCCTGCTCGACCGGGTCCATTTTCTTGTTTAAATCCTCGATCGCAGTGACCGTCGTCTTGCCCCGGTCACCCGCCTCTTCATAGCGATTTTTCACAACCTCCAGTTGCGAGCGCACGCCACGAATTTGGTTTACGGCAACGTGCAGGGCTTCGATGTCATCGCGCACCTTCATTTCAAGATCGATCTGTTTTTGCAGGTCGGCCTCGGAAATATGAACGCGCGGATCGAGCTTCACCTCGGCAGTCGCATTGTAGCTTCTGCCATCAACCGTTAGCTTGAGCGTGTAGGTGCCCGGCAGAACGATGGGTCCTTCCGGCCCGTTCCCAGCATAAAAAGCGCCGGGAATTTCCGTTGGACTGTTATAGCGCAGGTTCCAGGGAAAGCGATTCATGCCCGCACTTGTCGGCAGCAACTCCGGAGGAGCTTCGAGATCGGGCCATTCCGGCGGCTGTTCAGACTTGTTGCTGGGCTTGCTGGAATAGTGGCGAATGGCCCTGCCTGAGCTGTCAAGAACGTCGAGCGTGATTTCGCCCTTCGGCGCATTTTTTAAGTAATAACTGACGATCAGCCCATTGGGCGGGTTCTCGCCCACCGGCCGTCGTCGATCGACCATCTCTGGATAGTTCATCCGGTAAACCGGCGAAGGCGTATACAGGATCAC
>DATIYR010000311.1:0-19069 GCA_035517535.1 Terriglobales bacterium
GGGAAAGAAGAATGCACCCTGCATCATCTTTATCGATGAAATCGATGCAGTTGGCCGTCACCGCGGGGCTGGCCTAGGCGGTGGGCACGATGAACGCGAGCAGACTTTGAACCAACTGCTGGTTGAAATGGACGGCTTCGAATCGAACGAAGGCGTCATCCTCATGGCGGCAACGAACCGGCCTGATGTTCTCGATCCGGCGCTGCTGCGGCCGGGACGGTTTGATCGCCGCGTGGTTGTGAACCGGCCTGATGTGCGCGGACGTGAAGAAATCCTGCGTGTGCACACCCGCAAGATTCCCCTCGCCGATGACGTGGATCTTCAAGTTCTGGCTCGCGGCACACCGGGCTTCTCCGGCGCGGATTTAGCCAACATGGTGAACGAAGCCGCATTGGCCGCGGCGCGGCAGAACCGCAAAGCCGTGCTCATGTACGATTTCGAGCTGGCGAAAGACAAAGTGCTGATGGGCGTGGAGCGCAAGTCGCTGCTGCTCTCAGAAGAAGAAAAGAAGGTGACGGCATATCACGAGGCCGGACATGCGCTGGTTGCGGCGAAGCTGCCGAACTCCGATCCTCTGCACAAGGTGACGATTATTCCGCGTGGAATGGCGCTCGGCGTGACGATGCAACTGCCGATCGATGATAAGCACAATTACACCAAGGAATATCTTGAGACCGAGATCGCCATCATGATGGGGGGGCGTTTGGCTGAGGAACTCTTTCTCAACCAGATGAGCACGGGCGCCGGTAATGACATTGAGCGCGCCACCGAAATGGCCCGTAAGATGGTATGCGAGTTCGGCATGAGCGACCTGGGCCCGCTCACCTTCGGCAAAAAAGAAGAGCAGATTTTCCTCGGCCGCGAAATTGCCCAGCACCGCGATTACAGCGAAGCTACAGCGATCAAGATCGACGAAGAAGTGAAGCGGCTGGTCGGCAAAGGATACGAAACTGCGAAGGGCATTCTTGCCGCGAATCATGACACGCTGGTGCGGATCGCGCTGGCGTTGCTGGAACGCGAAGTTCTCGATGCCAACGAGATCAAAATGATTATCGAAGGCAAAGAGCTGCCCAAGATCGTGCCACCATCCAAGGGCGATGATGGCGTGCAGCAGGTGCTTAAGCCAGAACCCGGGCGCCCGGGAATTGCCAAGGGCGGAGAACACCCGGCGCCGGCGTAATGATTCAGCGTTCAGCAAGGGGTGGCCAAACTGGCCACCTTTTTTATTTGAACCATGGACCTCGAAATTTGTGTGTGCGCCAACGCTCAACGAAATCCAGTTCCCCTTCCTCCGTTGACTTTCCTCGCATCGGCTGCGTAGCATGGTGGCACCGTTGGCCCTCCTGCGTCGCCCATGATTGATCAGACCATTTCTCATTACCGCGTCGTCCACAAACTAGGTGGCGGCGGAATGGGCGTGGTGTACAAAGCCGAAGACACACAGCTGGGCCGTTTTGTCGCGATCAAGTTCCTGCCCGACGATGTCGCCGCCAATCAGCCGGCATTCGATCGCTTCCGCCGCGAGGCACGCGCAGCATCAGCGCTGAATCATCCTAATATCTGTACCATTCACGAGATCGGCGAGGATCAGGGGCGCCCTTTCATCGTCATGGAGTTTCTCGAGGGCAAGGCGCTTCGCGAGGTAATTATTGGCCGGCACCTCGAAACCGAGCGATTGCTGGATTTCGCCATCGAAATTGCCGACGCGCTTGATGCTGCCCACACCAAGGGAATTGTTCATCGCGATATTAAGCCAGCGAATTTGTTCATCACCGACCGCGGGCACGCCAAAATCCTCGACTTCGGTCTCGCCAAAGTGAACGTTGTCGCCGAAAAAGCTGTCGCTAGTCTCGCCACCATCAGCG
This sequence comes from Terriglobales bacterium, assembly GCA_035517535.1. Taxonomy (GTDB): domain Bacteria; phylum Acidobacteriota; class Terriglobia; order Terriglobales; family Acidobacteriaceae; genus Gp1-AA145. The sequence continues at coordinate 1,866 of DATIYR010000311.1, forward strand.
AGCAACATCTCACGAGTCCAGGCAGCGCTCTCGGCACGGCGGCATACATGTCACCGGAGCAGGCTCTGGGAAAGGACCTCGACGGCCGCACCGATCTTTTTTCCTTTGGCGCTGTATTGTACGAAGCTGCTACAGGCGGACCTGCGTTCCGCGGAGAAACATCGGCGGCCCTCTTCAACTCGATTCTCAACAAAGCACCCGCACCGCCGAGCCGTGCCAATCCAGAATTACCTGCGGAGCTGGAGCGGATTATCAACAAGGCCCTCGAAAAAGATCGCGACGTGCGTTATCAAAGCGCCGCCGAGATGCGCGCCGATTTGAAGCGTCTCAAGCGCGATACGAGCTCCGGACATTCGACAGTTGCAATTGCCGCCGCGTCTGCTACCGAGGGAAGCGCTATTCGGAGCTCTGCCAAGCTCCCACTCGCCTCAAAATCCATCTGGAAGAAGTGGGGAATCGCCGGCGCAGGGGTGCTGGTCGCGGTTGCGATTCTTCTGTACCTGCAGTGTCGTCCTTCGCCGCCTCCGCAGGTCTCAGGTTATGTTCCGATTACCACCGACGGGAATGCCAAGGGCTTGGTCGGCACGGATGGCGCCCGCCTCTTTCTTTCCGAACTACCGCCATCAAGGAACGCGATCTCGCAAGTATCCGTCACCGGAGGCGAAATAGCCCGGATCTCAGCCCCGAAAGCCATCATGTCGTTACTATCGGTTTCCCCCGATGGATCGAACCTTCTGGTTGCAGATGAACTGGGCCAGACCTCATTCCGAGGAGCGCTTTGGTCCATTCCGGCCCTCGGCGGAGCTGCCCGAAAGCTTGGAGATGCTTTCGGCGAGTCCGGAGCATGGTCCCCTGACGGCCAGAGTCTCGCATATTCCGATTTCGCCGACCTCTTTGTGGCTAAAAGTGATGGTTCGGAGCCACACAAGTTGTTCTCCGCGCAAGACCCGAAAAACAGACTCAACGACGTAGCCTGGTCGCCCGATGGCTCACAGATCCGATTCACAGTGACAGCGCTCGGCACCCGCTTTTTGGGCGCGATTTGGCAGGTTTCGGCGGACGGCAAGGATTCACACCAACTGTTTCCCGGTTGGCTGACAGCTCGCGATCAGTGTTGTGGGAAGTGGACGCCGGACGCGAAGTATTTTGTTTTTCGCGCGCAAAACAACATCTGGGCGCTCGAAGAAAAAACCGGTCTGCTTAAAAAACACAATCCGTCTCCGGTACAGCTGACCACCGGCGCAATGGATTTTTTCGACCCCATTCCAAGCAAGGACGGCAAGAAATTGTTCGTAACGGGCCGCCTTCGCCGGGGCGAGCTGAGCCGCTACGACGTCAAGTCAGGGGAATTTGTTCCCTTTCTTTCCGGAATATCCGCTGACAGTGTTCGTTTCTCGCGCGATGGTCAATGGGTGGCCTATGTCACATTTCCCGAAGGCCAGTTGTGGAGGAGCAACATTGATGGCAGTAACCGAATGCAACTTACATATCCACCTCTCACGCCAATGCTTCCCGACTGGTCGCCCGACGGCAAGCAAATTGTTTTTTATGCCTTCTCAGCCGGCAAGCCGACGAAGATGTACATAGTTTCCGCTGATGGGGGAACCCCCGATCAATTGATTCCGGAAAATCCCGGTGCGGAATGGGACACGACCTGGTCACCCGATGGAACAAGAATTGTGTTTGGCGGGTCCGTGTCCAATGCTGACGCAGTTATTCAGATCCTCGATCTCAAGACTCACACGGTGTCGGCATTGTCCGGCTCGAAGGGTCTTTTTTCGCCGCGCTGGTCACCAAACGGGCGCTACATCGCTGCCTTCACGCATAATGGCGCCAGCCTGATGCTTTTCGACTTCAATACACAACAATGGCAGGAACTCGCAGCCATATCGTGCGCGTTCAACAATTGGTCGAAGGACAGCAACTACGTTTATTTTTTGCACGAAGAAGATCAGCCCTCGGTTATGCGAGTCAGAATTCGCGACCACAAACTGGAACGCGTGGCCGACCTCAAGAGCTTTCGCCGAACGGGATATTTAGGGCTGTGGCTGGGCCTTGCTCCGGATGATTCGCCTCTGCTATTGCGCGACACGGGAGCGCAGGATATCTATGCCCTCGATTGGAAGGCGCAGTAGTTCCACTAATTGGTCCTCGTAACCACCCCAGCTAACCATCTTCCAGCTCCCGTACACCAAGGCCTTGCCACCTTCGTAACCTCGTTTCGCCAGCAACCCAGAACTAATCTTTGCGGGGAGGGTTTGTACCTCGCATGAAGAACAAAATCAGCAGTTCGCTAGCGGTCCTTGCGGTTGGGGGATTGATGTTGGTTGGGTCCGCCACTGCGCAACAAGGCGCCGGGCCGGGGGTGGTTGATCCCGGTCATCCGCGCGTGAATGAAGTGAATGCCCGCCAAGGTATCCAGCAGCGGCGCATTGCCAATGGGGTGAAGAATGGCACGCTGACTCCCGGGCAGACCTCGCGTCTGGAAGCCCGCGAATCCAGCGTTCAGAATCGCGAGAAGGCTGACATGGCGAAGAACAACGGTCATCTGACAAAGCCGGAGCAACGCGGCTTGAACCGTCAGCAGAACCGCATCAGCCGTTCGATCGCGCGCGATAAAGCCAAGAATCGCTAGTTCGTAAAAAGGCGTCCGCTGAAGCAAGTGGGTAAGCGGCAGCAAGGCCCTGCATCGGGCGCCAGTTCATCAAGACTCTCCGCGAAGGAACTGTTCGACCCCACTCGGAATTTCACTACTGCAGAGCTACGTTCGTCTCTCTGCCGCCTTGCAGAGTGTTCCAATCTGTGATTACTTCGGCTCGCCCATTGTGAATAATCGTGGCATAAACCGAATCCAACCCCTTGTGATTTCGCGGCCCGTAGGTGAGGGCGAAGCCGCGCCCCAGCCCAATATCGTAATTGTGGAGCGATTCGATTGCGGAAATGAACTTTTCCCGCGTCAGATCTCGTCCCGCGGCTTTCAGGCCTTCGACCACCACCATGGCGTCAACAAATCCTTCCAGGCTCACGAAACTCGGCGAGGTGCCGGACATGTATTTATCCAGTGCATTCCGATAGAGCCTGATCGTCGGCAGGTCCGTGCGGTCGTAAGCAGGAACCACTTGGGTGACCACGACTCCATCGGCGTCGGAGCCCGCCGCCCGGATCAGACCCTCGGTGCCGACGAACGAGACGGTCAAAAACAGCGGATGCCAGCCTGAGGCATCCGCTTCCTTGAGAATCGCCGCCATCGGCGCGTAGGGTCCAACCACGATTACGGCTTCCGGCCTGGCCTCGCGGACGGCTTTCAAACCTGCCGAAATGTCCAACGTATTGCGCTGGAAGGTGCCGAGAGCAACCGGTGCCGACTGATGCCTGGCCAAAGCTCGTTGCACTCCCTCGAGTACCGTCTTCCCGAAAGCATCGTCCTGATAAATGACGGCGATCTTTCGCACGCCGCGAATGCGCCAGAGCGAATCGACCTGCTCGCGGGTCTCGTCGAAATACGAAGCGCGGACGTTGATGATCTCGTGCTTTAGCGGCTCGTAAAGCATTTGCGCGCCGGTGAACAGCCCAACGACGGGAATCTTTGCCGATTCGGCCATGGGAATGTATTTCGCCGCCGTGGGCGTGCCCACGAAAAAGCCCATGGCGAAGACGTTGTCTTTGAGCAGGTCGTCGAAACACGTGGAAGTTCGCTCAGGGTCGTAGCCGTCATCGCGGGATTTCAGTTCGATGGTGCGGCCATTGACGCCGCCTTGGTCGTTGATTAGATGGAAGTAAGCCAGCGCGCCTAACTGCGTCTGAATGCCCAGAAACGACGCCGGCCCCGAGAGCGCGGAGCAGGATCCAATGCGGATGGTTGACTCAGTTATCCCCGGCGTTTTTTGCGCTTGAGATAGGGTAGCCAACAAGGCCACGGCAATCAGGCAGACAAACAGCGGTAAACATCTCTTTCTTACAACTTGCATCGTTCCCCCCTCGGCGGAATCCAATCGTCGCCGCAGGCAAGTAATGATCGGAAGATTACTTTCGTCCTTAGACGTAACTTAGGTCAGGCGATTAAATGCGTTCTGCGAAAGGCGAGGGCGTGTTCTTGCTCGGAGGAAGAGATTTCCACCAGGCGGGATGTGCAAAACTTTTTGAAATATTAAAGCTTTGTAATTTCAGAAACTTACGTGCACGTTTTACAGGCATGCACCTAATTAGGTGCTGGACAGCAACTTGCAATGGACTGCCACGAACGTGCCATCCGACCGAGTGGTCGGTTTTGAGGAGCGCCGAAATTTGAGCGCAGCATTCCACAATCTTTCCACAGGATCGGCGATCAAATAAATCAATACTGTCTTGTCAGGATGAATTTCTATCGATTACTCGGGCGGTCCCATGCTATCGGGCGCGAGGTCGGCGAACGAAGTGAAGTTCTTCTGGAATGCCAAACTAACCTTCCCAATCGGGCCATTGCGCTGTTTGCCGATGATTAACTCGGCGCGGCCTTCGAGGTCGGGATCGTCTTGCCGGTAAACTTCCTCCCGAAAAATGAAGATGACCACATCGGCATCCTGCTCGATCGAGCCGGACTCGCGCAGGTCGGAAAGCTGCGGCCGATGGTCGCCGCCGCGGCTTTCGGGAGCACGGCTGAGCTGAGAGAGGGCTACCAATGGGACGTGAAGCTCCTTGGCCAGGGCCTTCAGGCCGCGGGAAATGGCCGAGACTTCCTGGGTCCGGTTCTCGTACCGCTTGCCCCCGCCCGACATAAGCTGCAGGTAATCGATGATGATCAGGTCGAGAGCACCGCGGGATTGCTGCAGGCGCCGCGCCTTGGCGCGCATCTCGCTGACTGAGATACCGGGGGTGTCGTCGATAAAGATCGGCGCTTCGAGCAGCCTTTCCATGGCACGCTGAATTTTCCGCGTGTCGTCCTGCCAGAAGGAACCGGTACGGAAACGGTGCGAATCGACCTTGGCGACGGAGCACAACATTCGTTGCAGCAGGGCCTCTTTCGACATTTCGAGCGAGAACACCGCGACGGTTTTCTTGTCCTCGATGGCGGCGTTCTCGGCGATGTTCATGGCGAATGCGGTTTTGCCCATCGAGGGGCGTGCGGCGATGATGACCAGATCGGCCCGCTGCAGGCCGCAGGTCATTGAATCCAACTCGCCGAAGTGGGTTTCGAGGCCGGTGATCCGCTGGCCGCGCTGCAGCAGGGCGTCAATCGAGCCGAACGATTCGCGCACGATCTCCGGCACGCCCATGAAGCCGCGGCCAATGCGCTTCTCCGAGAGCTGGAAAATCTGAGCTTCGGTGTCGTTCAGGATCTCTTCCGCCGCGTCGCTTTGTTCGGAAGCGCGGGCGATGGCGGCGGTCGCAGTGTGGATCAGCGCCCGTAGCAGAGCCTTGTCGCGCACGATCTTGATGTAGTTCTCAATGCTGGGCCGGTCGGGGACCCCGTCGAGCAATCCGGAAACGTAGGCCGCACCGCCGATGGTTTCAAGTTCGCCGTTGCGTGCAAGTTGTTCGGAAAGCGTGATCAGATCGATAGAATGCGAAGCTTCCGAAAGATCGACCATGCGCGCGTAAATGCGGCGATGGGAATCGAGCAGGAAATCTTCCGGCTTCAGGTGCTCGGCTGCCTGATTGTAGGCAAGATTGTCGAGAAGAATCGCGCCGAGGATCGAGCGCTCGGCCTCGACGTTCGCGGGAAGCGCCTGCGCGGAGATGTAATCAGTGGTCGCCAACTAGTTCTCACCCAATGTCAAGAATTCGCGTGACGTGAACGTGATGGTACGCGTACGAAGCTTGTGGAGGACTGGAACTTCTTTGGAAAACAAATCCCAAACCGATTTTCTGCGGATTCAGAATTGCAATCTTCAGCGATCATTAAGAGAACCAACCACGAAGGTCACGAAGTTGCACGAAGTTCTCTCGCGTCTTCGTGAAACTTCGTGCCCTAGGTGGTTATTGCCGCTATCTTGCCAATGCTTAATCCGCCTGGGCGAATAATAAGCGAACATTAGTCTTTAATGCAATGACAAACGGAGCTCACGCGAGTTGGAGGAACGCCCAGAAATTTGTCCGATGCCGAAATGTTCATGACGATCAGCCGACGCTAACGACGCACGGTCAACGACTAGCGACCAATTACCAAACAAAAATGCGGTCCGGGCCAGCCACCCGAACCGCATTTGCTGCGTGAATCCCACTTTCCCTTTGACACCGCAAAGGGCCTGCCCTTTCCGCGATTCGCTCCAGCTTCATTGAAACGCCGCGTGGCGACGTTCTTCTAAGCGGAGCTGAACTCGCGGAACGCGCGCACCCGCCGGTGCGGCGCATGGAACCGCGCTTGCCGGTTGCAGTCCCGCTAGGCGAGACCGTTGTTCTGAGGAGGCCGCAACGCCCGGGTACCCGTAACGCTTTCACGTTTGGGAACCGCCCGGCAGCTTTCCGTAGAGCTTCGCCCAACTTAGCTTTTCAGCTTGCTGAACGAGAGCTTAGGAGCACTGCCGCAGAACCGGCTTTCGCGATCACTGGCAGCGTGACATTCACGCCTGCAGTGAATGCAATGTCTCGCATTCGGGAAAATTGGGCAATCAGAATTTGCCCCGGCGCTGTGCGAAAACTGTGGACGATGGAACTTGCTTGTGGAAGGTCGCGGAAAAAATGGTAGAAATCCACAGGGCGCAGTTCAGGGGACTTTGGACATCGAGTCTTTCACTTAGAATGCTCCGGCAAATTCGCAAATGCAAAAAGCAACACCGATCTGCTCTTCCGCAACCAACCACCGTCACTTGTGTTTACGAAAGGTAAGGAGGGCAGTTATGGCTTCTCGCTTCGGCTTTCTGGGGTATCTTCTCTCGTCCGCCGTTCTCGGAGTGATGCTGTTGACGGCGGGCTGCGCGCATCGCTATTACGATGCCGACCACAACGATTATCACCGCTGGAACCATAACGAAGTGGTTTATTACCAGCAGTGGTCAACGGAGAACCACGTCAATCGCGACTACAAACACCTGTCGAAAGAAGACCAGCAGCGCTACTGGGACTGGCGCCACAATCATGATCATGACCACGATCACGATCAACACTAAGGGCTTGGGACGGCGCGAGCCGTAATTTCCTGATTTAGCTCTTGTCGGCCCGGCGATCCTTAAGAGCGGTGAATCGTAGAGGGGCGCGTCATGGATTTGTTTTCGCGATTTCGGGGACGACTTCCGCGACGTGCCTCGGTCGCTCGGGGCCAAGGTGGTATTTCGTCAAACCATCGCGGAGGAATTCGAAGCCTTCCTCCGGGTTATCGACGATTTTGAAGAGCTCCAGGTCCTTCGCGGAAATGGCAGCAGCATCAACCATGGTTTGGAAATTGATCAGCCGGTCCCAGTATTCGCGGCCGTAGATCACCACCAGAATTTTCTTTGCGAGTTTCTGAGTTTGCGCCAGCGTGAGGATTTCGAAAAGTTCGTCCATGGTGCCGAAGCCGCCGGGGAAAATGACGAGCGCCTTGGCGAGGTATGCGAACCAAAACTTGCGCATGAAGAAGTAGTGGAACTCAAAATTCAGTGATGGCGTGATGTACGGATTGGGGTATTGCTCAAACGGCAGTCGAATATTCAGTCCGATGGTTTTAGCGCCGGCCTCGCGGGCACCACGGTTCGCCGCCTCCATAATCCCTGGCCCGCCACCCGTTGTGACCACGAAACGACGTCTGCGGGCTGGAATTTGCGAAGCCCATTGGCTCAAAAGAAAAGCCATGCGGCGGGAATCTTCGTAATAGCGAGCCATATTGACACCCGCTTCCGCCAACTTTCGTTTGCCGTCCTCGTTAGATGAACTCGCGCTTTGCATTGTTTTTTGCGCGTCTTCGAGGCTGTGAAAGCGGGCCGATCCAAAAAAGACGACCGTGTCCTGGATCTGTTCGTGACGGAAACGCGCTAACGGCTCAACGTACTCCGACATAATCCGAAGAACGCGTCCGTCGGGGCTGTTCAGAAACTCCGGATTCTCGTAGGCGAGTGGTGCGATTTTTTCAGGTGGCTTGCTCATCGGTGGTCAGTGGCTAGTGGTTAGTGTCAACGAATGTGGTGGTGTCGGCATTCGGGTTTCAACATTGCAAGGCAGGCTCTCTTCATCGTTGGACTGGGAATGTTAGCGCAGATAATCTCACGGATCAGTGTCCACTAGCTATTGCCTTTCGGAGCTTCGTGATAATGAATTGCCTCCCAGAATCCGACCCAAAGGTCCAAAATTCCTAATCCGGTCGCGATTCCGCGGACAAATCCGGCGGAGACAAAATCGCGCAATCCCGGAGAAGTCAGCAGGAATGGACTGTCGGTCCACTTCGGCGTCCACGGCAGAATTATGAGCAGTACCCCAAACGTGGCGCATACCGTCACGAACAACAGCGCCCGAATCCGGTAGAACCACAGCTCCAATCCTCTCAGCTTTTCTTCCTTCGTCGGTAGTTTAGGCGCGGACTCGCCGCGAATTACCGCCGGATCGGAAGATGTAGCTGGCGGGACTATTCTCGGCTCTGTGCTCACGCCGAGCTCCCGCGTAAAGACTGTTTATGCGCCGGTCGATTCACATCCATTAAGTTATTTTACGACCGGAGGGCCTTGATGCGCTCAGCGACATCGCGATAATCGATGTTGCTGCTGTAAACCTCGAGGAAGTTGTTCAACGCCGCTTGCTTGTTCCCGGCGCCTTCCAGTGAGGCCGCAAGCTCATAGTGAAGCGCGGTGCGGCTTTCCTGGTCCAAGCCAGGAATCTTTAGTGCCTTCTCGTACCAGCGCGCGGCGACCTCCGGTACACCTTTATCGAGGAAGCACTGTGCCAACCAGGTGTAGGCCTGAATGACGTGCGGGAAGGTGTGTCCGCGCTCGATGAACTGGCAAACTTTCTGCAGTTCGCCGATGGCTTCGTCGAGCAATCCCATTTCGCGGAAGGCCACCCCGAGGTTGTAGTGCGTTTCGGGATCTTCGTCGGCAGTGGCGGTGTCGTGTTCGAGTTCCTGCTTGAGCTCGCCGAACATGCTCGACAAATCGACGCTTAATGACGGATCAATCTTGAGCGGCGATGCTGGGGCATGTGCCGGCGCAATCTGCGGGACATGCGGTTGAGTCACGCCGACTCCGGCCGAAGCAGCGGCAGCTCGGGCAATGGGCGCTTCTGCACGAGCAGCTACTTGCGGCTGCTGCGGCTGCACAGGCGCAGGTGGCGGAGGCGCAACCGGCTTAGCGGCAACAGGCACGCTGGGTGCTGGTGCAGCGTGCGGAACTTCGGGTGCGCTTGCGGACGCTTCCTCGGCCAGAAAATCATTTCCGAGCGAGGCTTCCAGATCGGCGACGAATGCGTCGAGAGTTCCCGCTATAAACTTCTTCTCGGGTACGGGCGGAGCTGGAGAGGGTTCCTGGAACTCAGAAGTCTTGGTCGGGGTAGCCGAACTGGTCACGACGGGCACCGCCGGCTCAGGTTCTGCAGGCTTTAGGTCCGCAGGTTGGCCGGGCCAGGGTTGCGGTTGCGCGCTGGCGTGGACAGCGGGTTCAGGCTCTTGGGCGAGAGCTTCGGTGGTATCGATCTCCTGCGAGTCGTCGATCGAGACCTCTGGTTCGCCTACGCGGACGCCTGAAACCTGTTCCTTGGCAGATTCGATCCCAAGGCGTAAAACGGCAAGCTCGGGAGCGCCCGGCGCGAGCGCTTCCAACTTCTCAAGCACTTCTTCCGCTTGCGGAACCATGCCTTGACCGAGGTAGAAGCGAACTTCTTCGATTGATTCATCCAGATTAACGGCCGGCGCAGCTGCCGGTTGAGGCTGAGCCGGTTCCGCGACGGCAGGCTCGTGCGCAGCGGGCGAGGCTTGCTCAATTTTGTGCTCTTCCTGATCAGAGGCTGCGGGCGCTTCGACCGAAAAGTCCTGTTCCCATCCGCCTCCGCTTTCTGGCTCTGCCGATACTTCTGGTGTAGCAATGGAGAACTCTTCCGCCGGCGGTGCGGACTGAACCGATGTTCCAGCATGGAAGAACAAACCCGAAGCACCAGCGTGCTGCTGCTGATGCACATCAGCGGCGACGGAATGTTCGGTTTCTTCCGCCGAGTGCCCCGGCGCAGGAGCCGAAATTTCAAATTCCTGCACGGACGCTTGCACGACTGGCATCTCGGTCACAGGCGCAGGAGCGTGAGCGGTTGCGGGGGCGGCCGGCGTTGCGGCGGCCGTTCCGGTCGAACCGGTACGCTGTTCGTACTTGGCGGCCAGATCGCTGTAGCGTGAGGCCTCGTCGGCGTGGCCGGCATCGTGATAAATGCTTTCGAGGGTGCGGCAGCAGACGGCAGCCTCGGCGAAGCGTCCCGCGCGTGTGTGCAATGCTGCCAGCTTCTGATTCAGGCGCAGGTCCCGCGGCGCTTTCGGCAAGGCGGCAATCAGCGGATCAAGCGCCTTGGCCGGCATGTTGTAAGAAATGAACAACTCCGCATCAGTCAACGCTGCTTTGACCGCTAGGGCGATGTCATCTTCATAGCGCTGCTCGATGAAGGGAGCGCTTGCCTCAAGTTCATCGACCAGGCTTGCGCCTTCTTCGGCGGTGATCAGGTGAGATGTTTCGCCCGTCCCGATCTTGTCTGAAACTTGCTGATAATTGCTGGCATGCATCTGGTTGGCGGGCTCCAGTTGCATGAGCTTCTTGTAATATTCGCGAGCTTTCTCGAGTTCGCCGGATTGTACATATCCGTGCGCCAACAGCTCGTAAATATCCGTGAACTGGGTGGTCTCGCCGCCCTTTTGAAAGATCGCCAGTACCATTTCGAGAAGTTCGGGGTCGTCCTTTACGTAGCCGAGCAAGCTGCGAACGGCTTCGAACAGCTTGGCGGAATCGGTCCGAAGCAGACGATCGGAGAAGTCCGTATAAACTTTCAGCGCGTCGCGGAAACGCTGAGCATCAGCCAGCGCATTCGCATATTCAAAGACGACCGAGACATCGTCGTGAACATTTGCGAGCTTTTGTACGAGAGCCGATGCATCGTCGAAGCGCTTGGTTTGTAAGTAGGCTTGGAAGAGGGCGCGGAGCCCTTCGGCGTTGTTATCGAGGTCAGGCACCTTGCTCAGGCACTCGATGGCGGCCGGGAAATCTCCAGCTTCGACCGATGCGCGACCGCGCAGAACCAGCGCATAGCTGTTCTCCGGATCGAGCTTCAGCATCTTTTGGAGAATTTCGTTGGCCGCGGCGAGCTGGCCTTTGGTCCGCAGAGTCTCCGCCGCGGTGCTCAGCAGCTGCCAGGCATCATCTTTCTTCCCCATCTTGACGTAAGCTTCCGCCAGGCGCATGCGCATGGGGACATTCTCTGGATCCATTTCCAGCGTCTTCTGGAAAATTCTTATGGCCTGATCGGCCTTGCCAGACTTGAGAAATTCCTCTGCAACCTGCAGGTATTGAGCGCGTGCGTCGTTGAACAGACCCTGTTGAGTGTAGAGTTCGGCAAGGCGCAGTACGGATTCGGTGGAGGACTTGAGCTTGCCGAGCTTTTTGTACATCGCGATCGCCTTAACCGTGAAACCCTGGCCGGCATAGGCATCACCAACGTTCTTGAAGCATTCGGCAGCCTTGTCATTTTCACCGAGGCGCGCATAGAGGTCGCCCACGGTGTTCATCACGGTGAGGTCTTTGGCGTCAGCTTTGAGGACCTTTTCGTACTCGGAGATGGCGTTCTGGATTTTGCCCTGCTGGACGAACTTCTCCGCAGAGCTCAGAACCTTTTGCTTGTTGAAACCGAAACCAAACGCCATATAGTTCCCGACTCCAGTTCCGTGCATCTTCCCGGACCGGGCAGAACAGATGACGATCGCACACCTGTTCGGCCGGGCAGGCCTGGGACGGCCATTCGGACACGGTCATTGTACGGCTGGACACTCCAATCCGTATGGTTACTAAGGATTACCCTCAGTGAGTGTACAAGTGGGTGGTTTGGCGACCTGGATTGAGTACGCCCCGGTTTGAGTAGGGATTCAGGTCTCGATCCCTACGTGACAGACTCTGCCCACGACATAATCGGCGAGTCCTTCTCCCTCGGCAAAAGGTATAACCTCAACGGAATACGCCTGATTATGTGGGCGGAGCACAAGGTTTTTGCCGGCTATTTCAACATACCTTACGATGCAAGCATTCTTGTTGTACACGGCATACATATTCAGCTCGCCCTTGCGGTAAGGCTGGAGCGAGTTGTAATGACGATCTATGAGCACCGTTGCGCCGGGCAAAAGGCGCGGATACATGCTCATGCCATCGCCGGCGTCGATCTTGATGGCTACAAAGCGCTCCCAGTCACTGCGTTTGCTGTGCATATCGGAACGCAGCTTGCGAAGGAAACCACGCTTGAACTTGTGGATTTCAAGCACATTCATGCTCATGATAAGCGGCTGAGTGGCGGCTATGCTGCCCTCAACCACGAATACGTTTTCGAACTCATCTTCGCTGGGCGGTGGAATGCTGGCTCGCTTATTGACCTCCGCAGGATCGAGCAGATCCAGTATGGACAGGTGCTGCACGCTCAGCACCCGGTCCATTCCTTCCAGGCTGAGACTGCGTTTCCGGTTCAAGAAATTCGAAATGTGAGCTTGCCGGAAGCCAGTCTGGGAGGCGAGTTTCAGTCCGGTGAGTTCGCCTTCCTCAATCCGTTCCCAAAGCGCCTTGCGAAGATTTTCCTGCAGACTTTTGAATTTCACGCAGGGAAGTATACCACTGTTTCTATAGCGTATTGCTATTATTCTTGCGCTGTCAACAGCTTGTAATTAATGCTGATATTTTGCCGCGCGGCAGGGCAAGCATTTCCACCTTTATCCACAAACAAAGTGCATTGCCTGCCATGGCACGATATGGCTATTGCAGTCTGCAAATCCTAGCAACGCAAGGGAAAGATATTGCGTGTGAGCTTCCCTTGACGTTACAAAACTATGAGCTATACGATCACTGCACTCTATAACTCAGTTTCTTTTCGAGGGGAGAAAAGAAGGAGTCGAATGTCTGATGTACCACGTGGAGTCGAAGACGCCGGTTTCGCCGAGTTCCGCCGTAAAATCCGCGCTGCAGAGGTGCTATCGTCCGCCATCCTACGCCTGCTCTCGGAGATTCGCTTCAACGGCAAGGTGAGCGTCATCGTGCAGAACGGGAAAGTACTTAAGTCGGGATATGAGGAAGGATACTTCCGGCACAGTTCTGCAACCTGATTCCGCGTGGCGCGCCAGTTTTCCTAATTGAATAGATAAACAGGTCGTCGTAAGAGAAACGGGCCCTGTAACCGCAATGCGGTGCAGGGCCTTTTTTGCTTCGCAATGGAGGCTTATATGGAACTGATGGATGAAAACAGCATTCAGATGGAACTCAAATATTGTGAGCGCTGCGGCGGATTATGGCTGCGATTAAGAGGATCGGACTTGGTGTATTGCGCGGCTTGCGCCGTCATTCTGGCCGGCATTGCTCGCGACCCACGATGTTTACAGCCGCACGGCGGGGGAGTGATTCAGACCCTGATTGACGAAGACCGAGTTCAAAACATGTTTTGGAGCGAGGGAGGGCAGGCATGAGCGCCGATCTGCAGAACGGAAGTGCTGAGCGGACCGCGCCGAATCTGAACTCGGTGGCTGTCTGTTCCGACGCTTTCTTTGATCAGCCCCAACTTCAAGATGGCGTCTGCGTCCAAAACATTTGCGATGCTTTGCCGGAGTACAAACCGAGCCAATCTGCCGATTTAGGCGGCGATCCCGAGCTGTGGCTTTATCGCGAGCGCACGCTTGCATTGCTCAAGCGGTATCTCCGGATATCAATCGAAGTCGGGCGATTGCCGTCGATCCTCGGGCGGGAGCTCTTCCGCTCCAAAGTGACGACTTATCGTATGGCGAGCTTCGAGGACGCAGTTATCTTTGTCCACGACGTAGAGCGAATCCTGGAACAGCTGGACACGTTCAGCAAAGATCTCATCGCGGTGATTATCTTTCAGGATTACTCGCAGGATGAAGCGGCGGATATTTTGCGGTGCGGGCGGAGAACTGTCTGCCGGCAGTTCCCGGAGACGGTGGACCAGATCAGCGAATTGTTTTTGCAGGGCGGACTGCTGAATCGCTTGCCGCTCCGCCCGCCTGTGGAAAATTCTTGTCAAGAGGGGGAAAGTGCCCAATTTCCCGCATCTGCTTGCAAACAAGCCGAATAAAAAGTTGCAAAGTGTGGCACAATTTCCTTTGCAATATGCTATTCTGAAATTAGAGAGTAAGAAAACAGAGCGCGCTTAGCGGCGCGCTCTTTCTTTTTTGCTCTTCGAGCCTCATCATGGGAACGCGCATCGCGGACGCCGGCCCTCCCCCGGAGCTTGCTGCATTGCGGCGGAAAATTACCGAACTGGTCGCGCAAAACGCCGTTCCCATGGTGCAACAGGCAATTGACGCGGTTCGCGAAGACGGCCAATACCAGGCAATGAAGTATTTGTTCGAGATGATCGGGCTTTATCCCGCGGTTGCGCAGGATGAGCCTCCGGGGCAGGAGTCCCTTGCGCAGATTCTTCTGGAGCAGCTTGGGTTGTCCGACCTGCACCAGGCTGATAACACGCCCTCAACAGACAGGAAATCTTAGCCCTGCCATCCCTTAGAATGAAGTGATCGAGCATGAGCGCGTGAAGCTCCGTTTTGCCGAAACGTTGCAACGCTACGAAGCAATTCTGGCGTCCAAGCAGTTCGGGATTAGCGGATTTAAGCTTCTGCGGAGAGGCCACAACTTGGGGATGGATATTACCTGGATTACGAATCGGATTGCAGTAGGCGGTGGCATTTGGAGCCCGGAGAACATGGCGGAACTTGCGCGCATGGGGATTACTCACATCATCGACATGCAAATTGAGTTTGATGACACGCCCTTAGCCGAGCCGCACGGGATCCAGGTGCTGTGGAACGCCACCGATGATGACTTTCAGAGCAAGCCGCCGGAGTTACTTGAACGCGGAGTTGATTTTGCGGCGAACGCATTGGAACAAAAAGAAAGCCGGTTGTTCATTCACTGCGCGGCGGGAGTGCATCGAGCTCCCATGATGACACTGGCGATATTGTGCTCGATGGGGTGGGAATTGGGGACAGCGATGGAGACGATCTCATCGCGCCGCCCGGTCGTAGATTTCGCAGACGTATACGTGAATAGTGTTGAGAATTTTTTGCAGCAGCAAGTGAGAAGCGGGGATTAGTTTTTAGCGGATAAGTAAGTTTCGGAGGAAATATGTTGCATGCAAGCCGCCACCATTGGCGGCTTTTTTGTTGCCCGCGGCTTTTGTGCGCTCTTTTGGCGCTGATCGCTCCGGCTCTGGCGCAATCGCCAACGCTCACGACCGTCAGCGACACCGTTTTTCGGGCCGATGGAACCCCAGCTTCCGGAACGTTATTGATTTCCTGGCCGCCGTTTACTGCTGCGAACGGAGCGACCGTCGCCGCCGGCAACCTGAACGTGACGCTGGGAGCGAACGGAACCTTTACTGCGCAGCTTGCACCGAATGCTGGCGCAACACCTACCGGAACTGTTTATACGGTTACATATCAATTGACCGACGGAACTGTAAGAACCGAGTATTGGTCGGTCGGGACTACGTCTCCAGAAACCATTTCAGCAGTGCGAACCGCACTGGGAACTTCGACTCCACTCGCACAAGCCGCCACGCAACAGTACGTGAATTCACAATTGGCGACGGTTGTGCATTTGAGCGGAACTGAAACTATCACCGGGACGAAAGAATTTACGGTTTCACCGCAGTTTCCTACGCCAGTGCAAGCGAGCGACGCGGTGAATAAAGAGTATGTCGACTCGGCGGTTGGAAATTCTGGCAGCGGAAGTTACGTTTCAAAGAGCGGCGATACAATGACAGGCCCACTTACGTTGCCCGGAGATCCCACTGCGCCGCAACAAGCTGCCGATAAGCACTATGTTGATTTAACTGCCGCGGCGAAAGCAGATTTGGTGAGCGGTCTGGTTCCCACCGGAGAATTGGGCACCGGCGGTGCAAATAGCGGAGTATGTCTGCACGGCGATTCAACCTGGGGTGGATGCGGTACGGGTGGCGGTTCAGGACTTACTCCGGGCATGCTGGCTATTAAATACGCAACTGATTTCGCCTGGAGCCAAAGCCCAAGCAACAATTTGTTTACGGCGGGAGCGCAAAGCATAAATCTGGCGCAGTGTCCGCCTGGAGTTACTGGAACAGAGCCACAATACTACGTTTATATTTCTGGGTCTGGAACCGCAGAAGCGGTGTTAGTAACTGGCGGGACCTGCGCCGGCAATGGACAACCGGGCACGTTACAATTCACAACCGTGTATTCGCATCCCGCAGGTTATTCGGTCGGCAGCGCGTCCGGAGGGTTGCAAGAGGCACTGATCGCAGCGCGTTTCACTCCGTCGAATCCAGCTGGAACTTCGCAATCAGGTAAAGTTATCGTCCCACCCGGTGAGCTGATAGCTTACGCGCGGGTTTCAATTCGAGCTTCGAACCTCACGGTAGATTTTAGCGGGTCCATCGTCGAGTGCTGGATGAACGACACCTGCATTTATGTAGGCGATCCCAGCAACTCCAATCTTTTTACAGACATTACGCTTGTTAATCCGCGCGGGCGAGCGACGATTGCGAATGGAACCGCCCCGTTCATCGAAGTCAACGCGCAAAAGACGCGGTTGTTGAATGTCGAAACGCGGCTTCCGCTGTCTGGCGGCACATTCGGCTCGATTGTACAGGTCGACGATGATCAGGCATTCCTGCTGGATGGATTGGATACCACGATTGGCGGCGGGCTGCGCTGCGATAGTAGCGTCTGTGCTCCCGCAGTCTATGCGCCGGGTCCATTCAATGTGTACTCCGCAGTTGGCTGGCTCAAGAACTTAAATATCTCTCTTCAGTGCGTCGGAAATGGAGTGGATTGGGAAAGCGGCAATACCCTTAGGATTTCAGATAGTGTGATCCAAGGCTACGCGCAATACGGCATACGCGCTGGAACCAAGCGCGGCGGTTACGGCGGCCTCGATCTCGATAATGTTTATGAAGAGGCGGGGAACCGCACTAATCCAGCTGGGAATATCGGAGAAGCTGGCGTTATCGTTCAGGGAAACACAGTCAAGATTGCTGGTGGCGAAGGTCCCTCTGGATCTGTACCCCTGTTTGCGAATACGGGAACTACGGACTACCGCTATTATATCGTTGCG
>DATIYR010000312.1:0-3059 GCA_035517535.1 Terriglobales bacterium
AATGCGATGGCGGTAATGAATCCGGCGAGCTCATCGCAGGCAAACAGCGCCTTCTCCATGGGTGTGTCGCGGCTCACGCCGCTATAGTCCGCGTGCGACATAATCGCGCGGCGGATTTCGTCCGAGTATCCGCGCTCCTTCAGAATTTCATTCCCTTTGAAGGGATGTTCCTGCGCGCTGGGATATTGTTCGTAGTCGAAATCGTGGATGAGACCGACGACACTCCACAATTCTTCGTCGGCTCCAAACTTGCGCGCGTACGCTCGCATGCACGCCTCGACCGCCAATGCATGCTTGCGCAGGCTTTCGGATTGCGTGAACTCAGTGAGAAAGTTCCAGGCTGCGCTTCGATCCGGCATCGAATCACATCCTAACATTGGCCCTTTTGCTGTCAAAAGGTTTGCCCCGTCCAGCTTTTTAGCTGGACGAGGCTCGAAGCAAGACAAAGATCGCGCTTAGTCGCCTTCACAACTCACACTGTTGTTCCAGTCCACGTATGCGCCGTTGGGATTGTCCCTCCAGGCCCACACGTGCAGCTCGAAGAACGACGGAATGCCGAAGCGGTTCGGAGCAGGAACGAACTGAAAGTTCTGCCCTTCGAGCTGCGGCGGAGTGTTGTTATTGTTGGCCAGCCAGGTCTCAGCGTCGACAATGTACTCAACTCCGACCAGCCGCCGCGCGTTCCCGACCGGCTCATAAATCAGCGCCTCCGGCGTGTATTTATTGAGCACGCCATCGCCAACCAGGCCCATGTTGATGTAGTGAATGCCCATGGCGCCGTGGTCGGGTCCGCTGACGCACCCAAACGCCGGCCCATAACCTGCGCCAGTGGCACTATTCACGTTGATGAACTGCGCCGTGCTCTCACGAACGACTTCGACCAGCTTCGATGGACTTTGCGCATGATGATGATTCGATTCTTGCGCGTACGCAAGAATTGGCATCGCCAGGATCATGACGCTCAAGAACGTTACTCGCAAGTGCGCCACGGTTGAGTTCACAATTGAAATCGAATGCTTCATGGTTCTTTCCCTCCTTCTTTTAACTTGAATTGTCAGTTCACTTCTCCACGAATCGTTACCGCCCCAGGGTTCCTCACATCCGTTCAGTAGTGATCGTGACCGGCACGCCGTTCGTCAGTGAATCGAAGACCGGCGAATGCCCCGGTCCCAGCGCCACGATCTCCGCCAACTGCTCATCCGGCACATCGGCTTTGACTTTGAAATTCACGCGGATTCCCTGGAATCCCTTGCGCACCCGCGGATCCAGATCGAGAAAGCCGTGCAGGTCGATGTCGCCATCGAAAGAAGATTCCACCTCTTCGATCTGAATGCCACGGGCGGCGGCGTGATAGACCATCGACGTGGTCAGGCACGCTGCTAGCGCGTGCAACAGATACTCCACCGGATTGGCCGCGCGGTCGAGGCCGAGCAGCACCGCCGGCTCATCTGCTTCCAGAATGAACGGCTTCGGGCGAGAAAAGCTCTGATTGGCGCCGAAGAACTTGTCGACGGTCGAGCGGTTCTGGCTGCCGCTTTCCCACTGATTGCGGATGCCGAATTTGAACTTCGCGATTGAAGGTGTGCCTTTGACCGCATCGATGGTCGAGAACAGGTCATCGACCATGACGCCATTGATCACGGTTGAAAACTTCTTTGCCGTTGCCATAATTTCCTCCTCTGATTTCGCTGCCGATGGTCCGACAATAAGCGCAGAATTTGCTTGCAACAAGATGGCAGATTTGCCATCCTAAGTAGGTACTGACGCCATTTGTCGAATGCAAGAAATTTGAGGTGAAACCATGCCGGTCAAAGAAATCACCGTGCTATTGCTCGATCAGATGTTCTCCTCAACGGCGATTGGCCCGATGGAAGTCTTCCGCCACGCCGGATCGCTCTGGAATGTTCTGACCGGCACCAGTTCTGCTCCCAGTTTTCATGTGACCATGGCTTCGGCGGATGGACGCCCGGTCCGTTGCGATGGCGATATTCAAATCCAACCGAATGTCGCTGTCGAAGACGTAGGCAAGACTGATCTGATCTTTGTCCCAACCACCGGGTTGAGCATTGACGACGTGGTAGAACGAAACGCGCCGATCGTTCCCTGGCTCAGGCGCCGAAGCACACGCGGCGTGGCCATTGCAAGCGTTTGTTCGGGAGTTGGACTGGTCGCGGCTGCAGGACTTCTCGATGGTAAACGCGCCACTACTCACTGGGGATTAGCTGAGCGCTTTCGCCAAAAATATCCGAAGGTGAAGTGGATGCCGGAGTTGATGGTCACAGAAGATCGCGGCTTTTATTGCGGTGGCGGCGTGAATGCTTCACTCGATCTCAGCATTTATCTAGTCGAAAAATTCTGCGGACACGAGATTGCGATGCAGACCGCGAAGGCGTTGCTCATTGAAACACCACGGGCCTGGCAATCGGGGTTTGCGATCGTGCCGCTCAAAACCGACCACACCGACGATAGCATTGCCAGCGCGCAAGAGTGGATGCACAAGAATTTCGCCAAGACGTTCGCGCTCGGGGAGCCAGCCCGCCGGGTAGGGATGAGCGAGCGCAATTTCGTGCGCAGGTTTAAGGAAGCTACGGGAGATAGCCCGCTGACTTATCTGCAGAAGTTGCGCGTGGCTGTTGCCAAACGCATGCTCGAAAGCAATCACCGCACCATGCAGGAGATCAGCGACGCAGTGGGCTACCATGACGTAGTATTTTTCCGCTCATTATTTCAACGTCACACCGGAGTCTCGCCGAGCGCGTACCGGGAAAGATTTGGAATTTAGATTCGAGATTTGAATTTCGAGGGTGCCCCGTTCTTGTCTCGCCGCGGTTGCGAGACAGGGCGGGGATTTTGAATTTACATCACGGAGAAATCATGGACATCAGATCAATACAGAAGCCTTTAAAAGATCAGTACCGACGCGACCCGGCCAGTTCACGCATTACCCTCACCGCGAAAGGTTCGCAGAACGAAACTCCGCTTTCCTGCTCCGTTGATATCGGCCGGGCGATCTATCAGGCGGAGGCACACAAGGGAGTCGGCGGAGCGGGAACTGCGGC
>DATIYR010000313.1:0-5256 GCA_035517535.1 Terriglobales bacterium
TTCGTAGGCCATTCTCATGGCGCGCGGAAAACTGTTGTCGTAGTAGCTGGGCGACGTATCTTTTCCGGACTGCGGACTGAAACTAAGCCCGGTTTCATTTACTTCGAGAATGCCCTTGGATCCCTGAATGCGGTAAGTCTCTGCCATTTCGCAGCCTTGATTGAGCCGCATGTAAACCGGAAGGTCACCGTAATAGAAGACAGTGCCATGCACATCCGGCATGTTGCGGCCGTCCTTCCAGCGCAGAATTCCGCCTACGGATTGGGCTTGCTTCGGTGGCTCGTTGATGCCGAGCATGAACATCATGCCGCTGACCAGATGCACGAGCAGGTCGCCGGCGAGACCGGTGCCGTATTCCCTCCAGCAGCGCCAGCGCGCAAAAGTGTAAGGATCGAAGGGCTTCTTGGGAACTGTGCCTTGCCACGTATCCCAGTCGAGGTTCTCGGTAGATAGATCCGGCGGGGGAGGATATTCCCACGCGCCGGTGGGATCATTGCGGCCAAGCCATCCTTCCACAAGGTTGATGTCGCCCAGCGTTCCCTCGGCAATTATCTCTCTTGCCTTTTTGCAAATTTCCGAACTGACGCGTTGCGAGCCGATCTGCACAATGCGACCGGTTTTCTGCGCGGCTTCAACCATGGCAACGCCATCGGCTGGCGTGTGCGACATGGGCTTTTCGCAATAAATGTCTTTGCCGGCGTTCACGGCATCGACGACGACCTGCTTGTGCCAGTGATCGGGAACAGCGGCGACAATACAATCGATGTCTTTGTTGTCCAGGAGTTCGTGGTAGCGGCGCGTTGCTGGAAGGCTCGGATTGTTTGTAATTTCTCGAGCCAGAGTGTGACGGCCGTCGTAGAGGTCGCATGCGGCGACGCATTCGATCCCGGGCAATTCGATCGAGTCACCCAGCAACCCGGAGCCTTGCATGCCAATGCCAATCATCCCGAAACGGACACGGTCGCTGGGAGAAACCGCTTGCGCCCACAGCGGCTGAGGTTCGAGCAGAAATGTTTTGCCCGCCACGGATGCGCTGGCAGCGGCGGCGCTGATGCCGAGAAATTTACGACGCGAGTATGTGCTCATTTATTTTCTCCAGGCTTGCATTGTGTTCTTCCTATTTCTTTTAATGTCCAATTGAAGTGCCTGAGCTGAGTTCTAAAATTGCAACCGAATATTACCCAGCGTCCGAACGCCCGCGAGAATCAGTACTTCGCGGGTGTAATGACGATGTTGCGAAAAGCTACATGTCCCTTTTCGCTTCCCTGCAAATAAATCGGCCCAGGCAATTCTTCATGGCTGTCGAGCGCGCCACCGGTAATGCCCGGGATTTCTTTGTGATCGATGATCGTCGTGCCATTCTGGACGACGGTTACAGTTCGCCCGAGCAGCGTGATTTCGAACGTCTGCCATACATCAGCTCGGCGCGGCAACTCGGGCGTCGGCGCGAGAAATCCGTATATGCCGCCAGTGTGATGGCTCGGCGGTTCTTGAGCGGATTCAGTTTCGATCTGGGTCTCATAGCGTCCGCGAAGATAAACGCCGCTGTTCGCGTCTTCGCCGCAGTTGAATTCGACGTGCAGTTTGAAATCTTCAAACTTGCGGTCGTTGATCAGTTCCGGGCCGTGGCCGGGGCTGACAAGCGTGCCGTTCTGGACACTCCATTTATTCGCTGAGTTCGCATCGCTCGGATGCCAGCCGCTAAGATCTTTACCGTTGAATAGTCGAATCGGAGATCCCCAGTGCGGAACACCGGTTCGCTTCAGACTCGGCGCACGACGGCCGGTCCAGCTCCAGGTTTTGTCGTCTGGGCCGGTCAACGTTCCCGATAAATGGCCGGCGACTAATTTGCCCGTGAACACGAGATCATGTGAACTGTTCTCTTCTTCTTTCGGAGAAGTGAACGTCAAAGTGCCGTTTGAGATTTCAACTTTTGGCAACGGGCGCGCATTTCCCCAGCGGCCGACCATTTGCGCCGCGAGTTGTCCACCCTGATCTGTGAGTTCGAGCCATGACGGGTATTCGCGGTCGGGGGCTCTCAGCGTCAAATCCCAGCGACCCAAAAAAGCCTTTACTGTGTTTGCGGCGCTTGCAGTTTTGGCGAATGCGCCAGGGTTGAGATTCGTGCAGAATGTGATTAGTAATAAGACTGCGGCGCGGGAAAGGAACCTATGGGGATGCGTCATGATTGTGAACAGTGAACTTTACAATTGCTCGCGCCTTTTTTCAACTTGAGTGGATTGCGATGGATTGTTGATGATCTTCTGGGACGTAGACACGCAAAAAGATTTTCTGTTGCCCGGAGGACACTTGTACGTCCCCGGGGCGGAACAAATCATCCCGAATCTGCGTGAACTGACCATGTGCGCTGGTGAGCGGGGGATCACGATTATTGCGTCCGCATGCGCGCATCAGCCGGGAGATGCCGAACTGCAGACGTTTGGTGAGCACTGCATGGCCGGAACGCCGGGACAGCAAAAAGTGCCGGAGACGTTGCTTCCGAATCACTTTACTGTGCCGAACCGAAAGGTGGACCTGCCGGAGCTGAAAACGTTTCCGCAGATCATCATTGAAAAACAGCATTTCGATGTATTCACGAATCCGAATACGGAAAGTGTTCTAAGCCAGTGCGGAAGCAGTCTTTTGATTATTCTTTACGGTGTAACAACGGACATCTGTGTTGCCCACGCAGCAAATGCACTTTTAGAAAGAGGGCATCGGGTGCAACTTGTGAGCGATGCCATTGCGGCGTTGGATGCGAAAAAGGCGTCAGCATTTCTTGATTCATTCCGCGATCGCGGCGGAGCGCTTGTGGAGACGAGAGATGTCTTGCGGAGAGCGCAGGCGGCGTAGCCGGCCGGATTCGCGAATTCAATCATCGCCTTTGCCATCGACCATACTCATCTTCGCACCTGCGGACGCGACTATGAATCGAACAAAGGTGTAGCATTCTGACCGGAGAAAGAATGGGGAATCTTCCGCCGCATTCGGCGCTGCTCACTGATCTCTACGAACTCACGATGGCCGCGGCCTATTTCGAGGACAAGCTCGAGGCCAACGCAACCTTCGAACTGTTCGTACGCTCGTTGCCGGCTGAGCGCAGTTTTCTTATCGCCGCGGGACTCGAGCAGGCGCTGGATTTCCTGGAGCAGCTGCGGTTCAGCGATGACGAGGTCCAGTATCTTCGCGAGCAGCCGGCCTTCCACCACATCAGTCCGAAATTCTTCGATTATCTGAAAGAATTTCGATTTACTGGCGAGGTTTGGGCAGTTGCAGAAGGAACTCCGGTTTTTGCAGAAGAGCCGCTACTGCGCGTAACTGCTCCGATTATTGCGGCGCAAATAGTCGAGACGTTTTTGCTTTCGACGTTGACCTTTCAAACGATGATCGCTTCAAAAGCCGCGAGGATTGTAAGTGCCGCGCAAGGGCGGCGCGTGATTGAATTCGGATCGCGGCGGGCGCATGGACCGGAGGCTGGCGTGCTGGCCGCGCGGGCAGCATACATTGGCGGGTGCGCGGGGACATCCAATGTGGAGGCGGGCCGGCGCTTTGGCGTACCGGTGTTCGGCACACTTGCTCACTCTTTTGTGATGGCCTACGCGAAGGAGGAAGACGCTTTTAGGAAATTTCAGCAGCTATTTCCCGAGCGCAGCGTTTTAATCGTGGACACCTACGACACGCGGGAAGCGGTTGAGAAGATTATCGAGAACAACATGCGCCCGACGGCCATTCGCCTTGACAGCGGCGACCTGCTGGAACTCTCTGTCGCAGCGCGCGAACGGCTGGATGAAGCCGGCCTGCGCGACACCAAAATTTTCGCCAGCGGCGACCTGGACGAATACGCTATTACCGAACTCGTGGCGCGGGGAGCGCGAATCGATGCATTTGGCGTGGGAACCGCTCTGGCAACTTCGAAAGACGCTCCGGCACTTGGCGGCGTTTACAAACTGGTGGATATCGAATCCGGCGGAGTTACTTCTTATCGCGCAAAGTTCAGCGAGGATAAAGCAACATATCCCGGACGGAAACAGGTATTTCGGTTTTACGATTCCGATGGAAACTTTCAACGCGACATTATCGCTTGCGCCGACGAGGGCTTTGATTACGACGAGCAACTGCTGGAGTGCGTGATGCAAAATGGAAAACGACTGCACTCCAGCCCTGACCTTAGTTCGATTCAGCAGCGCGCTCGCGAACAAATCGAAAGAATCCCTGAACGCTGTAGCCGCTTGCGAGACGCCAAACCCTACCCGGTCACGTTCAGTGAATGTCTAAAAAAACTTCTGGGTGATGTACGTGGAAGAATGAAGCCACGCACCGGCCCCGCAACCGAGCGTTCACGAGTTTTGTAGAACAACGTGTTTACTGGCAATCGTCCTCACTGCGAATCGTTTTCTTTCATTTCTCGGGTTACAAACCTACTGCTTCGCGAATATTGCGTACAGGCACGACTCGCCAGCCAGGGTCGCCCCGTTTGGACAGCTGTCTGCGTTTGCCCCCACATTGACCGCCGATAGAGCCGAGCCTTTGGCGCCTAACTGTGGATCGAAATAACCGAAGAAAGTGGTAGCGCTGCCACCGCCTCCAGGTGTGCTGGTCACCGTATACCCGTTCCCGACCGAACTGCCGGTGATCGTGAAGTTGCCATTCTGGCTGTCTGTACCGCTCCCTGTGAAAGCGTTTCCCGTTCCCGCAGTCAGACTAAATGTGACGTCATCGTTGTCGCTGCCGACCGGGGTTCCGGCGTAGCTGCCTGTAACCGAACTTGCAACCACCCCGCTGACGTTTCCGGTTACGCCATTGTCGGTGCAGCCCGCATCCGAAATGGTAAAGGTCCCGGAAAAAGTCTTCGCGGACGAGTTATAGGTCCCAGTGATGTTGGCCTTGGAGCCGCCATCGTCATAGGTAAGCGTCACTTGATTGGAGCTGTTGATCGTCCCGGTCATATTTCGCGCGCCGCTGTCGTTGGTGCAACTGCCGGCGCCGAGGTAGTCGAGCTGAACATCAGAAACCGATGACAGCGCCGAGCCGGCGAGTATGACTTGATAGACATTACCCGCAGGGCCATTTGCCGTGACTGAGCCGCTCGCCGAAATGTTCCCGCTGTTATCTTGGGAAAGATTGGCTTCAACGGCGATCATGAACTGACCCCCTTGGCTGTCGAAGCTGGACGATGTTGCGGTGAAGTCCCATGCCCCGGCCATGGATGCGATTTCCGACTGGGAGCCTGAGCCACCGCTGCCGTTATTGCTGTTG
>DATIYR010000314.1:0-17090 GCA_035517535.1 Terriglobales bacterium
GGCGGTTGCGAGTTATTTGAGCGATCACGTTGTTCCGTTGCTGATTGGACGGGACGCTCGCCGCATCGAGGACACCTGGCAATATTTGTACAAGGGTGCATATTGGCGGCGTGGGCCGGTGACCATGACCGCGATTGCGGCGGTCGATACGGCGCTGTGGGACATCAAAGCGAAAAGTGTGAATGTGCCGCTATACCAATTGCTGGGTGGTGCCTCGCGAGAGGCAGTGCTGGTGTATGGGCACGCGAGCGGCGCGGATGTTGAGAAGACCGTCGAATCCTTCAGCAAATTCTTGAGCCTGGGTTACAAAGCGATTCGCGCGCAGTCGGGAATTCCGGGATTGAGCAGCACATATGGGATTGGCAAGGGTGGAATGGCCTATGAGCCGGCGGAAAAAGATGCGCCGCCGGAAAATCAGTGGTCCAGCGAGCACTACTTGCGATTTGTTCCGCTGCTGCTCGCGAGATTACGGAAAGAATTCGGCGAGGAAATTCACATTCTGCACGATGCTCATCATCGTCTGACTCCGATTGAGGCGGGACGACTGGGTAAAGAGTTGGAGCCGTTTCATCTGTTCTGGTTGGAAGATCCCACGCCGGCTGAATTGCAGGAAAGTTTTCGTCTAATCCGCCAGCACACGACGACGCCGCTCGCAGTCGGCGAGGTATTCAACACGATTTTCGATTGCCAGCAATTAATCGAAGAGCAGTTGATCGACTTCATTCGCACGACAGTGGTGCATGCGGGTGGAATCACCCATTTAAGGAAGATTGCGAACCTCGCAGAAATTTATCAGGTGCGAACTGGATCGCACGGAGCGACGGACTTGAGCCCGGCCTGCATGGGAGCAGCGTTGCATTTCGATTTAAGCGTGCACAATTTTGGCATTCAGGAATATATGCCGCACACGCCGGAGACGGACCGGGTTTTTCCGCACTCGTATTCGTTTAACGACGGATACATGCATCCGGGAGAGGCGCCGGGAATTGGCGTGGACATTGATGAGGAATTGGCGGCACAGTACCCGTATCAGCGGGCGTACTTGCCGATCAACCGAAAATTAGATGGGACGATGCACAGCTGGTGAAGGCAGGGGCCGGTGTCAGCGAGTTTCGACTACCGCGGGCACATCAAGCGCAAGGAACTGCCGGGCATTTTCAAAGCAAATATTCCGCACCATGTTTCCGATTAATTTCAGTTCATCGGGCAGTTCGCCGCGTTCAATTTCCGAGCCGAGCAGATTGCACAGCACGCGACGAAAATATTCGTGCCGCGGGAACGACATGAAGGAACGCGAATCGGTCACCATGCCGATAAAACGAGACAGCAAACCGACATTCGAAAGACTGTTGAGCTGAGCTTCGATGCCCTCTTTCTGATCGAGAAACCACCAGGCGCTGCCGAACTGAATTTTTCCCGCAGTCGATCCCTCCTGAAACGATCCTCCCGCGGTTGAGAGAACGTAATTATCGATCGGGTTGACGTTGTAAAGGATCATCTTGGGAAGCGCGTGTTCGCGATCGAGTAAATCCAGATACGCGCACAACGGCTGCGCCTGCGGCCAGTCACCAATGCAATCGAAACCGGTATCCGGACCAAGCGCATTAAGGCCTCGCGTGTTTACCGAACGCAATGCTCCGAGATGCAACTGTTTCGTCCAACCTTTTTCCGCATCCAGGCGGCCGAAGAAGAGCATGAGGAATGAAGCAAACTGTTCATGCTCTTCGGGAGTCGCAGCATCGCCCAAGCGGGCATTGGTGAAAATGGTGGCGGCTTTTTGTTCCGTGCACGGATTTGAGTAGCAGTAGGCGAGGCCATGGTCGGAAAGCCGTCCGCCTGCAGCATGGAAGGCATCATGCCGCTGTTTGAGCGCATCAAGAAAAGCGTTGAACGACGTGATCTGAATGTTGCTTGCTGACTCCAGGCGCTCCACCCAATGGTTGAATTGTGTTGGGTGGTTAACGCCAAAGGCTTTATCGGGACGAAATGTCGGATAAGCGCGCAGCTCCGGCTCGCTCGAATTGATTTGCCGTTGAGCGCTAAGGTCGTCGCAGGGATCGTCGGTTGTGCAAATGGCGCGCACCTTGAATTTTTTTAGGATTCCCTTTGCGCTCAGTTCGGGAGTAGCTAACAGTGCGTTACTGGTGTCCCACACGGAGCGGGCTGTGGATTCATTCAGAAGGCAATCGAATTGGAAATATCTTTTCAGCTCCAGGTGCGTCCAATGGTAGAGGGGATTGCGCAAGGTAAACGGAACGGTCTTGGCCCAGGCAAGAAATTTTTCAAAAGGCGGTGCGTCTCCGGTCGAGAAGCGCTCGTCGACCCCGTTTGCGCGCATCAGACGCCATTTATAGTGATCGCCATCCAGCCAAATCTCAGTCAGGTCACGAAAGCGGCGGTCTTCGGCGATTTCACTCGCCGGCAAATGAGAATGGAAGTCGAGGATGGGCTGATCCTCGGCGTATTCATGAAATAAACGGCGCGAAACTTCTGATTGCAACAGAAAGTCTTCGTGGATGAAGTTCACCAAGACTCCCGTCGCGCGTCAAATGCGGTCTGAATTGCGGTCATGGCGTAATACCGCAGAATGTGCCCGAGCGAAAGCCGGTTGATTTCTCTGCGGCTTAGTGATATCAGTTTTACCTCACAATTAATTGCGCTGTCGAACAAATATACTGACTTGCGCCGCCGCAGGCCAATTGGACATCGAAACTCAGCTGGGCCGCAACAGACGATTACACAACCCAGCCGCGGCGAGGATCAGGTTGAATTTTACAACGAGAAAGCGGGTGCTTCATGAGCAACCAGTTTGAGCCCAAGCCGGAGCACAAATTTTCATTCGGATTGTGGACGGTTGGCAATCGAGGGCGGGACCCGTTTGGAGATTTTGTTCGCCCGGTAATTCATCCCAATGAGATTGCCGCCATGCTCGGCGAAGTGGGCGCGTGGGGCGTGAATTTGCACGACAACGATCTGGTTCCGATTGATGCGACCTCTGCCGAACGCGACAAGATTGTTCGCGAGTTCAAGAAGGCCTGCAAGGAAAACGGAGTGGTGGTGCCCATGGCGACGGTATCGCTTTTCTTTCATCCTATTTTTCGCGACGGAGCGTTTACGGCGAACGATCCCGAGGTGCGTGCCTATGCGGTGCAGAAGACAATGCGGGCAATGGACCTAGGTGCGGAACTGGGTGCGAAGATTTTTGTTTTATGGGGTGGACGCGAAGGAGTCGAGACCGATGCCTGCCGGCGCGCCGATGAAGCGGTGAAGCGTTTGCGCGAGGCGGTGAATTATTTGTGCGAGTACAGCCTCGATCAAAAGTACGGTTATAAGTTTGCGCTGGAAGCCAAGCCGAATGAGCCGCGCGCGGACATCTATATGGCGACGACCGGGCATTATCTCGGGTTCATCCCGACACTCGATCATCCGGAGATGGTGGGAGTGAATCCGGAGGTTGCGCATGAAACCATGGCGGGACTGAATTTCATGCATGCGGTGGCACAGGCGTGGGAGGCAGGGAAGCTGGTTCACATCGATCTGAACGATCAGATGCCGGGACGATACGATCAGGACTTGCGATTCGGGTCGGCCAATTTAAAGGCGTGCTTCTGGCTGGTGAAGTTTCTCGAGGATGTTGGATATGACGGGCCACGCCATTTCGATGCCCACGCCTATCGCACCGAAGACTACCTGGGCGTGAAGGATTTTGCGCGCGGCTGCATGCGGACGTATTTGATCCTGAAAGAAAAGGCCGCCCGGTGGAACTCGAATAAGGAAATTCGCGCGATTCTGGGCGAGTTGGGTGCGGCAAAAAATGGCACTCCACCAGTCGGAAAGTATTCAAAAAAAGGTGCGGAGGCCCTCCTCGGCCACGAATTCAATAAGGACAAAATCCTCAAGAAACGCTTACCTTACGAGCAATTGGACCAGCTGACGATTGAAATTCTGGCGGGCGCTGGTTGCTGAGTTGCCTGTATCGTTTCCTCTCGAACTTGAGGTTAGTACGTAAAAAATCGATTCTGCTGAAAATCTTGCTTGACAACGTTCATTTAGCAAACATATAGTTCGACCCGCAAATTTAATCTCATTTGCCGGGCCTAAGATTGTCGTCCCGGAGGCGCGCTGGATGCGGCGGATGAACTTCACGGACACGCAGGTAGCCACCAGCGAAACGGCTCGCGGAATCAACCGCGGGATCGTGTTGAACTTAATCCGCCGGCGACAGCCCATCTCCCGCGCAGACCTGGCGCGAGTTTCCGGGCTGCAGCGCAGCACGGTATCACTGATCACTGAACAACTGATTCGCGAAAAGTGGGTCATCTACGGACCCACTGGACGTTTGCCACGCGGCAGGCGGCCCACATTTCTCCGGTTAAATGAGCGGCGGGCGATTCTTGTCGTGGATCTGCGACCGGAGATAACCACCTTTGCTGTCTCAGACGTAAATGGAAGATTTCTGTCGCTGCAGGGAATGCCGACTCCGTCAAGCCCGGAAGCCGCAACGGCGAAATTCTCGGCAAAAATTCGGCAGATGGTCGACAGCCATCCGGAATTGGTTTTTGAAGGGATCGGGATGAGTGTGCCGGGGCGGTTCAATGAGAGCCGGCAGCGGGTGGTGTTCGCACCGAACCTGAAGTGGCCGGAGTTTGATCTGCGCGAGCCGCTCGAAAAGGCACTCGGAATGCGAGTGGAAGTTGAAAACGCGGCCAACGCTTGCGTGCTGGCCGAGGTCTGGTTCGGCCATGCGGAGAAGACCCGCGACATGGTTGTAATCACGGTTTCCGAAGGCCTTGGCGTAGGTATTTTTAGCAATGGACGACTCATTCGCGGACTCAATGGAATGGCCGGTGAGTTTGGACACGTCCCACTCGATGTGGATGGGCCAAGGTGCAGCTGCGGTGGGCGAGGCTGTTGGGAGGTCTTTGCCTCAAATCGCGCAGCGCTTCGGTACTATCACGAATCGAGCGCGGCGGGGAATGGGCCGAGTTTTCAGGATTTGTTGTCTTTGGCAGAAAGCGGTGACAGTCTGGCATTGAAGGCGCTGGATCGAATGGCGCATGCCATTGGCCGCGGAACGAGAATGATTGTCGCCGGCGTCGCGCCCGAAGAGATTGTGTTTGTTGGAGAGTTTACGCGCATGTGGAAGCGGCTGGCGCCGGTGATTGAAAGCGAAGTGGCGGCTGCGGTCCTGGCAGGCGAGCCGCCAAAAGTTCGGCCGGCGGGCGCGGAGCCGAGCGTGGCCCGGTTGCGCGGATCAGTGGCGCTGGTTTTGCAGAAGCATTTCGGACCATCGATCGTAACGGAAAATCGCGGTTTTGCTGCATCGTCGCAGGCAGAAGCCAGGGTGCAGTAGCGCGGAAGTAGAGGTTTATCACAGCAGGTCTAGCCCGAGACGAACCGCCTGGGTGTGAGGCGCGACTTTGTCAGGCTGGATCGAAGAGCGGAGGAATCCCATGTCGATGCGAATTCGTCAGTCAGTGCGCCACTATAGTTCACCTATCAAACTAATTCAGAGTCTCTGGCTGGTATTGTTCTGCATCGCACTTGCGACAGGTGCGTCCGCGCAGGTGCTCTATGGTTCGCTGACGGGGACTGTCGCCGACCCCACAGGCGCCGTGGTCACCGGCGCGAAAGTGGACGTGGTCGGGGTGCAAACCGGTGTGACGCAAACTGCGACCACCGATAGCGATGGTATTTACCGTTTCACCACGCTGGTTCCGGGTCTTTATAACTTGACCATTTCCTCGCCGGGTTTTGCGAACCAGGTCACGAACAATGTTCGCGTGAATGCCAACACCGTGGCACGTGTTGATGCCAGCCTGCAGGTGGCGAAAGGCAATGTGAATGTCGTCGTCACGACTGAGGCGCCGCTGCTGCAGACGGACCGCGCTGATGTTCACACCGATATCAATCAGGCCATGGTCCAATCACTGCCGGCGATTTCTTCCGAAGGGAAAAGTTTCCAGTCGCTTTACAGAATTGTGCCCGGCGCCGGGCTTCCGTTTGAGAACAACTCTGCGGGCGGCAATCCGCAGCGGGCCATGACCTCGAATGTGAATGGTCAGTCTTCGCAGCAGAACAACACGCGAATCGATGGAGTGCCCGACCTTTATCCGTGGCTGCCCAACAATATCGCCTACGTTCCACCAACCGATTCGATCGAAAGTGTCAATATCGCGACTAACTCGTTTGATGCCGAGCAGGGCAGCGCGGCCGGTGCATGGGTCAATGTAGTCACGAAGTCTGGAACGAACCAGTTTCATGGCGATGCGCATGAACTGCATACCGATAATGCGTTGACCAATCTGAACTACTTCAATCCCCCGAATTTCCGCAAACCGCTGAACGTATTCAATCAGTTTGGCGGCGCGATCGGCGGTCCGATCAAGAAGGACAAGCTGTTTTTCTTCGGTGACTGGGAATCAACTCGACAGGCGCAGGCGCCGCAGGCAAATTTTCAAACCGTTCCGTTCGGACCGCTGACTTATTCGGCGGGCACGGGCGCGGGATATTTCGATTTCAGCAGTCTCTTGCCGGCGGGAGTTAATCTTTACGACCCGACTACCGGCAATGCAGATGGGACGGGTCGATCCGTCTTAAGTTGCAACGGCGTAGCGAACCGGATCTGTCTCAACCGGGTTGATCCCGCCGCGCTGAAGATGCTGTCGCTCATTCCTGCTCCGAACGTCGCCGGAACGCCGCAGTCGAACAACTATTTTGTCGAACAGTCGGGATTTTTCCATCGCGATGATTTTGATGGAAAGATCAATTACGTTCCTAACGCTAACTCGACGGTGTTTGGCCGTTACAGCTTTTCACGCAGCACGATTTTTGATCCCCCCGTTCTTGGCGCCGCGGGTGGAAATGCGACCCTGGGTGGTCAGAACGGTTATGCGTATTCGCGGGTGCAGGTTGTGGGTCTTGGCGGAACCTATGCATTTTCGCCCAATCTGTTGCTCGACGCGAATGCCGGATTCACGCGGCAGCGCATCGATGCCGAGGACGTTGATATTGCGCAGGACCATGCCTATGGCTTGAACACGCTGCATATTCCAGGTACCAACGACTGCTTCACTACCGGTTGCACCAATGGCGTTGGCGATCAACTCTACTGGGGCATTCCCGCTTTTCAGTTCAACACGTTCTCCAATCTCGGCAATCCCAACACCGGCAATCCGTTCTTGTTCCGGGACAACCAATACGTCAGCAACGTGAACCTGAGCTGGGTAAAAGGAAAGCACCAGGTCCGCTTCGGCCTGGAATTCGATCACAGCCAACTCAATCACTTCCAGCCGCAAGGCGGAAGTTTCCAGACGGCGCGCGGGACGTTCCAGTTCACCAGCGGTGTGGCGACGGAGGACTGCCTGACGTTTACCGCTGGAAACTGCACGACTGCGCCAACCGATTCGCAATTCAATTCCTTCGCGGCTTTCCTGCTTGGTTTGCCGGATGATGTTGGCAAGGCAGTGCAGAACGCAAATACGATTGCGCTCAGGTGGTCGACGTGGGCGTGGTACGTGCGTGACCAATACCAGGTGCTGCCAAACCTGACGATTAACTATGGCTTGCGTTGGGAATACTACCCCACGGCTTACAGCGACATCGGCGGTGCGCGCGTCCTCGATCCCGCTAGCATGGACGTTCTGGTTGGCGGCGGCAACAGTGGTGTTCCCACCGATGACAATGTCGACGTGGGACATGGCTTGTTCTTACCTCGAATTGGCATTGCCTATCGTCCGTTGGGCAAGACGGTCGTTCGCGCCGGCTACGGGATCAGTGCCGATCCGAACAACTGGCGCTTCTTGCGGAACTCATATCCTGCCGATACGGTTTCCAGCTTTATAGGAGGCAGTTACACGCAAGCAGCGAACTCTCCGGACGCCCCGGGCGGGACGCTGACGGGCCTGAATGCGGTAGGCCCGTATAGTTATTTGCCAATTGGCATCCCCGCTGTACCCATCCTGCCCAATACTCCGGCGATACTTCCCCTTCCAAACAAC
This sequence comes from Terriglobales bacterium, assembly GCA_035517535.1. Lineage (GTDB taxonomy): Bacteria > Acidobacteriota > Terriglobia > Terriglobales > Acidobacteriaceae > Gp1-AA145. Next base: position 8,001 of record DATIYR010000314.1, read on the forward strand.
GTTGGTACCACAACCATACCGCTTGACTTTCGCCGTGGGTACATCAACACGTTCAATCTCACCGTCGAGCAGGAATTCGCAGGATTTGTGGCCGATGTTGGATACGTAGGCGACCGTGGCATACGGCCGCTCACGAATATGAACATCAATGCCGCGCCCGGAGGCGGCGGGCAAACCGGGCGCATGCTTAACGCCGAACACGGAGGCAATTGGTCAGACATTAATCAGCTCACGCCTTTCGGCAACAACTACTACGACTCATTGCAAACGAAACTGACGCGACGGTTGGGCGGTAACTCACAGATCGGTTTCGTTTACACGTTCTCAAAATCCATCGACTACGAGGACAATGAGGAAATCAATTTCCTGTTGTGGCCATACCCGGCGTATCTGCCTCGCAATAAGGCGCTGGCCGGATTTGACCGCACCCACAACTTCGAGGCTTACGGCCTGTACTCGCTTCCCTTTGGCCACGGACAGAGGTTTGCGCAATCGGGCGTTGCGAATTGGCTGGCCGGCGGGTGGCAGTTGAATTGGGTGCTCAGCGCGATGAGCGGAACGCCCTTCACCATTACCGATAACGGTTCCGGTGCGACCGCGCTGAATGCACCGGGGAATACGCAGACTGTGAATATCGTCGGGCCTATTCAAGTACTGAATAACGCGCCTGTGCCGAGTTGCTCGAAGACTGGCGTGGTAAATCTCTCCTGCGAGTACTTCAACCCCAACTCGTTTACCAAGGTGACGGCGCCGGGGGTTCTGGGCGATGCCGGACGCGACATCATTCGCGGGCCGGGTTACTTCAACCTGGATGCGAGCTTGATGCGCAACTTCAAATTGACCGAGCGTTTTACGTTCCAGTTTGAAGCCGACGCGTTCAGCCTGACGAACACGCCGCACTTCAATAATCCGAACGCGAACATCAGCGCGGCGAATTTCGGAGCAATTACGTCCACCCTGGTCACCACCAATGCCAGTCTTGGCGGCAGCGGCGGTCAGAGGCAGTGGTGGTTTGGGGGCAAATTAATTTTCTAAACCAGTTCATTTCTAAGCAGAAAGAGTGCCCGGGTGCGGGCGATGGACTAAATCGCTTTAGACAAGCAAAAAGGCTTGATTTACTTTCAGCTTTGAACCATAATGCACCGTCCTTATCGTCTTTCAGGAGAGCGCACCATGACGTGCCATCGCGCAAATGACCCGCTGCATTCTTCCCCGATAATCCGTGTCACCCTCTTCAAGGCAACTTTTTTCATCGTCTCGTTAATGTTGTTGTTCGCGTTTGCGGCGTTGCCGACAGCGAACGCGCAAGTCGTCGCGCAATATGACTTCGAAGACGGAACCACCCAAGGATGGGGGGCGTTCTGCGGAGCGACGGTGGTGAACACAACGGCTGCGGCGGAATCGGGAACGCATAGTCTGCTAGTCAGCGGGAGAACGCAGAACTGCGCCGGGCCGAGCATTAATCTCGTCAGCTTGTTATTGCCGGGCGCGACTTATCAGATTACCGGCTGGGTCGAACTGACAAGCGGCGAAACCGGGACTGATCAGGCGAACTTCACCATCCAGCAAGTGGACAGCGCCTCGGGCACGAATTATGTAACGGTCGGACCGTACACCACCAATGTCACGGACTCAGGCTGGGTAGAGCTTTCGGGGCAATACGTGGTGAGCAGCAGCCCGACCACCCTGAATCTCTACACACAATTAGTGAACAGCGGTTCGGGCGCAACCGACAGCTTTTATCTCGACAACGTCACGATCACGGAAATCGCGCCGCCGCCGGGCGGGCCGCAGGATAATTCCGGAATCAGCACGAATTTTGAAGACGGCTATCTCGACGGCTGGGAGCCGCGCTTCGACACGATAACTGGCCAGGTGCCGACGGCAACTTCCAGCTGCTGCACGCTCACGAACACGACTGCCGACGCGCATGGTGGAACCCACAGTGTTTTAGTCACGGGCCGCTCGGCCGCCTACGAAGGTCCGCAGATCAGCGTGAGCAACAAGATGTATGTTGGTTCAAACTACGCGGTCAGCATCTGGGTGAAGCTTGGCCCGAGTGCCACTGCACCGGACACGCTCAGAGTAAGCTTGCAAACTACTTCCGGCGGAGTGACCAGTTACAACACGGTGGTCGGCAATACCACAGTTCCGCTCAACACCTGGGTCAACCTTTCAAATTCAAATTTTTCGATGTCGTATGCTTACGATCCCGGGCAGGCGTTTCTGTATGTTGAGTCGAACGGCGGAATTCAGTCCGGAACCACGACCGTCTATCAGGATTTCTACATCGACGATTTCACTCTGACATACATTCCGCCGCTGCAGATCGAGCAGAACATTGCTTCGGTTTATCAGACTTACGCGAACTATTTCCCGATCGGCGCGGCGATTGATGGCACCGATCTCTTTGGCCCCCACTCGCAGCTATTGGTCAAACACTTCAACAGCATTACATCGGAAAACGATATGAAGTGGGATGCGACGGAAGCGACAGAGGGGACTTTTACGTTCACCAATGCCGATGCAGAAGTGGCTTTTGCCCAGAAAAACAATATACGCATACGCGGGCACAATCTGGTTTGGGCAACGGGAGAGCAGGTCCCGGCGTGGGTGTTCCTCGAAGAGGATGGGGTTACGCCTCTACAACCAGGCAATGCGGCCGATGCCGCACTGCTCACGCAACGAATACAGAACCATATTCAAAACGTTGTCTCGCATTTCGGAAACGCGGTTTATGCTTGGGATGTGGTCAACGAACCGATCGATCCAAGTCAACCCGACTGTCTTTATCACGGCCCCTTCTACAACATCCTCGGTGCGCAGTACATCGATCTGGCTTTTCAGTTTGCGCGCGCGGCGAACCCGAATGCCGAGTTGTTCCTCAACGACTACAACACGACGACAAGCAAGCAGGCATGCCTGTATCAGGTGGTACAAGGCTTGATCGCGCGCGGCGTTCCGATCGATGCGGTCGGCCATGAAATGCACAGCAATATTCAGTATCCGCCGACTTCATCAATCACTCAGACGGTGAACATGTTTAACGGCTTGACCACGGTTGCGGGCAAGCCGCTCGATCAGCAGATCACTGAACTGGATATGAGCATTTATGCGGGCTCGAACCCGACCATCTACACCGACTACAGCCAGATTCCTGATGATCTGCTGGTTGATCAGGGATATTTGTATCGGGATTACTTCCAGGCGTTCAAAGCACTCGCAGGCAAGATCAGCTCGGTGACGTTCTGGGGCATGGCGGACGACGACACGTGGTTGACTTCATCGACCAAGGTCGACGCGCCGTTGCTGTTCGACAACAAACTGCAACATAAATATGCCTACACCGGTATCATTGATCCGTTGAATTTGCCGGGAGCGAATCTCGTCACGACGATTGCAGCGAGTTCCGGCACAGTGTTGAGTGGACAGTCGGTTTCATTCGTGATCACGATCACGAACAATGGCCCGAATGACGCAGCCAGCTCGACATTCACGGATTCACTTCCGGCAGCGACTACGTTCCAATCCTTCGCTGCGCCGTCGGGCTGGGCATGCACGCTGCCCACGGTGGGGGGAACAGGAGCTGTGAGTTGCACCGCGGCGACGCTGACCAACGGCTCCGCAGTCCAGTTCACGTTGACCTTGGGCGTGCTATGCGCGACGCCAAACGGAAGCGCGATTACAGATTCCGCAACTGTGACCTCGACCACGCTGAATCCGAATCCCACGCCGCAGAACAGTGCGTCGGTAACCATTGCAACGTCCGATCCGCCGCCGCTTATTTCAGGCCTTTCAGTCAGCCGGCCGTTCCTGTGGCCGCCGGCAGGCGAATTTGTGCCTGAGTGGGTCCAGTACGGGGTTACGGCGACCTGCGATCTGAATCCGAAGCTCGCGCTTTCGGTTTCGGTGAACCAGAAAGACCGGGACGCGAATCGCGATTACAAAGTCATCAACCCGCATCTCGTATGGCTGGAGGCGGAACGGACGCCGCTTTCGCAGGAGAGGATCTACACCATCACAGTAACCGCGACTGATTCGGCAGGATCGAGCGGCAGCGGTTCAGTCGACGTGAAGGTGTTGCTCTTCCCGGATCAAAGGGATGAGCACCACGGAGACCATCACTAGCCTGATGCCTTGAATCTGCTTTAGCCGAATGGCTCCACGCTAGATCCCTCGCCCCGCTGGTGAAAACGCGGGGCGTCGGGATGACGCAATAACGAGGGATTTCAAACGGACCACTACTGGACGCTTTGATAGGCAAACGAGTTTCCCGTTAACTGGTATTATTCTTAGTCCTGAGAACGCTTCTGCTCGATGGCACCTTTCATGGGACTTTCTGCGCTAGATCTAACATCAAAAATTGCGGTTGTGATTGGCGGGACCTCCGGCATTGGGCGAACGTTGGCCGTAGGTTTGGCGCAAGCGGGAGCCGATGTTGTCGCAACCGGGCGTAGAGAAGATAAGGTCCGCTCCGTCGCGGCGGAGATCCAGGAAACTGGCCGCAAGTCGCTGGCGATGGCTTGCGATGTAGGCAATCGCGCGAGCGTTGAGGCCCTGCACTCGGCAGTCGCGGAGAAATTCGGCCGAGTGGACATTCTGCTCAATGCTGCCGGAATAACTCGCCGCACGCCTACCCTGAAGGTCAGTGAAAAAGAGTGGAACGATATTTTTGAAACCAACCTGACGGGGATGCTCCGGGCGTGCCAGGTTTTTGGCAGCAAAATGACCGAGCGCGAGTACGGACGCATCATTAACATCGCTTCGGTCTCATCCGATCGTGGATTCTTCGAGGTTGCTGCTTACGCCGCGAGCAAAGCTGGCGTGGTTTCGCTCACCAAAACTCTGGCGATGGAATGGGCGAAATACGGCGTGTGTGTGAACGCCATTGCGCCGGGAGTTTTTCGCACTGACTTAAACAAAGCGCTGCTCGACGGCACTGCGCGCGGGCAAGAGTTCATTGTGCGAACACCGATGCGCCGCTTCGGCAAGCTGGAAGAACTGATCGGCGCTGCGGTTTTTCTTGCTTCGGATGCGGCGAGCTTCGTCACGGGTCATGTGCTCGCGGTAGATGGCGGATTCCTGGCCAGCGGCGTCACGCAGTAATTTGTGATTCTGCGCTTTAGCGCACGCGAGACACGCCTCAATTCGTTCATGCCAGAAGTTTCTCAACCCGCGAGCGCAATAGAACAGACCCCACGAAATGCATTAGCGAAAACCGTAGGCCACTTCCGCTGGGTCATCTGCGCGGTTCTTCTCTTCGGCACCACCAAAAATTACATGGACCGGCAGGTCATCGGCGTGCTGAAGGACACGCTGCAGCACGACCTGGGCTGGAGTGAAATCGATTACGGCAACCTGGTTTTTGCGTTTCAGGCGGCTTATGCGATCGGCATGCTGGTCATGGGCCGGTTGATTGACTGGCTGGGAACCCGCCTCGGTTACGCAATTACCATGGCGGCGTGGAGTATCGCTTCCATGGCGCACGGCATGGTGAGTTCGCTGAGCGGTTTCATCACTGCGCGATTTGCGCTTGGGCTCGGCGAGTCGGGAGTGTTTCCGGCCAGTTTGAAAGCGACAGCGGAATGGTTTCCAAAAAAAGAGCGGGCGCTCGCCACAGGAATTTGGAATGCGGGGACGAACATCGGTGCGATCCTTACGCCGCTGGTTGTGCCCTGGATCACGGTGCACTGGGGATGGCGCTGGGCGTTTTTTTTGATTGGCGCGATCGGTTTTCTCTGGCTGGCGCTGTGGATTTGGATTTACCGCGTACCGGAGAAGCATCCGCGATGTTCGCAGGCTGAGCTGGACTATATTCGCAGCGATCCCGCTGAGCCTCCGGGGCGAGTGAGTTGGCTCGGGCTGGCGAAATATCGCCAGACGTGGGCGTTTTCGCTGGGAAAATTCATCATCGATCCGATCTGGTGGTTCTATCTTTTCTGGATTCCGGATTTCCTGGAACGGCGTCATGGGCTGGCGCTATTACAGATTGGATTGCCGATCGTTGTGATCTACGTGATGGCAGATGGCGGCAGTGTTGCCGGCGGTTGGATCTCGTCGACTTTGATTCGCGGCGGAAAGAGCGTGAACGCCGGGCGAAAAATTGCGATGTTCATCTGCGCAATCGCCGTGGTGCCGATTATTTTCGCGCCCCGAGTGAGTTCCACCTGGGCCGCCGTTCTTTTGATCGGGCTGGCTGCGGCCGCGCATCAAGGTTTCTCATGCAATCTCCTCACCCTGCCTTCGGATATGTTCCCGGGCAAGGCGGTTGCGTCGGTGGTAGGAATCGGCGGAATGGCGGGAGCGATAGGAGGAATGCTGATCGCGAAAATTGTGGCATATTTTCTGCAGTGGACCGGGAGCTACCGTATTCCGTTCGCCATTGCTGGATCGGCATATCTGGTGGCGTTGCTGGTGGTGCATCTCATCGCGCCCAAGCTGGAGCCGGTGCGCATGACGTGATTTGTGAAACAAAGTAGCGACACAGCAGGCCGGCGCCAAGCGGTTGCACTAAATGCTGTAATTTACGCTGCGCAGCGCGTCTTTGTAAGCCTCGCGTGCATCAGTGGTCAGGCCCTGCGCTTCCTGCTCCGCAAAATGGGCAGCGTCCCACTTTTCCATAGCGATCATCGAGTGGTCCGACGTGGCCAACGCCTCTTCAGCGCGAATCGCTTGCACCCATTCATCGACGGCGCTTTTGTAGGCCAAACGCAACTGGTCAAGGTTGTCAGTGCTCATAGTGCGTACACAGTAATCGCGGGAAGTTGCGCCGTCAATTGCGCCGGGCAAAAATTAATCCAAAATTAACCGGCGCTGCGGCTGCGCAATCCGCGAATTCAGCGAAGCGACTGATCCTGGGTCCGTGGCTTAAGGTTCCGCGTAACTGGTGAGTCCACGCTCGCTGTGCAACAATGCTGAGCTGGATTCTCGGTGGAGGTCCTTCGCGTTGAGTGCGCACACATGGCTGCCGGAAGAGGCGGTCAAGATTATCCTGGTCCTTTTCCTCTCGTTCCTGATCGGGCTTGAACGGGAGGAACGCAAGGCCGGCGGCAAGTATTACGCCTTCGGCGGAATCCGCACCTTTCCTCTGATCGGCCTGATCGGCTACTCGGTTGCACTTCTTTCCGGCACGCAGCTCATTCCGCTGACGATCGGGTTCCTGGTAGTCGGCAGCTTCTTATTAATGTCGTACTGGCACAAGCTGGCTACTTCCGATGCGCCCGGTGTAACCACCGAAATGTCCGGACTCGCGACTTTTCTGGTTGGCGCGCTGATTTATTACGAGCATTTCTGGATTGCCACTGCGGTCACCGTGGCCAGCCTGCTCTTGCTTGATCTGAAAGAAGCGCTGGAGAGACTTGCGGAGCGAATTCCTGCAGAAGAGATTTATACCTTCGCAAAATTTCTTTTACTCACAGCCGTCATTCTGCCGATCTTGCCGAAGCAGGAGTTCGGGCGATTTCACATCAACCCGTTCAAGACGTGGCTGGTGGTTGTGGCCGTGAGCACAATTTCCTACGGCAGCTACGTGCTGCAGAAACTTACGAAGGAACGCGGCGGCGTGGTGCTGTCGGCGTTTCTTGGCGGTGCATATTCCTCGACGGTCACGACGCTGGTCATGTCGCGGCGTGCAGCGCGCGAAGAGCATCCGCATTTATTCGCGGGAGGGATGTTGATCGCGTCGGGGGTAATGTACTTGCGTCTGGCCGCGCTGGTTGCGATTTTCAACCGGCGGCTGATCACGGAATTGGCGCCGGCGTTTCTGGTGCTGGCTGCGCTGGCAATTGCCGTGGGATGGTTCTGGTCGCGCTGGCCTGATCCAACGGATAAGAAGATCAAACGCGAATTCGAACCAAAAAATCCGTTGGAGTTGGTGGCTGCATTTCTGTTTGCCGCTTTGTTCCTGGCGATGTTGGTTGCGACGCAATTGGCGACGACATATCTGGGTAAAGCCGGGGTGGATACGCTGGCGGCGATCATGGGAGTTACCGACGTCGATCCATTCATTCTCGGCATGACGCAAGCTGCGGGGACAGTAACTGTGGTGAGAATCGCTGCGGGCGCAATTTTGATCGCCGCCGCCAGCAACAATTTAATTAAAGGAATTTATGCGTACAGCCTGGCCGGGAAGAAAACCGGAATTCAGGGGCTCGGGCTCCTGGCGGCGCTGGCCGGGTTGGGATTGATTCCGTTGATCTGGATTTGAGTCGCGGAGCATCAGGTCATCGTCAGAGCCAGAGCGATGCCAATCGCAGCCACTCCAAATGTGAAGTAGGCAACATAATCCCCGACTTTGCCGCTGTGCAACTGGCGAATTAAAGCGACAGTTGCTTTTGCGGGGCGCGCGTAAATGGGTCGCTTTCGCGACACAGGCGAAAGCGCAAAAGCGGCGAAAGCAATGCCAACGATCACGGAGCCGACGGATCGCAAAACTGCTGATGTCATTGCCTGATGTTCGGGAACAACGTGGCGTAGTGGCAGAAAGCTGTCGTTAAGAACGCGTGCCTGATAGAGAGCATGATTTACGAAATCTGACGCCGAGCTGAGCATGTCTGTGCGATAGGGTATTGCGCCCGCTGCAAGAGAAATGAGTAGTAGAACCAGCGCCGGGAGAAACATGACGAGCGGCACACGATTGTGCGGACCCTTGGTCTCAGGTTCTTCTTTGGCAGCTTTGTGGCGTTGACCTAACCTTGTTCCGCGGCCAAGAAAGACGCGAGCATAGACACGGAAGACTGCGCCGCCAGTGATTGCGGCTGCGAGAAAGAAAACAACATCCAGCCACCACATTCCCATGTGCTCGGCAACGGCATCGATCGAGTGCTCGCCAACGAAAGTTGCGAATGGGATCAGGTTCGCAAGGGCCAATCCACCGCCGAGAAAAACGATGCCCGTCCAGCGCATGCTGCGCGCGCGGCCATAGAGTTCAGCTTCATCGACGGATTCGAACCGGTGCAGAAGCACGCCGGCAACCAAGAAGAGCGACGCTTTTGCCGCGCCATGGCCGATGAGATAGACAGCTGCACCCGAGACCGCCTCTGGCTTGAGCAGAGCAAACGCGATGATGAGCAGACCCGTGTGGCTGATGGT
>DATIYR010000315.1:0-5841 GCA_035517535.1 Terriglobales bacterium
CACAGCCGTTCTCGGACTTTTATTGGCCGTCTCGCCCATGGCAAATGCGCAAACTGCAGCGGCCACTTACAAAGCCAAGTGCGCCATGTGCCATGGCGCCGACGGCAAAGCGGATACCCCCGCCGGAAAAAGCATGGGTGCTCATAGTTTCTCTTCTCCCGAAGTGAAGAAAGAAAGCGACACCGAGCTCGAAGCCATCATTTCTAAAGGCAAGAACAAAATGCCCGCTTACGCTTCGCGGCTGAAAGAAAACGAAATCAAGGAACTGGCCGCGTACGTCAAGGAGCTTGGCAATAAGTAGTTCTTCTCAGTTAAGAGTGCGATTGTGCGAACAATGCGCGCGATAACGAGCACAGCGGATGAGCTCTGACCAAAGTCAGATCCCGGGAGCGCGCGAACAAAACGCCGGCCTCATCCGCAATCCCATCAGCCTGATTGGGGCGGCCCTGGTGGCGACCAGCGTCGCTACCATGCTCTTCCTGTTTCTCGTCAATGTAATCTCCGTCCCACCCAGTCCGTATGTTGGCGTGCTGCTTTTTATGGTCACGCCGGCGTTCCTGGTCTTCGGAATTGTGCTCATTCTGTTCGGGATGCTGCTTGAGCGGCGCAGACGGCGCAAAGGCAAGCCGGGAACGATACCACGCTTTCCCCGCGTTGACCTCAATATCCCAGCGCAGCGCAACGCGTTTGCGTTTTTTGTAAGTTTTGCGGCCGTGTTCGTGCTGATCAGCGCCGTGGGCAGTTATCGCACGTACGAGTTCACCGACTCAGTCCAATTCTGCGGCCAGACCTGCCACACGGTGATGAGCCCGGAGTACACGACGTATCTGCAATCACCACACGCTCGCGTGGAGTGCGTGCAATGTCACGTTGGTCCTGGCGCAGGGTGGTATGTACGCTCGAAACTTTCCGGTTCGTATCAAGTGTATTCGGCGATTTTTCACAAGTATCCGCGCCCAATCCCAACGCCGGTTGAAAACCTGCGTCCTGCGCAACAGACCTGCGAGCAGTGCCACTGGCCGCGAAAGTTCTACGGCGCGCAGCTCAAAGTTTTTTATCACTACGGAAGCGACGAAAAGAATACGCCGCGGCAGATTCGCATGCTGATCAACACCGGCGGCGCCGAGCCGAGTTCCGGCGTTCCTTCCGGCATTCACTGGCACATGAATATCGGGAACCGAATCACCTACATCGCCACCGATGCGCAGCGGCAGGTGATCCCGTGGGTGCAGGCCGACGACAGACACGGGAAGATCACGGTTTATATGGCGAAGGACTCGACGTTAACGCCAGCCCAGGTCGAGAAATCGGACAAGCGTCTGATGGACTGCATTGATTGCCATGACCGTCCGAGCCATATTTTTACCCCGCCCGACCGCTCAGTGGATGATTCGTTATTCGCCGGCAGAATCGACGGGACGCTTCCTTTTATTAAGCAGCAAGGCGTGCAAGCGCTGACCAAGACCTACAACGCCACACCAGAAGCTTTGCGTGGTATCGACTTGGATATTCGGGAGTTCTATCGCACCAAGTACGCAGACCTGTACACAACTCGGCAAGGCTCGATAAAAGCAGCGGTATCCGAGCTTCAGCACATCTATCAGTCCACGATTTTCCCGTATATGAAGGTCGACTGGCGGACCCATCCCAACAATCTTGGCCATTTTTACACGGCAGGCTGCTTTCGCTGCCATGATGGCCAGCACGTTAGCGCCGATGGCAAGGTCATTCCGAAAGACTGCAACACCTGCCATACCGTGCTCGCCCAATCCGAGAGTGGAGTGCCGCTGATGGAGCACGAAGTAGGCGTTCCGTTCCAGCATCCGGTCGATCTGGGTGACATGACCCAGGTGAACTGCAGAGACTGCCACACCGGCGGCGTGGGGCCCTAGCCGGTCCCCTGCCGGCGGGACGATCTCAGGATCGGAAGCAGCGCCGAGCTGCCCGAATGCAAACGATCAATATTTTGGTGCCACCGGCGACAATTCTTGCTTGATTCTTCTCAACCCTTTGTGGCATTGTACTCACCATTTCCCGAGGGGTGATTTCCGTGAAACAAAAGAATCGTGGATTTGCGTTCCTGTATTCAATCGTTTCAATAATGATTGTTTTCAGCTTCTGCGCGGCACGGGCAGATGTTACGGGCGCGATTTCCGGCACGGTACGTGACAGCGCTCAGGCGGTGATCGCCGGCGCTCAGGTCACGATCACTAATGTGCAGACGAACGTTAGTCAATCCGCCAGGACTGGACCAGATGGCGCATATCATTTCCTCGCCCTATCCGCGGGCAAGTACCGAATCAACGTAACAGCTGATGGCTTCCGCACGTATACGGCGACTGATATTACGATCGAGGTCAACGACCAGCTCCGACTTGATGTCACCCTGCAGGTTGGAACCATAGCGGAGCATGTGGATGTTACGACCAACGCAGTGCAAGTGGAGACGCAAAACACGCAACTGGGCGACGTGATTGATTCAAAAAAGATGCTGGCCCTGCCGCTGAATGGCCGCAGTTACCTGGATCTCCTGGGCCTACAGGCGGGCGTCGCGCCAGACGGCTCGCAGACTATTGGTGGCAGCTCCGGAACGGGGGCAAGGGCGGTGTCGGGTGGTTATGACAGCAATACGGGCAATATCTCGGTCAATGGCCAGCGCGAAACCGCTAACGCCTTTCTCGTGAACGGCGGCGACGTTAGTGAAGGCCGGAACTTGGGCGCGGGATTGGTTCCGAATCTTGACTCCGTCGAGGAGTTCCGGCTTATCACGAACAGCTTTGACGCTGAGTACGGAAAGTTCAGCGGCGCGGTGATGAATGCTATCACCAAGTCTGGTACGAATCGGTTCCATGGCGATGTATTCGAGTTTCTGCGGAACGACGCAATGGATGCCAGGAACTTCTTCACAACGAACAAGTCCGAACTTCACCGTAATCAGTTCGGATTTACCGCCGGGGGACCATTCTGGAAAAACAAGCTGTTCTGGTTCACGGATTATCAAGGAACGAGGCAAGTGGCGGGCGCGGAGACCGGCATCGTTAATCTTCCGACCGTCGCTCAGCTACAGGGCCAGTTTGATCCTTCAACGTTGACCGGCACAGTCGACGGCGTCGCTGGCGGCACTTGTCCGTCATGCGGCTGGCCGACGCAACTCAGCCAGCGTTTGGGCTATACCGTCACAACCGGCGAGCCCTACAGTTTTGCAGGCTGCACCTCGACGGCACAATGCGTTTTTCCAGGCGGAGTCATCCCTAAAAGTGCGTGGTCGCCAGCCGCGATGGGGCTCTTACCGTATATTCCGCAGCCAAACCTTGATCCGTCGGCGGGCACGTACTCCGATAACAGCCACAGGGATACAATTACCGACAACAAGATTGGGGAGCGGGTCGATTTCAGCAACCAGAAGACTGGAAACTGGTCGTTTTACTATCATTTCGATGACTCGACGGTTTTCAGCACACTGCCTGACGGCGGCGCGAGCGTTCCGGGTTTCCCGGCGCAGACGCCGACCCGTGCCCAAGAGTTCGTCATGAGTAACACCAAGACCCTCGGCCCTACTGCCGTTAACGAGGCGAGAGTAACCTTCTTCCGGACAGCCACTCACTTGGATAATCCAACCGGCGGGAAAGCATCGCTTTCCTCTCTCGGGTTCGTTACCGGTCCCGGTACTCTCGGTATTATTCCCGATGCGTTTCCCGGATATCCGGAGTATGTGCCGCAACTCTATTTCAACAACTTCACCATCGGCGCACCCTCTCTGATAACGTTCCAACCGAATAATACCTACACGGCATCGGATGGGTTCTCCAAAGTAGTCGGAAAACATACGCTTAAGTTCGGTGGGGAGGCCCGCTATCTGCAAGTTAATGAGCGCAATTTAGCTAGCCAAGACGGCGCTTTTGTCTTTGACGGCACCGTGACCGGAGTTGATTTCGCGGACTTCCTTATCGGAGCGCCGACAGGCCAAGGCGGCTACACTCAGGCCGCTTTGCAGTTGCTCGACTCGCGCACGCGCTACGGCGGTGCATATGGTCAAGATTCGTGGAAGGTAACACCCGACCTGACTCTGAACCTCGGGCTTCGCTGGGAGGTGAGCATGCCTTGGTACGACACGCAGGGCAAGATTCAGACTTGGGTCAAGGGAGAGCAGTCAACCGTGTTTCCGAATTCTCCCGAAGGGCTGGTATATCCCGGCGATCCGGGCATTCCTAAAACACTTGCTCCGACCAGATACAACAATTTCGCGCCACGCATCGGACTGGCTTACTCGCCGAGTTTCAGCGACGGAATCTTGGGAAAGATCTTTGGCGGGCCGGGCAAAACCAGCATCCGCGCCGCGTATGGCATTTACTACACGTCGGTTGAAGATCTGAACCTCTTTTACGAGGTGGCCGATGCTCCGTTCGGGTTGTACTGGAGCAGTCCCGGTCCCGTTGATTTCTCGGAACCTTTCCGCAATCGATTGGACGGAGGTACAGACGGAGAGGGTCAGCGCTTCCCCTTCACCATTCCGACCCCGGGCAGCCCGGCAAATAAGACCCTCGATTTTTCGGTCTACGAGCCAATGTCCTATTTCCCGGGATATGACATTCACAATCGGCTGCCATACGCCGAGCACTTCAATTTCTCCATTCAGCGTCAGTTGGATAGATCGACGGTATTGACGTTGTCTTATGTAGGAACTGAAGGTCACCGGCTTATCTCGCAGACGGAGGCCAACCCCGGCGATGCCGCCTTATGTAAGCAGCTCACCGCTCAAGGGTATAGCGATGCGTCGGCGGGTGTCGTCGGGTGCGGACCGAATGCTGAGCAGGACACGTTTACTCAGGGAGCGAATACGATTTACGGCACCAGGGATACTCTTTTGAATCCGAATTATTGTCCCGCAGCCCAGAGCCTCTGTTTTGGCTATGGCAACACCTTCACCAAGCTGGTCGCGAATTCCATCTATAACTCTGGAGAGGTGACGGTCGAACGTAAGGCGGGCGATGTAACCTTCCTGGCCGCTTATACGCTGGCGAAGGCCCTCGATGACTCCTCCGGTTTTGGCGACCTGATCAATTTCGAAAATGCAAAGCTCAGCCGCGGCTTATCGTCGACTGATGTGCACCAGAACTTCGTGGTCAGCTACATTTGGGCCCTACCATTCGACCGGCTCTTTGCCGGTGGGCCGAGAAGGTTGACAAAAGGATGGCAACTGCAGGGGATCACGCGATTCGCCACTGGATTCCCAGTTCAGATGGGAGAATCGAATCCTATCAATCCCGGCAGTCCGCTGTGTCCATCTGATGAATGCGTAGGAGATGCTTCGCTTGTCGGCAGCCCTTCCACGGATATGCCGAATGTCGTGGGACCAGTTCATATACAGAATCCTCGTGCGACTCCCGGCACATGGACATACTTTAACCAGAGCGCATTTACCGGAACTCAGTGCGCTCTTGTGTCTGGGGTTTTGACTGGTCCTGATTGCGGAAGCTTCGGCACGGCGAACCGCCGATTCTTCCATGGCCCCGGTTTCAACAACACCGATTTTGGAATAACGAAGGTCATTCCTGTAACGGAGGCCAAGTCTTTCGAAATCCGGGGTGAATTTTTCAACATATTCAACCATGCGCAATTCATGAATCCGAGCGGGGACATCAGCAGTTCGAGCTTTGGGGAAATTACCAAAGCCCGTGACCCGCGCATCGGGCAGCTCAGCGCGAAGTTCGTCTGGTGATTTGCTCAAAGACATTTAACAATCGCGGCTTGTGCGTCCCGGAAAGGAATCCGGGCGCGCGAGCCGCGGTTTCGAGGTTGCAGGCGTCGGTCGTGCTAGGCTGTGAACATGGTGTGGTTGCT
>DATIYR010000316.1:0-5257 GCA_035517535.1 Terriglobales bacterium
CCGGCTACTCCGGGAATGTGAAATACGGGCCCGAACGCGCTGGAGACGTGAGACATTCGCTTGCCGACTTAACGCTCGCGGAGAACCAGCTTGGCTACAAGCCCAAGGTTTATTTTGAAGAGGGTCTGCGCCGCACGGTGGAGTGGTATCGCACGGAAATGAAGGCCATCTCGGCGTGAGAAACTTTAGCGGAATTTTCCATCCGCCGATTACTTCCGGCACTTTCGCTGATTGAGTTCGACGGGATACAGTTCAGACATGCCCGCGAGCACTGCCACCGGTAAAAGCTATGTGTGCATGCAATGCGACTTGCCCGAGTCGAAGTGCATTTGCGATAAGTATTGCTGTCTGTGCCAGGGCCAGCTCGGTATTCGGCTTTGCGAGGACGGCCTGCTGTATTGTGCAGCGTGCCGCGAAGCCTGTGGATACAAAGTTGCTCAGTAGAGCACCCAGCTCTGCGATCTCCGCCCATTTTGCTCGGCGCACTTCGCGGTAAAAACGTTTTCGAAGCTTTCTGGCCCGAGTAGTTCTTGCGCTGAACTCAGATCACGACGGTCTCGTGGTACTCTCCAAATACCCCGCGCATTGCGTCCGAAATTTCGCCGACGGTGGCATAGGCTTCGACTGCATCAAGTATTCTCGGCATGAGATTCTCACCTGAGCGGGCCTCATGTCGAATTGATTCGATGGCTCCGCTCCATGCTTTTTTGTCTCGCTTAGCCCGCAACGCGCGCACGCGCTCCACTTGCTTCCGCTCGAGTGCCTCATCAATATGCTGGATGGGAACCTCGTGGCGGCCCTGCTGGGTGAAGCGATTTACACCCACCACTGTAGCTTCACCGCTATCGACGGCACGTTGAAATTCATACGCCGCATTCTGGATCTCCTGTTGCACGAAGCCGCGCTCGATCGCTTTTAGCATTCCGCCTAGCGCGTCAATCTTCTCCAGATATTCTTGTGCGCGTTTCTCGATTTCGTCAGTGAGAGACTCAATGAAGTACGAGCCGGCAAACGGATCGATGGTATTCGGCGCACCTGACTCATAGGCAACAATCTGCTGCGTGCGCAGAGCGATCCGCGCTGCCTGTTCGGTCGGCAGAGACAATGCTTCATCATAGGAATTCGTGTGCAACGATTGCGTCCCGCCGAGCACAGCCGCCATCGCCTGAATCGCCGTCCGAACAATGTTGTTCTGCGGCTGCTGTGCGGTGAGCGTCGATCCCGCCGTTTGCGAGTGGAAGCGCAGCATCCATGAGCGGGGATTCTTCGCGCGAAATCTTTCCCGCATCATGTGTGCCCACATGCGACGCGCGGCGCGGTATTTGCCCACTTCTTCCAGAAAATTGTTATGTGCGTTGAAGAAAAAAGAAATGCGCGGCGCAAATACCTCGATGTCGAGTCCAGCATCGAGCGCGGCCTGCACATAAGCACTTCCGTTCGCCAGCGTGAACGCGACTTCCTGCACCGCCGTCGATCCCGCTTCACGCATGTGATAGCCGGAAACGGAAATCGTGTTCCACTCGGGAACGTTCTCATTTGCCCATGCGAACAGATTGGTGACCAGACGCATCGCTTGCGGAATGGGATAAATATAGGTTCCGCGCGCGATGTACTCCTTGAGAACATCGTTCTGCACGGTGCCGGACAGCTTGCGAATGTCCGCGCCTTTTCTGCGCGCAACCGCAACATACAAAGCGAGAAGGATCGGCGCGGTCGCATTGATCGTCATCGATGTCGAGATGTTTTCAAGATCAATGCCATCGAACAGCCGCTCCATATCTTCGATGGAGTCAATGGCGACGCCGACCCGGCCCACTTCACCCATGGCCAGCGGATGATCGGAGTCGAGGCCAATCTGAGTGGGTAAATCAAAGGCAACCGATAATCCCGTCGTGCCGTTCGCGAGAAGATACTTGTAACGTGTGTTCGACTCTTCGGCGTCGCCCATTCCCGCGTACTGCCGCATCGTCCAAAGCCGTCCGCGATACATGGTCGGCTGCACGCCGCGGGCGAAAGGGAACTCGCCCGGGTACCCGAGTTGCCGGTCGTAATTCCAATCTTTCAGATCAGCCGGCGTATAAACCTGGCGAATGGGTATATGTGACGAAGTTTCGGGATCGGCGCAGTGGTTTTCTGGCTCTGCAGACCGATCAGGCGCTTTGGGCCGTTGCCGCATCGCTATTTTCTTTTACGAGCGCGAGCGAAAGAGCTAACACCAAACCAGGCGAACATGAGCGTGAACCCGGCGGCCGCTGCGACTCTGGAGGGAGTCGTTTTTCCCGCGTGATACGCGCTGTACTCTCGAACCAGTGCAACCGCTCCAACCACGGCAAAAGCAAGGAACACGAACCCTGTAACTTCGTGCCAAAGCTGTCGCAGTACTGCTCCAAAGTGGCTGAAGGCGGCACGTGCGCCACTCAACAGGGCGCCATAAGTCCGAGTACCCTTTACCTGCGCTCCGGCAATGCGAGCAGCAACTCCCAATTTTCGCGCCGTGGAGACGTTCGCCATTTGTTCTCGATTTTACCAATCTTCGGGTTTAAAATAACGGCAGAAGCCAACCGATGCGCGGGCATCGAAGCGATCTGGTATCAGACCGGGGGAATCGTGGATCAGCAACTGAAGCACTTAATGAAAGAATTAGGCGAAGCAATCAATGAATCGTTGGCAGATTCTGAACAGATCGCCGACGTGGTCTCCCGGATCAAGGATGGCGGTTACGATATATTTCTGGTGCTCGAAGCCACGATCGGCGTAAGCCGTCCCGGCGAGAAGTCGGCTGACAAAACCTCGATGGTGACTACTCTCTCCAGCAATCCCGAACTTAAAGTGAGCGATCAGGATTTGAAGTTCCTGAAGTCCTTGCGCATCAAAATCGAAGACGACGCGGCCTGATCCTACACCAGTCTTCTCCGCCTTTCACTACGGTCTCTCAGGGGCAACGGCGCTGGTTTGCGTCGGAATCCAAAAGGTTTCGTGCCCAGCACGGACCAAATGACATCTTCCAAGCTCAGCACCGCCGAGCAAGTGAAAACAATCTGGACCCTCGGTGGTCTCCCATTTCGTCAGTTCCTGAAAAAGGTCTTTGCCGGCATAAACAATGACGATCTGATCGAGCGCGCCGGGGATCTGGCCTTCAATTTCGTTCTCGCTCTGTTTCCTCTCATGATCTTTCTCCTGGCAGTACTCGGCCTCACAGCCAGGGGCGGCACGCTACGCACGCACCTGTTCTCATATTTCTCCTCAGTTCTTCCGCCGGCTGCCGCGCAGTTGGTCAATCACACCATGCAGCAGGTCATGAGGAACGCAACCAATGCCAAAGTTCTGTATGGAATTGTGCTCAGCCTGTGGTTTGCCTCAGGAGGAATGACCTCCATGATCTCCGGACTGAATGGCGTTTACGAGGTGAAGGAGGAGCGTTCGTGGTTCAAGGTCCGTGCCGTCGCGCTTGCGCTCACGATTGCGATTGCTATTCTCGTAATCGTGGCGCTCGTAGTTGTGCTCGCGGGCGGCTACCTGGCGAATCTCGTCGGAAATCAGCTCAGTCTTCACAGTCTGGTCGTCATTTGGAAAATTGCCGAGTGGCCGGTTGCGATCACATTTATCACATTTTCCTTCTCCCTGATTTACTACTTTGCTCCTGACCTTCATGAGCAGCATTGGTATTGGATTACTCCCGGCTCGGTGGTCGGCGTTGTTCTCTGGATTGGAGCATCCTTCGCTTTCCGGGCGTACCTTCATTTTTTCAATAGCTACAGCCGGACCTACGGGTCCCTGGGCGCAGTCATGATTCTTCTCATGTGGCTCTACGTGACCGGATTCGCATTTTTGGTTGGAGGCGAAATCAATGCTCAAATCGAGCATGCGGCGGCACATCATGGGCACCCCGAGGCGAAAGCCCCCGGCGAGAAAAAGGCCGCTTGACCGGGTGTTTGCGCTTGCGACCTGAGAACGCCTCATTCAATGCACCTAACAGCACCTCGACGGCAGCCGCTATCCGGCCGCTTTGATTTCTTGCTAAAATTACCCTTCCGTTCAGTTCTTATAAGCATTTTCAGGAGAAATTCTCATGGCCTATGTCATTGCCGAGCCGTGCATCGGTACCAAGGACACTGCCTGCGTGGACGCTTGCCCGGTCGACTGCATTCATCCCAAGAAAGATGAGCCTGCCTTCGCCAATGAAGAGATGCTCTACATCGATCCCGTGGAGTGTATCGATTGCGGAGCCTGCGTGCCCGTTTGTCCGGTATCGGCGATTTTCGCGCTTGATGATCTGCCGGAAAAGTGGAAGAGCTACACCGAACGCAATGCGAAGCATTTTGGACGGTAGCCCTCAGCCGTAACCTCTGGGCTTCGGTGCAACTTCAAGTCTTACCGCAACAAGCCATGTCATCCCGACCGCTTTAACGGTGAGGAATCCGCATTTTCTATAAATCTGGACTGCAGATTCCTCGGACGCGAAGTCCTCGGAATGACAATGCTGTTCAGTACGACAAACTGACAGCAAAGTCGAGAAGACGTAAAATCGGCACACAACAATGCCGCTGAAGGAATCAGAAGCCATCGTCCTGCGCACGTATCCCTTCCGCGAATCCGACCTGCTGGTCACGCTGTTCACCCGGGCTGAAGGAAAGGTGCGCGGCGTGGCGCGCGCTGCGAAAAAATCGCGTCGGCGATTTGGCGGGGCTCTCGAGCCGCTCACGTATGTGAAAGTGAGTTACGAAGATCGCGAACGCCAGGAACTGGCGCGGCTTGATGCATGCGAGGTGCTCGACTCGCCGCTTGCCGCAGAGGTGACATACCCGCGTGCGGTTGCGCTCGGGCACGTAGCTGAATTGCTGGATGAGTTGCTGCCCGATCGCGAAGTGAATGACGCGGTTTTTCGGCTCGCGATCTCCGTGCTGGCTCAGCTCCGCGGAAGGGAATTCTGGCTGCCGATTACCTACTTCGAATTATGGATGGCGCGGTTGATGGGCTATTTACCAGATATAACCGAGTGCCTGGCGTGCGGTGGCGTGCTCAATGGAACCCGCGCATATTTTCATGCTCTTGCCGACGGCCTGATGTGCCCCGAGCACAAACGCCTGGCCTCGTCAGAGATTTCCGCCGAATCGCGAGGGCTGGCAGCTCAGATGTCGCGAGTGCCATTGTCACAGCTGGTCTCTTCTACGCATTCATCGTCCGCTGCCGATCTCCGAAAATTCCTATTGCAAACGCTCGAGCGCCACATTGAAAAAAAGTTGGTGACGCGAGGAAT
>DATIYR010000317.1:0-11502 GCA_035517535.1 Terriglobales bacterium
GCTCTTTCTGTTCGGCTGCCAGATTCACAGCGGGTTGAATCTGTATTGGCGAAGCTTGCGGGGTCACGGGCGATGCGCTGGAATTGTCAGACTGCATCGCCGCACTCGATCCCGGCAGAAGATTCCCTTCCGGGCGCTCCACAAATTTTGAAGCCGCGTCCACTGAGCGGGCCGGCGGATCAACCTGAGCTACATCTTTCTTGGGTGTAAAGGCCGGCTCAACAAACTGAAAATTGCTGGCCGAGTTGTTAACGGGTGGTTGGCTCACAGCGGCCTGGACTGGTGCCGGTGCCGCCGGGCTTGGAACCGACTTCTGTGCCTCAGCCGCCGGTTGGGCAGCGCCGGTATCTAGTTTCAATACGATCTTATTGCCGGCCTCGGGCAGCAACTCGTATTTGCAAAGGCGGTCCAGATCGACCACCACGCGCGTGGTCTTTTCCGAGTCGGTGCCAATGCGCACACTGGCGACGCCGCTGCTGCCTACGCGAATCCGGTTCAGCGCAGACGCCTGCACAGTGTTGGGGAGATCGACCACGATGCGCGCCGGCGAAGAGAGCGTCTCCACCTTGGGCGTAATCGTGCCCTTGGCAGTGATCTCTATGCTGATGCCGCCATCGCCGCGCGACACGCCGACTTTTTCAAGCGCGGCATAACCGTTTACCTGCGCGCTCGCGGTTTGCGCTCCAGCCATTAACACAATGGCCAGCAGCGCTGAAATTGTTCCCAGAAATTGCTTTCGCATTTCGTGTCTCCCCGCCTGATTGCTCAAAAATGATCTGCTCATTGCTTTAGTTCTCTTGCAAATTTCACCCGGCCTACACCGCTGGCCGTGTAATTGTCTTGGTGACGTCCCGCGTCAGCGTCTTGCCCAGCTTGTCGTGGAACGTCTCTTTAAACACAATCGAATCTCCGGTGATCTTCTCTACATAACCGTCGAAGACCGGATCGTTCTCCCGCAGGAAATAAGCCTTGTCCACTGAATTCGTGACCACGGCAATCATCCCCGCTTCCGATTTCACGACGCCTTTGAGATTGACCTGATCAATCGTCAGGCAGCGTTTTCCGGAGCTGCATCCCGAACCTGTGCTTCCAATCGCCACCACCGGACTCACAAACGGATCACGGCCCTCAAAATGAAGATCTTTGGCGACCGCCACCGTGCTGTTGTCAGCTGCCGGCTTGTTTTCCTGGACGGACGCTTCCGATTTCGGAGCTGCAACCGCAGCCACTACCGGCTTGGGGCTGGCCACCTTGGGCTCACTTTTCGCCATGGCCCTGACTCTCACCCGCCGCGACTGGGCCGCCTTCGCCGTCTCGACTTTCACCTGCGGATGCACGGCAATCTTTGTCCCGGCTCTTGGCTGCACCGCAACCACTGCTGGTTTCGCAGAATTAGGTGCATGGTGCACAGAAACCGCTACTACAGGCTTCGAATGCATTTGGTGACCTACGGCGACTTTCGCCGGGCCACTCGCGGCTTTCACGGCCACGGCCTGTGCCGGATGCGCTTGCGGCATAGCATGCGCCGGAATTACAACCGGCTTTGCCGGAGCTTTCTTCACAGCTATGGTCGCCGGCTTCGCCGAAGCTTTTTTTACGGCTACCGTCGTCGGCTTCGCCGAGGCGCTCTTTACCGCTATCGTTCCCGGTTTCGCAGAAAAAGGACCTGATTTCGCGGTCGAAGAAGCATGTGTTTTCGCCGTGCTGTGGGTGCTCTTATTCGCAGTCACCACCGGCTTATGCGTGGCCGAGATGCTGCTCTTGGCCGCAGCGGCCGGTTTTGCAGCTTTCGCCGGCGTCGCAGTTTTTGAAACCTGCGTCTTCGCGGACTGCACACTCACGGCTGCCGGCTTGGTAGCAGGCTGGGCTGACGATGGCGTCGCAGGTGTCTGCGCCAACGAAGCTGCCGATAACAGAATGACTATCCCCAGGTTCCGAATCATTAGATCCTGCCTTTGGCCGACGATTGCGCCGCCGCTTGATTGTCATGGCTAAAGAACGTGGTCGCCGTGCAGGTCGCAATTACGGTCTCGCCCGGCGCGTATTGGTACACGTGCCTGGCCTTGACGTCGCTGCCCTTCTTTGTGTTCGCAACCTGCAAGTTGGAAACATTGACAATCCGCTCCAACTTGGAGACGTTGTCGAAAAATTTCATCATCGAGTAGTAAGACCCATCGAGTTCGATATCGAAGGGAACTTCGGTGTAAAACTCTCTCGACGACGTCGGATCTGCCGTATAGCGGCGGAGTTCGATGCCCGCCTTCATCGCTTCGGCGTCCAGCATCTTGATAAACCCGTCGATGTCCTTGTCATCCGGCACAATGCGCTTCTCGATTTCCATCTGCTGCTCGAGGCTCGCCAACTGACGATTGATTTCCGCCAGCCGGTTCTGATACGGCGCGAGTTCGCGATTTTCCCGCAGCTTGGCATCGAGCGCAGTTTGCGCGGTCGCATTGGCGTCGCGCTGCGTCTTGAAGTACGTGTAGTAAAGCCCGGCGGTGATCAGCCCCGCGAGTCCCAGAACCAACGCCCACTGCTTTATGCCCGACATTTCGCTGAAATTCATGGCCATTGTCCTTAAGACTTGCTCCGGTCGATTTGGCAGGTCAGTTCGAACTGAAATGCCTGCATGTCTTTCACGCTCTCGTCCTGGTACGTCTCTTTGATCTCGATGTCCGAGAAATACCCCGTCTTCTGCAGGTTGGCGATCAAATTCGCCACTGCATCGGTACTGAGTGCCATCCCCTGGATCGAAATGCTCGCTCCCTGGTCCTTCATTGTGCTCAGCCAGACGGCTTCGGTGTTATTGACCGTTTCTCCGATGGTGTTCAGCAAATTCACCGGTCCGGTCTGGTTCTTGCGCAACTGGTCAATCACATCCACGCGGTGCTTGTATGCGTCGGCCTCTCTTTGCCGCTGCATGTAAATGTTCTTTACGCTGGCCAGCTTTTGGTTTTCCGCCACCGCCGCTTTCATTTTGGCCGCGATGCTCTGCGCCTCATTGTCCAGCCGGTAGTAATACACGCCGTTCACCACGGCCAGCAGAATCACCGCGACAATGATCTTTAATGCCGGCGAGCCAACTTCGCCGAGTTCCATCGCCGGCGCCGCCACTGCCGCCCGCGACCTTTTACTTTTCGGTTTGGGTATCCCCAGCAGATTGATTCGGATCATAGTTCTTCAAAACTCCTCAGAGCCAAGCCAACCGCAACTGCCAGCTGGCCGGCGTTGCCCTCGATCAACTCCGTTCCCAACCCGCTCGCCGGAGGCGAAATCTTCTGAAATGGATTCAGAATTTCCACCGGCATCGAGAACTCCTGCCGCAGCGCTTCCAGCAATCCCGGAACTTTCGATGAACCGCCTGCGACCAGAATCTTTTCAATGTGCTCGCCCGCCGCACTGGCGCGGAAGAAATCAAACGTCTTCTGAATTTCGAGCACGATGATCTCCGTCACCTGCTGCAGAATCGGCGTCTTCGCGTCTTCGCTGACCGTCCCGACTTTCTTGCCCAGCTTCAGCGCCTCGGCGTCATCGAAGTTCAAATCCAGTTCCTTCTGCAGCGAGTCCGTGTACTGATGCCCACCCACACTCACGTCGCGCGGGAACAACGGCGTCGTTCCCTTCACGATGTTGATGTTCATTACGCTTGCGCCAAGGTTGAGCAGCGCGACAACCTGGTTCGGCGAGGGCTCGTAGTTGTACTCGTAGCAGTTCTGCAGGGCCAACGCGTCTATGTCCACGATAGCCGGGGTCTTTCCCGCCATCGAGAGTACGTTGGTGTAGTTCAGAATCTTGTCCTTCTTGACCGCAACCAGCAGCACATCCATCTGCGGCTGGCCTTCATCCTCGGAGAGGATCTGGTAGTCCAGATTCACGTCGGCCAAATCGAACGGAATATGCTGCGCGGCTTCCTTCTGGATCGTCTCCGCCAGCTCCGCATCGCTGATCGATGGCAGCGAAATCTTTTTCACGATGACCGAGTGCCCGCTGACCGCAGTAGCCACGCTCTTGGTCTTGATGCCGGCGTCCGTGAACAGCTTCGCAATCGCAGTCGACACCGTGCCCGAATCGACGATCATCGAGTCCACGACGATATCCGGCGCCAGATGTTCCACTCCCAGGTGCGCCACTTCAATTCCGCCGCGGCTCTTTTTCAGTTCGACCGCCTTAATGCTCGACGAACCTACATCCAGCCCAACGATCGATTTCGACCCCAATCCAAACATGTGTCCACCTTTAGGTGGCAGCCTGCGCGGCTGCCTTCGCCTTCTTGGTTCTCGCCTCTGACTCGCTGGACTTCTCTTCCATCCACTGGTCCAGCTTTGATTTCTTAAAACGCCACCGGTTCCCCAGCTTGAATGCCGGAATCTTCTGCTCGTTGACGTACTTGTAGAGCGTGTCCGGGCTGACGCCGAGGTATTGCGACGCCTGGCGAATATTCATCACTTCGCGCGAATCTGCCATAGTGTTCCTTGTCCACAGAGGCCGTCCGAGCATGCCTACCTATGCCCGACGTTATTGGGAGAGAATCCGCTCACAACTCACTTCAAGCGGATTTAGGTGGACTGAGCATATATCAACCCCGAAACTGGCGAGGTCAGGGCAGAATTCCGTGTTTTTCCGGTTTTTTTACCCTTTTTCTGGAAATTACTTTCGGTGTAGTTGCAGAGGGTGTTTATGGGTTGTGGTCTATGTGGGCTAAATATCTATATGTGGTATTTAGGGCGAGTACTTTAGCGATATACCCATCGAGACATAACCGAAGTACAACAGACGGTACTAAGGTGAGTGTACGGTATAAGCTGCCTCTTTCACGCGACTTAGTGCCGCGATTCCGGGCTGGTAACTGAGAATCCAGAGCTTCGTACGGGTAATAACCGTCTTTGTCGCGCGCGGAGATTTGAACTCCAATTCTGTTGTAAGATGTGCAGCTTCATTTCTCCGAGGTGACTCATGTCCCGATACTTACTCGCATTCGTATTTCTTCTCG
This sequence comes from Terriglobales bacterium, assembly GCA_035517535.1. Lineage (GTDB taxonomy): Bacteria > Acidobacteriota > Terriglobia > Terriglobales > Acidobacteriaceae > Gp1-AA145. Next base: position 4,991 of record DATIYR010000317.1, read on the forward strand.
CCTATCTGCCCCTTGGCGCCCAAACCGATAACGCGAAGCAACTCTTCGACGGCAAAGACCTGACCGGCTGGAAGCATGTCGGCCCGGGCTATATGACCGTCGAGGACGGCCTGATTCGCACCCACGGCGGCATGGGCCTGCTCTATTGGACCGGAGGCAAACTCGGAGACTGCACGATTCACGTCGTTTACAAAATGCGCGATCACAACGACAACTCAGGGGTATTTATTCGAATCCCCATCGAGCCGCGCGAAGAATGGATGCCGGTGCATTACGGATATGAAGTCCAAATCGACAACGTCGCGCCCGGAGAAGACGAGCATCACATCACCGGAACTCTTTACTCTTTAACTGAACCTCTCGCGCGTCCCGGCAAGCCTGGCCCCGAATGGAACACCATGGACATCACGCTCGATGGCCCGCGAACGATCGTGTTCGTGAATGGTGTGAAGGTAACCGATTACACTGAAGGCGATCCGGTCCCACCGCGCAAATTCAGCTTTGAGCCTCAGCGCGGGCCGCGGCCGAACGAAGGCTATATCGGCCTGCAGAACCACAGCAATGACGATATCGTGTTCTTCAAGGAAGTAAGCGTAAAAATGCTCGCCAAGTAGTCTTCTTACGAAATAGCCCTCTTACATGGAAGATGTCGAGAGTTCCTTCGTGGGCCTTCGTGTCCTTTGTGGTTTCATTCTTCAGGCTGGAATCTGCACCAAGGCTAATGGCGACCAACGCCCTTTTACCTGGAAGATGTCGAGATTTCCTTCGTGGGCCTTCGTGTCCTTCGTGGTTTCCTTCTTCAGACTGGAATTTGCAACAAGGCTGATGGCGACCAACGGCCTTTTACCTGGAACATGTCGAGATTTCCTTCGGGCCTCGCAACCTCTTACATTGAAGATGTCGAGATTTCCTTCGTGGGCCTTCGCGTCCTTCGTGGTTTCATTCTTCAGGCTGGAATTTGCAACAAGGCTAATGGCGACCAACGCCCTTTTACCTGGAAAATGTCGAGATTTCCTTCGTGGGTCTTCGTGTCCTTTGTGGTTTCATTCTTCAGGCTGGAATCTGCAACAAGGCTTAATGACCAACACTAGCGCTGAGGCGTAACCGAAGTAGGATCGGGCAGGTCGGTGCCTTGCGCTTGAGTCTTCGCCGTACGCCCGTCCGCGGCCGTGAACTGGTAATCTCCGTAATCAATTGTTAGCGTGGCAACGCCGCCCATGCGAATGTGACTCACGGATTGGTTATGAGCAATAAACCAGAAATTCCCAATTTTCTCCCATTGTGATTGGATCTCGGTGTCCTTGATCCAAAATGAAGGCGACTTGGAAGGCGCGCCTTCCATCTTCACTACCGCAAAATCATTGGCGTTGACCCAGATTTTCCCGTTATAGAGAAGCTCGTCCGGTTGGCGAGCCTTCACCGCGAGCACGTAGCAGGGTGTCCCATCGGGAGTCTTGTCCGTGCCAATCAGTTCAAAGTTGTAGTTTTCCGGATTCAACTGCAGACTCTTCTTGCTCGCATATCCGCGCTGCTCGCTCTGCAGCAGCTTCATCAGAATTCCGTTCAGCAGCAGTTTGCTGCCGCTCTCCGAAATTACCGTAAAATTGCGGTTGTTGGGCGCACTGTAAGTCGCCAAAACCTCCATGCTTGCCTGGCGCCCGCCCAGGAATCCGTGATACTGCAGGTGATACCAGCGTTTGCCCTGGAATCCGCTCAACTCTGCCCATCGCTGGGCGTTGTCCTTAGTGATTTTTTCGACGATTGCATTCACCGATAAATTCAAAGAGCTCTGGGCTGGCGGTTCGATGGGTCGGGCGTTGCGCGCCACCAAATACTGAGAGATTTCTTTCCCCGTGACCACCGTGGCCGAGTCATCGCGACCCTGCGAACTCTGCGCGAAAACAGTACCCGCGCAGAAGACGACCAGTACTAAAAATCGTGCTGCGGCAGGCGTCCACGTCCGTCCATCCATCAGGACAGCACTCAAGCCCCCGAAGGACTTCTGGCTCGATCTATAGCGGAGAAAGCTCATCTTCTCGCTCTCGGCTCGGCTCTTCGGGATAGTGGTCCCGTGCGAACCGCTTTTCCAGATACTTCCGCGCCAGATCTTTCCCGCCTAGCCCGAATGCGAGCGCCAGGCCAAACACTAGTGCCCCGAAGGCCAGCCCAAATGCGATGAGAACCGTGCGCGATCCGATGCCTACGACTTCGAAAGTCATCGAAAGCACGAAAAGAATCATCATGGTTCGCAGCGTCTGGCTAATGAGCCGGGGAGAAGGCAAGTCGGCATTCACCGCACTCAACAACGCAGCCCGCGAAAAGAAAGTGGCCGCCAGTAATCCAAAAAACAAAATAAAAAATGCCGCCACCAGCCGGGGAAGAAATGCAAACAGGCTTGAAATGTTCTCACCCAGCCACGGCACCGGCAGAACGCTGATGCCGACCAGGATGAATCCCAGCCACGCTACCCAAAAGACGACCCGAGCCAGCATTTCGGCCGGAGTCGGAAGCGCCGCTCTGCGCAGCAACTGCGCCGCGCCGGTGTGCTCTGACAATTTGTCGAAGCGTGCGATGCGCAGCACGCTTCTCACAATCACTCGCAACACGAAAGCGATGACCCAGCCGACCAGGACGAGCACCAGCATTTCCAGAAATCTGGGGACGAAGCGGGCGAACCCGGTCACGATCTCATTCATCACCCTCGTCAGTTCTCCTAGAAAGCTTTGCCACATAAGCTCACCTCCTGCCGTCCCACATCTCTAACAGGCGCGGTTTTTCTCTTTCGAATGCCTGGCACAATCCTTCGATATTCCGCTCCATTTCCTCCGCCGAAGCTTCTCGGTTGTCGCTCAAGAACGTATACGCTCTGCCTCGAAACAACGGAACCATCGCCTGCACAATATGGTCCCGTCCGATCACCGCCTTGTGATATGCAATCGCGAATTCATAAACCGTCCGCGCCCACAACTCTGCCGAGTAAGCAAACCTCTCTTCCGGCGATTCTGCAAGTGTCCGGAGTTCATCATGCGTCGAAGTTGTCAGGATCGACAAGAACACCGGGTCCAGTTCTTTCACTCCGAACGTAAACATGTCGTACAAGCGTTTGCGATTCAGCCGCGATGGTTCGAGGCTGATCGCCGCTTCGCAACCGGAGCAAGGCGCCGGCACCAATTCCGGCTGTGAATGCCAAATCGACGAGTAGGCGTCCAGAGAAGTGAACAGAGTTCCTGCGGTTTCCCGCATCGCCCCTACCAGATCAGATGGCGCATCCTCGCGCCGGGTTTTGGGCCCCAGAAACGATTGCGCCAGTCTGAACTTTCCGATCGCCGCCCAAAGTGTCATCCACAACTCTGTACCCCTCCGGCCTTGTTCCTGGTTCCAGATGTCTTGCGCCAGAAACTGGCTGCCCAGCTCACCTGAAAAAGCAAAATCAGTCGGGTAGGGCTCGCGAACCGAGAACCCATAGAGTACCTTCGCCATGGGAAATACAAGATTGCGGATGAGCAACCCGTCGAACTTGTGCCGGCGATAAACCGGCAACACCAGGTCCTTGCCGTCGCGGAACACGGGCCGAAGCAGGCGTTCGATCCACTCCGGCTCTAATGTGGTCGATTCCGGCGAAACCATCGCGCACGCGCGAGCCTGGAGCAGATCGCTCGCAGCAAGAATCGTGTGCATGGCGATACCATTCGCCGGGCCATTTTCGTATTGCGTGCTGATGCTGTGCAACGTTCGTAGCGCGTGCACGTCGCTGGTCGCGCTCAGGTCGCTGATCGCAGCCGCACACACCAGGTCCTGCGTCCCGTCGCGCGACCCCCCATCTGCGTTGATGATGACCGAACGCTCACGGGGAAAGTACTTCAATAATCCTGCGCGGACCGCCTGAACCACTTGCCCTACGCTGCGCGCGTCGTTATAGGTGGGAACGCCGACAACGATGTCCACTTCGCCCACATTCATCAGCTCGCGGACAAAACCGTCGGAAAGTATGCTCTCTTCAGGCAAGATAGCTCCAGGCAACGAGCGGCGAGCAATGAGCAGCGAGCAAACCGTTTAACCTTGTTCGCTCACAGCTCATCACTCACTGCTCACGGCTAAATCCTTCTCAATCTAAACCAATAAAATTCATAGGGCCCGAGCGTCAGCAGATACGGCAAATCCCCGATCCGCGGAAAAATATTTCGCCCGAACATCTCCACCAGAATGTTCCCCTTGTACTGTTTCAAATCCAGTTCCACCGGCTGGGCTTTGCTCGAAAGATTGTTGACCGCCAAAATTGTTTCATTTCCCAGCTTACGCATATATGCGAGCACGCGATGGTTCGCTGGATAGAGAAATTGAATCGATCCTCGTCCCAGCGTAGGCGTTGCTTTGCGCACCCGAATCAGTCGCTTCATCCACGAAAGCAGCGAGTGGTCGAAGCGCTTCTGCGATTGCACATTGATCGCCTGAAATCCGTACACAGGATTCAACATTAACGGCGAGTACAGCGCTTCGGGATCGGCGGGGGAAAACCCTCCGTTCCAGCTTCCATCCCATTGCATGGGAGTGCGCACGCCGTGGCGATCGCCGAGATTCACATTGTCGCCCATGCCGATCTCGTCGCCGTAATAGATGATGGGAGTACCCGGCAGGGACATCAGCAGCCCGTTCATCAACTCGATCTTGCGCCGGTCGTTGTCGAGCAGCGGCGCCAGCCGGCGGCGAATTCCCAGGTTCAACCGCATGGCCTTATCTTTCGCGTACTCGTCGTACATGTAGTCGCGTTCCATGTCGGTGACCATTTCAAGCGTGAGCTCGTCATGGTTGCGTAGAAACAGGCACCACTGGCAGCCTTCAGGGATCTCCGGCGTCTGCTTCAGGATTTCTGTTATTGGCTTGCGGTCTTCGAGCTTCAGCGCCATGAACATCCGCGGCATCAGCGGGAAGTGAAACGCCATGTGGAACTCGTCACCGTTGCCGAAGTACGCTCGCAGATCGGTAGGCCACTGGTTGGCTTCCGCCAGCAACATGCGCCCGGGAAATTCTTTGTCCAGACGAGCCCGTAATTCCTTGATGATGTGGTGCGTTTCCGGAAGGTTCTCGCAGTTGGTGCCTTCGCGCTCGACCAGGTACGGAACCGCATCAAGCCGGAAGGCATCCACTCCCATTTCCGCCCAGAACTTCATGATCTGCCACATCTCCTCAAAAACCTGAGGATTGTCGTAGTTCAAGTCCGGCTGATGACTGAAAAAACGATGCCAATAATACTGCTTCGAAACCGGGTCCCACGCCCAGTTTGAAAGTTCCGTGTCCAAAAAAATGATGCGTGTGCCTTTGTACCTGGTATCGGAATCGCTCCACACGTACCAATCACGCTTGGGATTATTTCTCGAGCTGCGCGACTCCTGAAACCAGGGATGCTGGTCGGAGGTGTGGTTCATCACCATCTCAATGATCACGCGAATTCCGCGCTGGTGGGCCGCTTCCAGGAATGCTTTGAAATCATCCAGCGTGCCGTAGGTTGGATTGACGGAGCGGTAGTCGGAAATATCGTAGCCGTCATCGCGAAGAGGCGACGGGAAAAACGGCATGAGCCAGATCACCGTGACCCCAAGCTCCTGCAGATAATCCAACTTCTGTGCCAGTCCGCGAAAATCCCCGTTGCCATCGCCGCTGCTGTCGTAAAAAGCACGGACGTGCACCTGATAAATAATCGCGTCCTTGTACCACAGCGAATCTTGTGTCGCCAACTCTTTCCCCGAATCTATGTTATGCGGTCTGTGTTATGTGATCTGTGCTATGTGGCGCGGACCTGCCCTGAGCAAAGTCGAAGGGGCCCCGCCCGCGAATATTTGAATATGCGTGGTGCGCGGGTGTGCAAAACAGAATTAGATGCCGCTTGTGCTCTGGATGAGAGCCTCTGGTCGTTCTCGCTCATGAGTTCTTCTCGTTTAGGGGACTTCCTTTGGCGGACGTACTCCTTGCTACTCTAAGCCACCGGCCTGAGGAAATCTGCTCAGGGGCTGGTGTGGGTCGGACACTCCTTCGGCGAGTTCAGGGCAGGCTCTGTCCGACTAAAAAAGCACACACTGTGTCCGTCCTCCCACAATTCCCCTGCCGGCACATCCTTTCCCTCCAACCACTTACGCCCTGGCCTCACATCTGCACTATCTCCCTGCGTTCGCAGGAGAACTCATATGCAACTCATCATTACATTCCTCACCGTCGTCGGAGGCCTTCTTTTCTCGATCGCATTCGCAGTGGTGGTCGAAGAATTCATCTTCGGCCAAATCTTCAGATTATTTTTCACCCCGCCGAAACCGTCTCCCAGGTCCCAGGTTTTGATCGGGTGGATTCCCCAACCCGCGCCGGCGAGTCCGGCCGCGCGGCAGTAGTCAATCGCAAGGAGGACGTATGCTTTTTCTCAGGTTCTTGTTGCTCTGGGGCGGAATTGGAATGATCGCAGGCGCGATCGGAATTCTCGCCCGCGACTTCTACTTCGAGTTCAGATATCGCCAGGCGGTCGCGGC
>DATIYR010000318.1:0-3922 GCA_035517535.1 Terriglobales bacterium
GCCGCGCGTTCAAAGTTCGGCGAAGTTGCTGCAATTTTCTGATAGTACGGCAGTTGCCGAATTTTCCGCAATTAGAAAGTTCTCAGCAAGCAACTACGCCGGATTCGATTAAGTGAAACATTTTGCAGCTACTTAGCATAAATCGCATTGAAAGGACACGGCCTTTGGTGATTACTGTGTGGTTACCCGTGTGTGAGTGTCGAGTCGAGGCGGTTGTGATGTATCATGGTATATACCATGGCAAAGACAGCAAAATTGTTTCGCAACGGTCGCAGCCAGGCGCTGCGCCTTCCGGTGGAATACAGATTTGAGGGTTCGGAGGTTTACATTCGCCGCGACGAGAAAACCGGGGACGTGATTCTCTCCCGCCGTCCCGAGTCCTGGCAGGATTTTTTCGAATTAGCAGACGAGGCTAACGTGCCGGAAGACTTCCTCGTGGAGCGGTCTGACGTTCGTCCACAGAGACGCAAACTTTTCTAAATGCCGCTTCGCTACCTGCTCGACACCAACACAGCAAGCTACCTGATCAAAGGCAACCCGCCTCAAGTTCGCGTACGTTTGCTGAAAGTTCCGGTTGCCGATGTCACCATTTCGGTGATTACCGAGGCCGAGTTGCGATTTGGTGTACTGAAGTTTCCAAGCGCGACGCGATTGAAAGCGGTTGTGGAGGAGTTTCTCCGATTCATCGCGGTCCGAAGCTGGGACTCGGCAGCGGCCCAGGCCTATGCGGAAATTCGCGCCGAACTGGAAGTGGAAGGCAGCCCGATTGGCAATCTCGACCTGATGATCGCCGCGCACGCACGATCACTCGGAGCAGTGCTCGTCAGCAGCGATCGCGTATTCGGCAGAGTGAAGTCGCTGAAGGCAGAGGATTGGGCGCGTTAGCCGTCGGCAGCGCGTATCGCACATTGACTTCGCTGCGCGGTCGAGCAGTTGCTCTTGATTCCTCGAATCAAAGCTCTGCTAACAAACACACACGAGCAACTCAGTAATCAGGAGAACCTCGGGCTGGCAATTTCTTATCTTGGGACATCGCACGTTCGCGTAAGACCATCACAAATGACGAAACAAGCTCAAATGAGAGATGCAGGGCGTTTCAGGCATTGAGGTGTAAAGAATATGGCAGCAAACCCCCAAATACCGCCGACTGATCCACTGGAACACGAGACCGGCACTGTAACCACTCCCAAAAGAACTTTCCCCTGGACTCTCTTTGGCATCATCGTGTTCTTTCTCTGCCTGGCGGGAATTGTTTACTTCTTCATTCGCTGACCGCACCACCAGCCAGAAAACTCGAATCTGGCTGAGCGGAATTTCATTGCTACCCGGGCGCGGGCTCAAATCTGCATACGACAGAAGCGTAGAATCTATGACGCACTCGGCACAAATCAGGGAGACTTGCCATGAAACCGATGGGTTTGGCGATTTGCGTTGCGCTTTTGTGCGCTCCTCTATTTGCCTCCGGTCCCGGCCTGCATGTCATTAGAACTTACAAACTAGGTAGTGAAGGCGGGTGGGATTATCTTGAGGTTGATCCCAGTGCGCACCATCTTTTCATTTCGCGCGGAACACACGTGATCGTGATCGATGAAGATTCGGGCAAGCAAGTTGGCGATATTCCCGACACGCCTGGCGTTCACGGCATTGCCATCGCGCCCGAGCTTGGGCGTGGATTTACGAGTAATGGGCGCGAAGGCACGGTCAGCATTTTCGATCTGAAAACTTTGAAGCCGATCAGCAAAGTTCAGAACGTCGGCGAAAATCCGGACGCCATTTTGTACGATCCGGTCACCGAGCGAGTGTTCACCTTCAACGGCAGGAGCCACGATTCAACGGCAATCGACGCAGCGAACGGAAACATTGTGGGTAAGATCGCGCTCGACGGCAAGCCCGAGTTTGCCGTCAGCGATGGACGCGGTGGGCTATTTGCAAATCTGGAAGACAAGAGTGAACTGCTCGCGATTGATCCAAAAGGACTGAAGGTCACATCTACGTGGCCGTTGGCGCCGTGCGAATCCCCGAGCGGTCTGGCAATTGATAGAAAGAACCGCAGACTCTTCGTAGGTTGCGACGACAAGATGATGGCGGTCGTGAATGGTAATACCGGAAAGGTGATCACTACGCTGCCGATCGGCGAAGGTGTGGATGCCGATCGTTTCGATCCCGAAAGGAAACTGGCTTTTGCCTCCTGTGGCGAAGGCGTTATGACGATTGTGAAAGAAGACTCGCCCGAGAAGTTCAGCGTTGTGCAAAATGTAGAAACCGAGCGCGGCGCCCGCACCATGGCGCTCGATGAAAAGACGCACGAGCTATTTCTTGTAACCGCTCAGTTCGGGCCGCGCCCCGCGGCTCCTACGCCGGACAATCCGCATCAAAGGCCTCCGATCCTGCCCGGCACCTTTGAAGTGTTGGTTGTGGGCAAATAGAACTGGCAAGCCTCATCCGGGCAAGCGCAATAATTCAGAGTCTCTGAAACTCAGCAACGAATTCTTGTAAACTGAGTGGCTTCATCCCAGCGAGGCCTCGATGGATATCCCCGTTCCTGATGACAAGTTTTATCGCGCCAAAATTCTAGAGAGAAAAGATTTTGCTTCCGATCTGTGGATGATCCGGGTCGATCCTGGCGGTGCTTTCTCGTTCAAGCCCGGGCAGTACGCCACCCTCGGAGTACAGACCGCCGATAAGCGAAGTGAACGAGCATACTCGATTGTGTCCTCGCCGCTCGAAAAGGAAATCGAATTTTTTTTCGAACTGGTGCCGCAGGGAGAACTGACGCCGAAATTGTATGAACTCAACGTTGGCGATCAGATGCTCATGCGAAAGTCGGCGAAAGGCCTGTTCACGCTCGATCAGAAGAGCGGGCGAACGAAACATTTCCTGGTCTGCACAGTTACTGGCATTGCTCCGTTCGTGAGTTACGTGCGCACGATGTATCGCGCATGGAAAGAAGGCACGTTGCAGGGCGACCACAAACTTTTCATCCTGAATGGCGCGAGCCGGTCGTGGGAGTTTGGCTATTGCGACGAGCTTTGCAAATTTGCCGCCGAAGTTCCCTGGCTGAAGTATGTGCCAACTGTCAGCCGTCCGTGGGAGGACGAAAAATGGGTCGGCGGCGAGATTGGGCGCGTCGATGACGTCATGCGCAAGTACTCGGATCTATGGGGCCTCGATGGGACCAATTCCGTTGCGTATTTGTGCGGCCATCCGGACATGATCGAGAACGGCAAAAGCATTCTGAAGCGAATTGGCTTCACCAAGGAACATTTGAAAGAAGAGGTCTACTGGATTCCGGCGAAAGAAGCTGCCGGAACGTAATGACGGGCGGGGACGCCCGTCTGCCCAAAATAAAATCGTGCGTGGGGCACAGGCGTCTTCGGCAAATTCACTCGAGGAGAGGCATGGTGCGTTCCTGCACATATCTGATCGTCGCTGTTGTTCTCTCGTTAAATTCCATCAACGCCAAAGCGCAGCAGGTTGCCGCCGTGCAGATTTCCGGCGAGCGGCGCGTCAACTTCGACGGCAACTGGCGTTTTTACAAAGGAGACGCGCCGGGCGCCGAAAGCCCCGGATTCGAAGATTCGCACTGGCGGCTTCTTCGGTTGCCTCACGATTGGGCGATCGAGGGTCCGTTTGATGAAGCTTTCAACGCCTCAACTGGCGGATTACCGGTTTCAGGAACCGGATGGTACCGCAAGTCTTTTCTTCTTCCGGAGAGCGCCAAGGGCCGCCTCTTCACCATCATGTTCGACGGTGCCATGTCGAATTCGACCGTCTGGCTGAATGGAGAGGAACTCGGCGGTCGGCCCTACGGTTATTCGAGCTTCTTCTTCAATCTGACTCCGCATCTTCATTTCGGCTCTGAGCCGAACGTGATTGCCGTCCGCCTGCAGCCGGAGCCGAATGCTTCGCGCTGGTATCCAGG
>DATIYR010000319.1:0-5110 GCA_035517535.1 Terriglobales bacterium
GTTATTTGTGCCTGCGTCGGCAGCGGGCACGTATGCGTTCTTCCTGGTGGCGCTGTTTGTGATGGCCTGTGGCCAAAGCTTTCTCGAAGTAGCGGCAAATCCATACGTCACGATCCTCGGTCCCGGCGAAAGCTCGGAACGCCGATTGAACCTGGCGCAATCTTTTAATGCGGTCGGCGCGGTGTGTGCGATGTTGCTGGGCTGGTTCATCCTGTCGGGCAAAGAATACACCCCGCAGCAACGGGCCGCGTTTTCAGCCGCGGAGGAGCATGCATACCGTCTGGCCCAGGCGAGCAGCGTGCGCGTGCCGTATGCGTTGATCGCATGCATCTTCGTCGTGGTTGCCGTGCTGATTATCACGATGCACCTTCCCGAAGTCAGCGAAAAGGGAACCCACACCGGCGAGGAAGCACAACCATCCTGGACGAAAGTGTTGCAGCAGGGGCATCTCATGAAAGGTGTGATCGCGCAATTTCTTTACGTGGGAGCACAGGTTGGTGTTGGAAGCTTCGTCATCCGCTTTGCGCAACATAGCCTGCCGGGGTTAACTGCCCGCAGCGCCTGGTACTACCTGCTGGGGCACTGGATCGGCTTCATGCTGGGGCGTTTTGGCGGTTCTGCTTTGATGAAAAGCGTTCCTGCGCCGCGCCTGCTCTCGATTTTCGGAGCTGGCTCTCTGGTTTCGATATTCATCGCCCTATTAGCGCGGGGCGACATCTCCGTGTGGGCCTTGGTGCTGATTGGTTTTTTCCACTCAATCATGTTTCCCACAATTTTTGCGCTCAGCATTAAGAATCTAGGACCGCTGACCAAGCGCGGATCGTCTCTCCAGGTAATGGCAATTCTCGGGGGTGCGGTTCTCCCGGCCATCATGGGACGAATCTCCGATGCCACAAGCATCCGCACCGCGTTTCTCGTCCCCCTGGTCTGCTACATCTACATTTTTTATTTCGCCGTGGATGGGTACAAGCCACAAAATAACCGCCGCGAAGATACGGCCACCGTGGCCAGTATGGCCCAGCCACTATGACCCGCCGCTTTTGTTTGACTCTCGACCTGAAGAATGATCCTGCCCTGATCGCCGCGTACAAAAAACATCACGAAAAAATCTGGCCTGAGATTACCGAGAGCATTCGCAGCTCCGGCATTCTCGATATGGAAATTTACCTGCGCGGCACGCGCATGTTCATGATCATGGAAGTGGATGAAAGATTCTCGTTCGAAAAGAAGGCCAAGGCCGATCAGCAAAATCCGAAAGTTCAGGAGTGGGAGCAGCTCATGTGGAAATTCCAGCAAGCCTTGCCGGAAGCGAAACCCGGAGAAAAATGGCTGCTGATGGAGAGAATTTTCAAACTGGGAGAGTGAGCGCAAGCCGCAATAAGGGTCGGTGGATGGGCTCAAGCCGCTGATTGCAAGACTCGATTTTTTTGGCCCCGGATTTTCCAGAGAAGAGGACTAGGCTAAAATAAGGTGGAACTATCCCAGAGTGTCCGGTGTGGTAGGCAAAAGAGGGTCCTCTTCAGTTCGTAAGTATCTGGTCGCCGCAGTTGCAGGCGGAGCGGTTGCGTTGGTTGACTATTTGCTCGGCCTGTGGATGGCCGCTCACGGGCTGCACGCCGAACTTTCCTTGGTTGACGAGTTCCTGCTTGCAATATTCACCTTTGCCCTCGTATTTGTGGTCGAGCTGTTACATCAGCGCGAGCGGCAGCAGATGAACGAAAAATTGAGGATCATTGAGCTGATGAATCATCACGTCCGCAACGCACTTCAATCCATTATCGATTCGGCTTATGTCCGCGGCAATCTGGACGAAGTTCGAGCCTCGGTTGACCGCATAGCATGGGCGTTAGAAGAGATTCTTCCCGGCGAAGCATTGGACAGCTTCGAAAATAACGCGAATTCCAGCCGCAAGAAGCCAGTACCCGTGCAAGCCAATCGCACTGAGGTTGATCGCTCACAATCGCCATATCACTCGTAATCTCACATCGCGGTGCGCGCGCGAAGGTGCGACCTCTGAAAAGTGTTCTCCGGTATTTTCACTAGATGATTTCCGGCTGTTTCTCGGCGGCCGATGCTGCAAGTCAATCCCGCGCGCAACGGCCTCTTTACTTGAATCATTGGGAGAACTAAGGGACCGAAGCCTGATTCGACGAGAGTACAATTCACGCCAGGAGGTCGCGCGTGCAGATCGATATTGGCTTACGCGACTATCAGCTACAAGCAGTGCCAGAGTACGCCCGCAAGATGGAGGCGATTGGATACGATTGCATTTGGAGCTCAGAAACGCAGCATGATCCCTTTCTGCCGCTGGCGGTTGCGGCGACCGCGACTTCATCGGTCAAGCTCGGAACTTCGATCGCGGTGGCGTTCCCCCGTAGTCCGATGATTACTGCTTACACAGCGTGGGACATTCAGAAAGCGTCGGAGGGGCGGTTCATGCTTGGGCTTGGCTCGCAGGTGAGGGCGCACAACCAGAGGCGCTTCTCGGTTAAATTTGAGTCACCGGGACCCAAGTTGCGCGAGGTCGTGCTCTCGCTGCGCGCGATTTGGGATTGCTGGCAGAACGGAACGCCGCTGCATTTTTGCGGCGAGTTCTACAATTTCGATCTGATGACTCCGTTCTTCAATCCCGGCCCAATCGCGCATCCGAAAATCCCGATCTTCGTTGCCGGAGTCAATCAGTACATGTGCTGCATGGCGGGAGAGGTTTGCGATGGCCTGCACGTGCATCCATTTCACACGACGAAGTATCTACGAGACTTCGTGCATCCGGCAGTCAACGAGGGCCTACAAACTTCACGGCGGTCGCGACAGGATTTTACGTATGCGACTGCAGTTTTTGTGATTACCGGAGACACGGAAAGCGAGCGCTTGCAAAATACTGAGGCAGTTCGGCAGCAGATTGCGTTCTATGCTTCAACGCGAACCTATGAACCGGTGCTGGCTGCGCACGGCTGGGAACATATTTCACCAGAGTTGCACCAGAAATCACTCGATGGCGATTGGAAGGGAATGGCGCGACTTATCACGGATGACATGCTCGATGAAATCGCGGTAATTGGAACCTATGAGACCATCGGTACGAAACTGCGTGAACGCTACGCAGGCCTGCTCGACCGCATTTCGCTGTACCAGCCGTATGAGCCCGCGGCCGATGAGTCGCGGCAAAGAGCACTGGTCAAACAATTCGAACAGTGAATCAGATGCGATCTATTGTGTGTCGGCATCGGTTTGTGGCGCGCCCATGATTACGGCTTGATCGCGTTCGAGCGAACTGCGGCGGATTTCCTGCGACGTCGCGAGCGCCTTCTGCGCCAGTTCCATCTGACCAAGCTTTTTGTAAGCCACAAACAGCTGATAGTGCACATTGCCGTAGTGATCAACCTGCGCGGCGTTCACGAGATTTGGAACCGCATCGGCGTAGCGGCCGAGGCGCATTAAAGCGGTGCCTAATAAACTACTGGCTTCGGCGAAATCCGGCTGCAAGCGAAGCGCGCGCTGCAGGAAGGGAACAGCTTTTTCGTTGTCACGCTGCTGAATGTACAACCGGCCCAGAAGATAGAGGGCGCGACTTCTGGATGGATCGAGCGATATGGCGGTATTGAGTTCCTTTTCACCATCGGCTTCGGAATGGTTGTCCACGTATAGTTCACCTAAGGCTTCGTGCAGTTCCGCACTGTCAGGCTTGATCTGCAATGCCGCTTGAAATTCTTTGGTGGCATTGTCGTAATCGCCTTTGAGTGCGTCGCCTTCGCCGCGTAGCTGATGAGTTCGCCAGGAGTCGGGAAATGTTTCTTGCAATTGCGTATACGCATCCGCGCCCAAGGCCTGATAAGCTCGCGACAACCAGTAGCTGGCTTCCGCGTTTGGTTTGGAAATGCCTTTGACTTCGGCCAAGGACTTGGCGGCAGATTCGTACTGATGCATTATGAATTCGTTCTCTCCCAACATCACACGTTCGGAATCGGTCAAAGTTTTTCGCGCCCGGAGCAGGCGGATGCAGGCAGAATAACGATGAAGCTTGCAGGCATCTGGTGCGAGCGTGTGACCGGACTTCTGCGCCGCGACCACAGAAGTTTGGAAGCGCTTCCATTCGTCATCCGCCCTGGCGCCGTCGCCTGTGGCTGCATAAAGCGACGCTAGAAGGAATTGCCCGGCGGGAGTTTCGGATCCATCCAGACTCGACGCCAACTTTTTCGCCGCGTCAGGCGCAATCGTAGTGCTGGGAAATTCTCGTTGAAGTGATACAAAATCGGGAGCAATTTCCCAGGCCTTGCTGATCGATGTGAGTGCGGCGTCGGGCCGGTTCTGCACCAGCTGTGTCTCGGCCAGACCGAGCCACGCGAGCGGATTGGTTTTATGTAATTGAACTTCGGCCTGAAATTCTGCTTGTGCTTTGTCCAACTGTCCGGCATGCAGATATGCCTGGCCAATCGAAGCGTGCAACCCTTCCTCTTGGGGTTCGATGTTCAGCGCTTTTTGATATTCGCGTACCGCATCGTCCCAGCGGCTGCGCTCGAACAAAAGATCGCCTAGAAAGCGATGGCCCCAGGCAGAATCGCGGTACAAGCGCGCGCCGCGGTATGCAAGCCGTGCAGCCAAGTCGAGATACTCGTGGCCGAGCTTGAACCAGGCTTCACTTTTATCCGGATCGATTGTTGCGAGTTCGCGATATTGCTGTGCCGCGCCCTGAATGTTGTCCTGACTTATATACAAGGAAGCCAGTGCCTGATGAGCTTCGTGATTCGCGGGATTGAGCTTCACCGCGCGCTCCAGGTAGGGAAGCGCCTTTTGAGGAGATCCCAGCCTCAGGTAATCCATTCCAACCAGTACGTTGGGCGCAAGCAAGTTTGGCCTTTGGCGGAGAGCGATCGTGAGGTGCTGTACGGCCGGCTGGAATTGGTCAAGGCTTTGATATGCGAGCCCGAGATTGACCTCGGCTTCAACCAGGGTGGGGTCAAGGGCTAATACTTTTTTGAATTCTTCGACGGCATTGGCAAATTCGCCTTGCAACATCGCCTGCTGGCCGGCGCGGAAATGCTGCACGATTTCGTCTTGGCTGGATTGACAATGCGCGGGATAAGGCGAGATTAGAAAACAGAAAATGAAT
>DATIYR010000320.1:0-8778 GCA_035517535.1 Terriglobales bacterium
TATTTTTCGCCGAAGACCCGTGATTACTTCGCTGACGAATTCATCACTTCCTATCGCGGCATTTTGATTCTGCTGATGCAGAAGCATCTCGAGTATCAAGTGGTGACGCCGCGGACGCTAGCGGAATTTCAGGGCAGCACGCTTGTACTGCCCGATGTGCGCGTTCTTGACGACAATGAGAAAGCTTCGCTGCAGAAGTATGTGAGCGGCGACCATATGCTGGTACTCACTGGAAGTAATGCGACCGGGCTCGCGGCATCGGCAAACGTTGTTGAGATCAACGATGATCCGGGACGGGAATATTTCTCGTTGTTGAAAGAAAATTTCGAGGGAGCATCTCCCGACCAGGAACAAGCGTTTCTCGACAAGCTCAAATCTGCGAGCTCAATTCGCGTTATCGCTTCACCGATGGTCGCGACATCTATTTCGCGGGTGGAAGGCGCTCCGCACGTGTTCTTCGCGAACTTCGCGGGGCTGGTAGGCGGAAAAAATATGGTGCAGACGCCGCAGAAGGGCGTGCAGGTCCAGGTTGACGGACTCAGCAGAGCGTGCGGATTTTTTCTGCCATTTCTTGGCGAGGTTTCGAAGGTAAATGGGGTCGCGGGTAACGGCGGGGTCACGTTTGATCTGCCGCCGATTGAAAAGGGCGGGGTGTTCTGGTGGGAGCGACGGTAACTTTATAACCACGAAGGACACAAAGGTACACGAAGAACTCCGAAAAACCGAGAGGAAAGGATTCTGCGACGTTGAACGAGCTTTCACAATTGCTCGCATTACCGGAGACCGAAAAGTTGAAGCGCGGCCTGGTTCACACGCCTGCGGAAATTGCGCAGCAGCCGCACACCTGGATTTCCACTTTTGAATTATTCGGAAAAAAGCAGAACGAAATTCGGGAATTCCTTGCGGCTTCAGGGATCTCAGGCAAGCGTGCTTCCGATACGACAGTATTCCTGGTCGGCGCCGGGACTTCGGACTACACCGGTCATGCGCTGGTCTTCCTCTTGCGAAGAATGTGGCAATGCGAAGTTATGGCGGTGCCGAGCACGGACCTGCTGACTCACATGGACGAGTTGATGCTGCCGCGACGGAAATATTTATGGATTTCGTTTTCACGGTCCGGCGACAGTCCGGAAGGCGTGGCGGTGCTGGCGCAAGCGATCGAGCGGCATCCGGGCATTCGTCACATCGCGGTCTCCTGTAACGCGGACGGGCGCATGATTCGTGACAACCGCGACCATGGGCAAGTTTTACCGATGCTATTAAGCGACGCCGTCAATGACCGTGGGCTGGCAATGACCAGTTCGTTTTCGAACATGGTTATTTTCGGCCAATGCATGGCCCACGCTTACGATCTCGCCCGCTACGAAAACATCGTGGCGAAGCTGAGCGCGGCAGGCAGAGACTTTTTGCCCCGTGCAGCGGATTGCGCTGCCGCGCTGGCGAAAATGGAGTTCAAGAAAGCGTTCTTCGTCGGATCGGGGCCGTTGCGGGCGGTCGCGAAAGAATCGGCCCTAAAGGTTTTGGAGTTGACGGCGGGCAAGACTCTGACCATGTCCGAATCTGCATTAGGGCTGCGTCACGGCCCGATGGCAGCGCTCGACGCGCAATCGTTGTTCGTGTGCTTTCTCTCCGGCGAGCCGCGTGTACAGCAATACGAACGCGACCTGCTGCGTGAAATCGGAGCCAAAAAAATCGCGCGCAGCAGAGTCGTAGTGAGCGGCACCGAATTCACGCCCGACTCCTTTGCCGAAAATTACCTCGCGCCCGCGAACGTCGCCGGTATCGCGGATGAATACCGTGCACCCGTCGATGTGATGTTCGGCCAACTGCTGGGACTGTTCTGCTCGATCCGCTGGAACTTGCAGCCAGACAGCCCAAGCCCGGATGGCGTGATAAGCCGCGTGGTGCAGAACGTGAGCATTCACTAGTGACCGCGTGTCTATCGAGAAAAGGAACGAAAAATGATTGACGTTTGCGTGGTTGGCGAGCTGAACCTCGACTTGATCCTCTACGGATTGCCTCCGCAGTTCGCGCCGGACCACGAGCATTTGGCCAGCGGAATGAAATTGACACTGGGCAGTTCGTCAGCGATTTTCGCGCATAACTTATCGATACTCGGGACCAAAGTCGGCTTCGTGGCTAAGGTCGGCAAAGACCCGCTTGGCAAAATGGCGGAAGAGCGGCTCGGGGGCGCAGGAGTGGAGCTCGACCATATGGTCGATGCGATCAACGACACTCCCACGGGACTGACGGTCGTGCTGCCGCACGGGCAACACCGTTACATCCTGACTTATCCCGGAACAATGTCCGAACTGGAATACGGAGACATTGATCTCGATTACGCGTGCAGCGCGCGTCATCTACACGTGTCGTCTTTTTTTCTGCATAAAGCACTGCGGCCGCGAATGCTGGATTTATTTCGCGAAGCCAAAGGTGCGGGACTCTCGACTTCGCTCGACACGAACGACGACCCCGAGGACCGGTGGGGAACGGACCTGTTGCAGGTTTTGAAACACGTTGATGTCTTCCTGCCCAACGAGCGCGAGGCCAAGAAGATCGCGGAAACCGCAGATCTGTCGCAAGCGCTAAAGAAGCTTGCAGATTTGGCGTCAGTGGTCGCGGTGAAGCGCGGCTCAGACCCGGCGGTTTGCCGGAGCGGAGACTCGGAGTGGGAAGTAGCTCCGCCGCGGGTGCTGGAGGTTGACGACATCGGCGCGGGAGATACGTTCGATGCCGGATTCATTCATCTCTGGCTGCGGAAAGCCTCGCTCGAGGACTGCCTGGATTTCGCCAGCATCGCGGCGGCGTATTCGGTGACGCGCGAGGGTGGTACGGAGGCGTTTCGCGACCACCAGGGTTTGGCTTGGTTCGTCAATAAGCATTGGGACGCTTCGCACGGCCCGGCGCCAATCGCTGCCAGCCAGTTTGGGACCCAGTTTGTGAAGAAATAGTCCGCATAATTCGATAAATCACTCGCGGGCACAACTCTGGCCGCGCCTGCAGAATGGAAGCTCGCCATGCGAAAAACAGCATTCTCCCGTTTAATCGTCGCCACATTTCTGTTTGTGGGCTCGGCCGTCTTGCTGATGGCGCAAGGCGCGTATCGGGCACAGGTTCGAGGAGTTGTCACCGACCCAAGCGGCGCAGTGGTTCGCGGAGCGCGAGTCACGATCACCAACACAGGCACAGGAATTTCTAGCACCGTGGTTACCAATGACAAGGGCGAGTACTTCTTCACTGGATTGGAGCCCGCGACATATTCACTGAAGGCGGATGCGCAAGGTTTCAGGGCGGAAGACAGGACTGGAGTGGTTCTGGCCGTTGATCAACAAACCACGCTGAACTTCACCTTGTCGCCCGGCGCGGTTACGACGCAAGTAGAAGTTAATTCCTCGGCGCCATTGCTCGATACCGAGAGCCCAACCCTTGGAACAGAAGTTACGCAGCAGTACATCAAAGACATTCCTTTGCCCGGACGCGATTTTTTTGGCCTGACTTTTCTTTCCGGTGGAGTTACAGAAGTTGCCGGCTCCGGCACACAAGACAACTACCCCTCCGGAACAAATTTTGTTTCGAACGGGCAGCGGAACGCGACGGCTGAAGTCCGAATCGACGGCTCCTTGATCAGCGCTCCGGAGCAGGGTGAAGGTGCTACCAGCAATGTGTATTACGAGCCGTCGGTCGAGGTGATTCAGGAATTCAAAATCCAGAACAACAGTTTTTCAGCCGAGTTTGGCAACAACGGTGGGACTGTCGTCAACATGGCGCTGAAGAGCGGCACCAACAACTTCCACGGCAGCGGCTGGTGGTTTTTCCAGCGCGCAGGAACGGACGCACGCGACTTCTTCAATCCTGCTTCGCTGGGGCCGAAACCCGACCACAAGCGGGACCAGTACGGGTTTTCGGTGGGCGGGCCGTTGCGTCATAACAAAACATTCTTTTTCGGCGATATCGAAAAAGTTCGCGATGACGAACCATTAAATATCGTTGGCACCGTGCCTACACTTGCCGAGCGCACCGGGGATTTTTCAGCGACGCAAAATCCCATTTACGACCCGATCATCTGCCAGCCGAATTGCTCGACCCGTCCGCAGGTGGGATCGCAACCCGGCGGAACTTTGAATGTAATCCCTCAAGGCGAGATCGATCCGATCGGGCAACAAATTATCAATCTTTATCCCAAGCCGAACCTTCCGGGAGAGTTCAACAATTATCGATTGAACACGCTCACTCATGGGCCGGACTATCAGTTCGACATCAAACTGGACAATCAGTTCACCGACCAGCAGCGGCTGAGCGCGCGATACAGCCGCAAAGATAGCAATTTTTCTGCGCCTACGATTTTTGGTGATGGCGATACCTGGAACGACGGGATTGCGGGCGATCCGGTTAACGCGCAGAACGCCTCTCTCGAATACTCGTGGACGGTGAATCCGCGCATTGTGTGGACCAACCATTTTGCCCTGGACCGGGTAAGTGAAAACGAGACGGAAAATTATCCCAGCCTGACGAGCGTTGGATTGCCGTCGTACCTGGCCGCGAACGCAGGGGTTGACCGCATGCCGACCATTCAAATGTCTGGCGCAGAGCCATTGACCAACCTGTACGATCAGTGTTGCGTCAACACGAGGTTCGCGCACACACTTTACAGCTACTCCTCGCAATTGGTGATCTCGCACGGCGCGCATCTGTTCAAGATTGGTGGCGAGCAGCGGCTCTTCTACAATAACTTCTTCCAACCTCCGAATCCGACAGGCCTCTTCGATTTCAGCGATACAGTCACATCGCCATTTCCCGGCAGCGATACCGACCTCTCCGGCAACCCGACGGGTAATGGTTTTGCGACATTGCTCTTCGGATATCCCGACAACAGCAGCGTGATCAACATCTACCCAGCCGTAGCCAACAAATCAAAAGAGACCGGGCTTTACTTTCAGGATGACTGGAAAGTCACTCCCAGGCTCACACTGAATCTGGGCTTGCGTTACGAGTGGAGCACGCCTTATACCGAGCGATACAACCGAATCGAGTTCAGCGACTTTGGTGGGCCAAGCGGCATCAGTATTGATCTAAGCGCAGGCGGACAGAACCCCGGGCTACCTACTGAAGAATTAAACGGCATTACGTTATTTCCGAACACCTTCGGAATGAAGAGCGTCCCGGTTGACCGCAACAACTGGGGCCCGCGGCTGGGCTTCGCCTATCAACTGGATTCCAAAACTGTGGTTCGCGGTGGCGCAGGTGTGTATTACGGAATGAGCGTGGCGACGAATTTTCAATATCCCGGCACTGCGTTCCGCAAAAGCGCGACTATGTTTTTCACAACAGATAATTTCGCGACCCGCGCGACAACGCTGGCCAATCCATTCCCGAATGGTTTGACGGGGCCGCAAGACCAGCAGTATGGAAAGTTGGCCGAATGGGGATACGCCAACGCCAATGACCTGGGAACAACGGAAGCGCAGAACGCCGATATTTATCAGTGGAACTTGGGAATTGAGCGCTCACTGCCAAGCGAAATCGTTCTGGCGATTGACTATTCCGCGAACCGCAGCATTCATCTGCCCTGGGGCGGATACTCCAGCACGCGCAACCGCGATTTCATTTCTTCAAAGCTTCTGGCGCAGATTTCAGCCCAGCAGCATGCGCTCGATTCAACCTGCGATGCTGACAGCTGCGTGAGCAACTACCTGCAGAACCCGGTCACCAATCCGTTCTGCTCATTATTCAGCGGCACGAATTGCTCATACAACGCCGGCGCCCCGATTTTCAACGAGCCGGACTCGCAGTATGGCAACTCGACCATCCCGCTGGTGAATCTGCTTCGGCCTTATCCGCAGTTTGATGGCGACTTCGAAGGCTTGCCGCTGCTCGAAGCGAGTTCCTGGTACAACTCCATGCAGATTCGGTTTCAGAAGCGCACGACGCATGGCATCAGCTTCGAAGGAAGTTATACCGTCTCGAAGCTGACGGATGATTCCTCCGTCGGCGCGAACGCATTTGTTGGCACGCTCAACAACGCGAATCCGCAGCAGCTCGATAACCTCGCTGCGGAACATAGCATCAGCGCGAATGACACTCCGCAACGGCTCGCGGCGGCGGTGATCGTTGATTTGCCAGTCGGGCACGGGCGGGCGCTGGCAGGAAATTTATCCGGCCCTCTTGACTGGATCATCGGCGGGTGGGCAGTCTCGACGTTCATAACTGAGCAGTCGGGCCAGCCGCTGGCGATCTATATGGCAGACAACCGGCTACAGGATGGCAATCAGCGTCCGGATGTGCTCTGCGGCGGAGGCACGGGAGTCGGCTCGAACCGGGCAGCCGTTCAGCAGATTCCCGTACTGAACGCTAACTGCTTCGCCGACCCCGGCGATGAGGTTCCGGGAGATGCTCCACGATACTTCTCCGGCCTGCGAACCGATGGCATTCATAATTTTGATAGCAGTCTCTACAAAGAGTTCACGCCGCACGAAGGCATGAGTTTGCAATTGCGGGCGGACGTGTTCAATACCATGAACACGCCGCGCTTTGCGCCTCCGAATACAGCCTATTCACCAGGTGATCCGACATTTGGCATCATCAGTTCGACCGCGGCCGGATATACGCCGCGGCTGATCCAGTTCGGCCTGCGGTTTGAGTTCTAGGTAGCGTGCGAATCGGCGGCTAAGAATCCTAGTAGAATTATGCGGCGCAATATGAATCGCCGCACATTTGGTCGCACTGTCGCGGGGACACTAGTCTCGTCGTTGCCGGTCGGCGCTGCGTCCAGGCTAGAGGCGTCGGAGTCGGCAAACGTAGATAAATCTGCAACAGCTCCGTTCGATACTTCCGTCATGCTCTGGACGGTGTTTCGAAACTTGCCGTTCGAAACACGTCTGGAGAAAGTCGCGGAAGCCGGATACCGCAATGTTGAACTCGTCGGCGAATATGCGAACTGGTCAGATTCCGACTTCAACCGCGCCAACGCAAAGCGCAAAGAGCTCGGCATAAATTTCGATTGCACGGCCGGTCTGAAGAATGGATTGTGTGATCCACGCCAACGTGATGGTCTGATCGTGGAATTGCGCGGCACAATTCCGATAATGGAGAGATTGGACTGCCCCACAATTATTCTCCTCTCTGGAAATGTCGTCCCCGGAATGTCAGTGGAAGCCGAGCAGCAGAGCTGCGTCGATGGTCTTCGCGCAGCAGCTGCAGTGGTGAACGGGAGAGAGATCAATGGCAAACCGATACGGATTTTGCTCGAGAACATCGATCAGGAAGAAAACCCGAAGTACTTCCTGACGTCAGCCGCGCGAGGGTTCGAGATCGTAAGGGCAGTTGGGCATCCGCAGGTGCAGTTTCTTTACGATTTCTTCCACGAGCAAATCGCTGAGGGAAATCTGATCGAGAAGCTCGAAAAAAATATCGATTACCTTGGCCTGGTCCATATCGCCGATGTTCCGGGGCGGCACGAGCCCGGCACTGGTGAGATTAACTACGGCAATATTTTTCGCAAGCTCGCGGAACTGAACTACAGAAAGATAGCTGCCATGGAATTTCTTCCCAGCGGAGACCCGGTTTCACAGTTGCGAAGCGCGCGCGAGATGGCGCTGCAGGCGGGCGCAAGGACCAACGGGAAAAGCGCTTCCGCCTGATCCAATTTGGGAGCACATGCCGGGGTCGCTTCGAAAATTGGATTGTAGCTTCCGCCAGTCCCTATTATTCTTGTCGCGAAATTGCAAGGACGATTTGTTGGCCGCGGTTCGCCTGATGGATCGCGGCAATCTCATTCGCGGAGACCCCATGAAGCGAAAGTTGTTTTCACTGCGCCGAGCGTTTTTTTCAGGAATAGTTGCGCTACTCGTAATTTCCTTTGCTGCGCCCGGCTTTTCACAAATGCCGGTCTCGAATGATCCACCATATTACGGACCCTATAACGCGATCTTCCTTCCCGACGGCGACGGCTTACAGAGACCACTGGATAAGAATGACTCTGTGCTGCGCGCAGATTCGCCGTGGTCGATCTACCTCTGGGCCCGATGGAAGGAGCCGTTGAACGCGCCGACATTGCTCGCTGGAATTGGCAATCCCGAAGATGAATATTCGCGTTATCTTGCGATCGACGATAGCCACGCGATTGTCTGGATGGGCAAGGACAACAACATCTCCGGCGCGGCGCAGCTGTCCGCGGACAAACCGCATTTTTTAGCTGCGACGTTCGATGGACAGGAAGTTCATCTTTACGCCGATGGCGCGCAGGTCACGAGCGGCAAGCTCGTGCTAGGCAGCGTGAGTCCGAACCTGCAAATCGCGCCGCCATTTTTTCCTGCGCCAAGTTGGCGGCATTTCGGCGGCAAAATCGCAGGTTTGACCATCGTTCGCCAGGCGTTGAGCACAGATGAAATCAAGCAGCTTTTCGAGCATCCGCATGATTTTGTACTGGTCGAGTACGAGGAAGGCTCAAAGCCGTGGCCGGTGCAAACGCGCGGGCAGGCTGGCTATCGCGCGCCGCAAGATCCTGCGACCATGCCGCATACCAATGCGCCGTTTTCGAAACCAGTCGCGAAACCGGTGCCACCGACCCGAGAAACGCTGCAGGCAAATGGCGAGAACCAATGGACGTTCGCTGCGAACTGGAAAATGCTTCCGGCGCCACAGGTAAGCGGCGACGGTCCTGAAATTTCTCAGGAGCATTTCAACGCTCGCGATTGGATGGCGGCGACAGTTCCGGGTACTGCGCTGACCACGATGATTGATCGCGGAATCTATCCTGATCCCGATTATGGATTGAACAAT
>DATIYR010000321.1:0-9066 GCA_035517535.1 Terriglobales bacterium
CATACCGCACAGCCCGGAGTGCGCTAGGAACTTACACGCGGCCACTTCTGGCCTGAAATTAAACGTTCTGGCCCGCTGCCGCTTGACCGGGCAAGAGAAACGTCTTTGGAAGCCTTCCTTCGCCGCACAATTTGAATGAACCAAGATCCTTAAACCACTCACCTTCGGGAACTTCGGGTCTCGATTCAATCCAGAGGCGAAGCTTGTTGAGATCGTCGAGCGTGATGTTGCGGTCACGCATGCGCTCGACCAGATGATCGCGAATCGCCGAAGGCAACTGAGACCACGATGCGATCTGCCGGCACTATTCACCAAAGACAAAGCGACCTAGTTCGTCCCCGAGTCGCTTGGCTTCCGCAGCATTTTCTGAAGCGCGGAACTTTTGAGCAAGTTCGAAGAAGGCTTTCTCTTTTTGCCTGCTCGCTTCGATTCCCAATTCAATCAGCTCGACCAGAACGCGATTGTCGCTCAGCCGTCGCCGATTGGCGATCGCATCCACCTGCTTGGCGACTGTTCCCGGCAAGGTTACGCTGCGCCGGACTTGTTTGGAGCTTGCCATAGCATCATTTTACACCGTTTTGGTGCATTACGCACGGTTTCCATCGTCCCTCCTGTCATCCTGAGCGAAGCAGAATCATTCGCTAGAGAATGATTCTGCGGAGTCGAAGGACCTACGCAACTCGTGAACACCCCCACTCAAACCAAAATCGGGCTTGAATGGGCCACCCGCCGTGGCTTTCGCCTTGCCACAGGGATCGGGTGTAAGCGTAGCGGGCGACGAGAATGCGCCCCATATTGGGGCGCATTTTTCATGTCCCGGCCGTCTGCTCTTTATGTTGCGCGGCCGTTTCGGTAGGTATCGGGTTCATAAGTTTCCATGCCTCGCGATACTGCTCGTATACGGACCTTTTCGATCCTGGAAAAACGCAGACGGCTTCTCGGCCTGCGATGAAGCTGGCGGGGAAGACATACCAGATATCTTCCGGGTGAATGTAAGCCACCAGAAAATCAATTTCGGTTGCAGAGTACGGTGTATGTCTTGCGCGACCTCCTGAAGTCTTGATGCGATAGTGGTTCTTCAGCGCGGACTTCTTCGAGACAGACTTGACCTGAACGCGCCAACAGATGTTGTGAACGCGAGCGATGAAGTCATATCGCTCGCCCTCGTTCCAGGGCTTGGCAATCGGCAATCCCAAGCTGGCGGCTTTGCGCATAAAGGCGACCTCGGCAAGGTGTCCTCGTTGGCGGTTATTGAGTTTGGCTGGGTCGCTGGTTTCGTTGAAAAAGAATGGTTCGGGAGGTGACAAGGTTCAGCCCCATAAAGGATTCAGATCCCTCGACTTGGCGCGGGATTTCGGACGCCCGCTAAACGCCTCAAACACGAAGAGCGCGGCTTTGGGCCGCGCTCCTAGAATATCTGAGAATATCTGATTGCTATATTCAGAATAGCAGGTTTAGCAGGGAATTGTGCCACGTTTTGGAGATTTATATTTGGGGTTGAATCAGGAACTTAGGAGAAGTTGGGCTCGAAAGGGGTATTGACAAGAATTTTCCACAGTTGAGAGCCGTCAGCTTTCGGTGAAAGCGAAGGGCATATCGGGCCTAGATTCAAAATCCCCACTCAAGCCAAAAGCGGCTTGAATGGGCCACCCGCCGTCAGCTTTTAGTGAAAGCGAAGGGCATATCAGGCCTAGAGTCAAAATCCCCACTCAAGCCAAAAGCGGGCTTGAATGGCCACCCGCCCCGGCCATTACCTTGGTTCGTTTGGGAGCACAGACAAGAACGTATGATGGCAACATCCGCTGCTGGTAGGCGAATCCGTTAACATTAGAGTCAGCTTCTTGTTCTAAAAACGGAACAAGTACGAAATAACGGCAAAAAACTGGCTGTGTAAGGTATTCTGAACGGCTTGCAATGCGGAGACCAAGAAAACGCGAGAGGGATGTAACGGAACTACCGAACTACTCGTTAGCAGATGCAGCTCGGTATTTCCACATCCCATTCTCCACCGTGGAATATTGGACCAGGAATCCCAACCCTATTGTCAAATTGGCGTCCACTAAGCCGAGAATGTTGTCCTTCAAGAACCTAGTGGAGTTTTACGTCTTAGAAGGCTTGCGACATATCCACGGTTTGAAGCTCCGTGCAATCAGGAACGCCGTAGATGATCTCCTTGAACACGAGGAATCGACGCATCCACTGGCTGACTTCGAACTCCAAACACTGCATCGGAAGCACCTCGTATTCGTAAGACAGGGTGCGGTGCTGAACGCGAGCCTACATGGGCAGTACGAAGTTCCTGATTGGGCAAATCCCTATCTGAAGCGTGTCGACCGGGATGTCTATGGGCACGCGCAAAGAATACATCCCTTCATGAAGAGGAGCCAGATTCAAGCCGATGCGGAACCTCCGCAAACAGTGGTAATAGATTCAAACGTGTGTTTCGGATTGCCTGTCTTGCGCGGAT
Source organism: Terriglobales bacterium (assembly GCA_035517535.1). GTDB lineage: Bacteria > Acidobacteriota > Terriglobia > Terriglobales > Acidobacteriaceae > Gp1-AA145. The sequence goes on from DATIYR010000321.1 coordinate 2,468, forward strand.
CACGAATCACAACGGGCTTCCTTGCTAGTCGCAGTCGCGGTGGAGATTCTGTTTCGGCCATTGCACGTAGCTATGGCCGACCAGTGGCAGAAGTCAAAGAAGCAATCGAGTGGGAAACGGGGCGCCCCATCCAAGAGCTATCAGAGCAATCCCACGTTTTACTTGGATGAGAACCTTGATTGCCCTGAAGTAAAGGCTATTCTCGATCGAGCCGGAATTCGGTACCGACGCTATAGCCAAGACGTCTTGCCGAACGTTGGTTCAGAGGACACGGCTTTTTTGCCGAAAGTTGGACGGCATGGTTGGTTGCTCATAACGGCTGATTGGCGGCAACGAACAAGGCCGAGGGAATCCGACGATTTGCGTCAATTCGGAGTGAAACATTTCGCGATGCCAGGGAATCTCGGGGCAGTCGCTATGGCTGAACTGCTTGTAAAAGCGAAGAACAACATTCGAGCTTGTGCTCGAGCGCACATCGGACATGTAAGCGCAAATGTGCAGCGTAGCGGTTCAGTGAATGTGCTGCGCGATTCGAAGGGCAGCCTGCACGAGCGAGGAGAAACGAGAATTTACGAAAGAGGAAAGGTAAGGGTCGTTACTCCCGCTGAGTAATGATCCGCCTCTGCGATAGCCTGCAGATTCTCAGCCTCTAGCACTACTAATTAGTGACTGGAAGGCCGGGTCAGTGATGAGCAGTTTGTCCCACACCGCGTCGTTCGTTATTTCCTGAACAAGGAGCCTGTCTTTCTTTTGAGTTTTGGGAGCGATCTCGTGGTATATCGCTGACGCCTTTCCAATCGCATCCTGCAGAACCCACTCAGAGTATAGGATTCTCACAGCCCCAAGTTCCTTTAGCTTCGCCCAAAGGCCATCGTACTCGAACGCATCTTTCTCATTGATGTCATAGCTGATCAAATACAAGGCCACTCTTCTTACCTCAGTGTAGCGAATATAAAGCGAAGATACACCAACGAGGCATTTCTGTCAAAGGATGGCGGGTGGCCCATTCAAGCCCGATTCTGGCTTGGAGGTCCCTCGACTTCGCTCGGGATTTCGGCAGCGGGCTCAAACGCCCGCCAATCGCCTCAACTTGAGTGGGACAAAATGTTCACTCGTCACAGACGTTTGCTCCCTTCGAGAGCAAATTACCTTCATGCCTTGGGGACTGAAGCGCTTTCACGAGACTGGACAGAGCCATTTCGTGACGTTTTGCTGCTACCATCGTCATCAACTTTTCACTTGTGACGCGGACAGACGAATCTTTGAGTCGGCACTTGAACGTGTCAGTCGCAGTTTTGTGCTTCGCGTTTATGGATACGTCGTTATGCCTGACCACGTTCATCTTCTGTTGAGCGAGCCTGGGCAACAGACTCTCGCCGATGCTCTGAAGTCGCTGAAGCAAGGAGTAGCGCGACGCTTGATCCGGAATCTCCCACTCAAGCCAGAATCAGGGTTGAATGGGCCACCCCGTCCCAGTGAGGGACCTTGCGTGCAGCTTAACTTTGGCTTTTACTGCCGAGGTCCCGTCTGATCCGCGCGAGATCCCTCGTCCCGCTGGTGAAAGCGCGGGACTTCGGGATGACGTCCTTCCTTCTAGATACTGACGTCGAGGCGCAGGGTGCCGGTGTTCCACTTCTCGCTGCAGTTGCGGGAAGTGGGTTTTGATGGATGAGATCCGCCTTCCTAATTTGAGGTTATTGCATACTCGATTTTGGAGAATGCAGAGCCGGGAACAGTCACCGTTTCGCCGGATTCGAGCCTCACCTTGAATTGCGTCAGATCAATCGAACTCTGAAGGTCCTCAGCGATGGCGGGTGCGACGATCTGCTCGATGACGCCGCGGACTTCGCCAAGCTCTTTCAGCTTGACAATGACTTTAATCCTTAGAAGTTCAGTCAACTTTGTCATGACCGTGGCTTGCTTGTTGAGCTGAAATTGAGCCATTTGCCGCCTCCTGGGTGAATCTCAGCGTAGCAAAAACGCGTGGCGAATAACAGGATGCGCTCGACTCGTGGGAGAGGATTTTTGGCGGGTGCCCCAATCTTCGATGTTTTTACCAGACAAACGAGGCTGCCCGACCCCTTCGACTTCGCTCAGGGCAGGCTCGTTGCGGATTCCAAAGGGTGGGTATATCGAAATCAGTCTCCGCGGACATCAGATAAGTCTCCGCGGACAAGAGTGTCCGCGCCACACACGGTTCTTCCGCGCTAGCTTTATCCAAGGCCGAAAGGTATCTGTTATCTCGAACTCAACAGTGCGACTGGAAAGCTGCGGAAGATTTCTGCCGCGGCAAGCTTCTGGTTGCCTGCCGAAATCGATTCGCCCGTGAACAGATTTCGCAGCTCGCCACTGTTGCCTGGCAACTCAACGCTTGTGTTGCCCCAGGTCTGCTCGCCAAGGGGCAGAGTGGGCGTTCCCTTTAGCAACTCGCCACAGAGCCGAGGCACTGCGACGACGATCATCCCGTTCGCGTGTTTTCGGGCAAATGCGAGCAGGTGCCTGGCGTGATCGCCTTCAATGCTGAGTGGGACATATTCACCACATTGAAACAGTTCTGGCCGCTGCTTTCGCAACGTGAGCGCCTTCCAAGTGATAAACAACTTAATTCTGCCATCGTGCATGTCTGACGCGATCTCGCGAAACAACGGATCGCATTTTTCGCAGCGCCGATTTTCAATCTCCTCGAACTGCCGCAGCGTGCGCCGACGAAGAGCGTAGTCGACTGCGCGACGATTGTCCGGATCGACCAGGTTGAACTCCCAGAGTTCATTACCCTGGTAAATGTCGGGAACGCCGGGGACGGTCAGCTTGATGAGCGTTTGCGAAATGCTGTTAAGCATTCCGAAATGAGAAATCACGCGATGGAAAGGCAATAGGTCATCACGAAATTCCTGGGAGTCGAGGACGGCATTCACAAACTTAATAACCGAGTCCTCGTATTGCGAATTCTGGTTCGCCCAGCTCGTGTTCTCTTTGGCTTCGCGAAGCGCTTTCAGCATGTACTTTCGCATTCTCTCTTTAAAGCTGTCAGGGGGATTCTCCGCATCTCGTCCCACCGGCCATGCGCCGACCAGGGTCTGGTAGAAAAGATATTCATCATTGCGGGTTGGAGCCTCGATCGCGTCGCTAACCGTTTTCTTGCCGCGGTTCAACTCGCGCCACTTGCGCACATGGCGATACCACTCGATGGGAAATTCCGAAAGCACATTAATTCGCGCTCTCACATCTTCCGAGCGCTTGGAATCATGAGTTGAGGTTGCGACCATCTCATGCGGCCAGGACCGGGCGCGTCGCGCGATCTCGCGGTGAAATTCCTCCGGCCTAATTCCAAACCGCACCGGATCTCCACCCACATCATTCAGCGAAACCAAACGATGATAGCGATAAAAACTGGTGTCCTCCAGGCCTTTTGCCATGAGCGCGCTGGTGTATTGCTGAAACTTCATGGCGAAGTGGACCACCGACCGCCGATAGTAATCCGGGTGACCCTCCGCTCTGGTGCTTAGCAGGACCTCGCGAATGAAGTCATACACCGACGGGTCGGCAGCACTGCTTTTTTCTTTTGCGCATTCCACCGCTTCGTTGATGTACATACGATCGCTGGCCGAAACGGAGTCTTCGGTCACATAAGTCCGGTAAACCGGAAAGCACGCGACGATTTCAGTGAGCGCATCACGCAAACCGTTCAGGGTGAAGTCGCAAGTGTGGCGGTCGGCAAGCGCAATTCGGCTCAGATGATTCGCGAGTACGTTCAACTCGCTGTTGAGCGAGTAATCCATTACCAGCTTTTTACATTCGTAGACCAATTCCTTGAAGGTCGACCGCCGTCCGGTGAAGGCACGATAAATGCGGTTCAATCTGCGTTCGCTGTCTGGATCGACGAAGAGACCGTTTACCAGATTCGAAAAGTTGTAACCCGTGGTGCCGTGAATCGGCCAGTCCTCGGGCAGTTTCTCATCGCCGGTTAGTATCTTCTCGGCGACAACGTAGTGCGTCTTCGAGCTGCTCTGTTGACCCGTCGAATGATCGCTCGCGCGCTGCAGTCTTTCGAAATATTGCTTTGGATTGTAGAGGCCGTCAGGATGGTCGATGCGCAATCCATTCAATTTGCCGTCGCGCAATAAGTTCAGCACAAGTTCATGGGTTTGCCTGAAGACAATTTCATCTTCCTGTCGCAGCGCCGCGAGATCGTTTACGTCAAAAAAACGCCGATAGTTGATGTCATCGGCCGCCACCCGCCAATATGCCAGCCGATATGCCTGCGCTTTGATGAGTGCGTGAAGATCATCGAATGAGCTGCTGTCGCCAGGCGTGCCGCTCAGCTCTCGCACGTTGTCTTCCAGGAATTCAGAGATTTCATGCGATCGCGCACACAGCGCCGCCAGCCTGCGTTTGTGAATTTCTTTGTCGCGCAGACGCTCTGCCTGTTTTTCTGGAGCAGTTTCTTCACGCCCAGGAAGATGATTGAAAGCCGAGATCAGGCTTTCGAGTTCGAGCAGATCTTGATTGTCACTGGCAAGATGCTCCCTTAATTGATCGATGTTCCGACCCAAAATGCGCGGATACTCTCGTGGATTTACCGGAAAGCGATGCTTGAAATAAGCAATGCTGAATCCGCCGTTTTCCATGTCGAAGGTGAGCTTTAATTCGCCGCGATCGAGCACCGTGCCGTACTGATCTCCCAGCACCGGCACCAGTACTTTGCCTTGCAGTTCGTCTTTGAGGGGATACCAATCAATATCGAAAAATTGCGCGTAGGTTGAGGCTTCGCCATTCTCGAGCACCTCGAGCCACCAGGCATTGTCGGCGCCCATGATTCCCATGTGATTGGGGACCACATCGAGAATCTGCCCCATTCCATGCTCATGCAGAGCGGTAACGAAGCGGTCGTACTCTTCAGGAGATCCAATTTCCGGATTCAAGTGATGATGGTCGATGATGTCATATCCGTGCATGCTGCCCGGACGCGCACGCAAATACGGCGAGGCATAACAGTGCGAAACGCCCAGCTCAGCAAGATAGGGAACCAGTTCAGCAGCCTGCGAGAAGGTGAAGCTGCGATTGAATTGCAGCCGATACGTGGAAAGAGGGATGGAAGGCGTCTTCATGCATTCAGAAACCACGCCGCGGTGAGCGCAGGTATCTCCTTCCAGTCGGACTCGTGGTGCTCGCTGGTGACGTAGAGGAGCTTGCCCACAGGTTTGTTTCGAAGCATAAACTCAGACGTGCCCAAGTTAGCTATGAGTTCCAACTTGTCCTTGTTCGATAATGGCCACTCTACCCTAACAGCATCTTCCCGCAGTACTTCGAACCGAGCCCGTCCCACGGCAATGTTTTTGATGAGAGGAACGATCTTCTCGCGCCGACACCTTAGTACCTCCCGGTAGAAATCAAGCCACTCGCGATGCGGCGAGTGTCCAAGAGATTTCCAGTCGAGCTTGGATCTTAAAAATGTTTCGGCGCGATTCGGGTCTGGAATTTTGGCCTGGGCTTCGGGAGAGTTGAACTGCTCAAAACGCGCAAACTCCGCCCGGCGTCCGTCCCTGACTTTTTGTGCGAGTTCCGGACCGAAATCGCAGAAGAAGAGAAACGGTGTGGTTGCTCCGAATTCCTCGCCCATGAAGATGAGCGGCGGAGATGGCGCAAGCAACAAAATCGACATGGCTGTTTTCAGAGCGTCTGGATCGCAAAGCGTTGTGATTCTCTCGCCGAGGGCACGGTTTCCTATCTGATCGTGGTTTTGCAAGAAGGAGACGAACGCATCCGGGGGAAGATCACGACTGAGCTCCCCCCGCTTTGCTCCTCCGCCAAACGCCGAACGCTCGCTTTGATAGCTGAATCCTTCTGAGAGGCATCTGCCTAAATGCCAAGCGGGATTGTTCGCGTAGTCGGAGTAATAGCCATCCTTTTCGCCGGTCAGTAAGACGTGCAGCGCATGATGAATGTCGTCATTCCATTGCGCGGTATAAAGTCGCGGCCGCTGCTGATTATCTCGCTGCAAGTAACTCGCTTCATTTTCGGCGTTTTCGAGGACGAGATGGACATACCGCTCATTCTCGAATCGCATGTGAACGGTTTCAGCCAACTCGGTCAAAATGTTGGGTTTCGAATCGTCCAGGATCGCGTGAACGGCGTCCAGGCGCAGACCGTCGAATCGATACTCCTCCAGCCAATAGAGCGCATTGTGAATAAAAAAATCGCGCACAGTTCGGCTGCATGGGCCGTCAAAGTTAATCGCCTTTCCCCAAGGCGTGTGATGACGCTCGGTGAAGAACTGGGGAGCGTAAAGCCCAAGGCAATTGCCTTCCGGCCCGAAGTGGTTGTAAACCACATCGAGAAAGACCATCAGGCTGCGCGCATGTGCCGCGTCAATGAAACGCTTCAAGTCTTCTGGTCGTCCGTAACACGCAGCAGGAGCGTACGGGAGAACGCCATCGTAGCCCCAGTCGCGCTCGCCAGGAAAGCTTGCGAGCGGCATCAGTTCAATTGCGGTTACGCCGAGGTCGGCAAGATAATCCAGTTTCTTTTCCGCGGCGGCAAATGTGCCTTCAGGTGTAAAGGTTCCAACGTGCAGCTCATAAATCACGGCTTCGTCCCAC
>DATIYR010000322.1:0-11347 GCA_035517535.1 Terriglobales bacterium
TTGTAATCACAAAGCTGAAAGGCCCGGAAAATTCCGGGCCTTTTTTTTAAAAAGCTGCCGCGTGGCTGGTGCCAACGTCAGTCGCGATAGCCAATGATCTGTTGCCAACATTCGGCGCATCATGGCAACGCGTGCACGTTACCTGGTTGAAGATCTGCTGTCCGGCGGCAATGGCACCGCACGAGGGCTGCCTGCTTCCCTCCCTTCTGAATACGGGGAAACTTCAGTGCGATGATGGGCTGAGCCGATCAGGCTTCTCCGCCCCGGAAGGCGCTATCTTGATCGCATATTCTATTTGGTAGGTGACCTTCTTTTTTCCAGTGGGACGCAACCGGACCTTCATGAACGATGTCACGGGCCGATGCTGGTAATCGGCAAGCCATTTCGGCTGATCGTTTAACTCTCCTCTGTAGGTTGTATTCTTCTCCAGTGGATCGCACCAGCCGTACTCTTTCTGGCAACCGAGGATTACGTAGTATTGCAGACCGTCTTGAGTGGTCAGTAATGCGTGAACATCGCGATTGTGAACGGTGCCCGTCAAGTCGCGCGCCGGCAAGGCAAGAACGCATTGATCATTGCCGGGATAGCCCGGCACTTGCGGTTGAACGCTGACCGTATTGCTGGGATACGGCGGGGAACAAGATACTGGCGCGCTCGTGACTTCAATTCCAGGCGCAACACCGACTCCGCGCACATTCTGAGAGATGGTCTTCAGCACTTTCAAAGTGACCGGGTGCTTGGACGCGGCGGCTGGAAGCATTAACAAACAGAGCGATAAGGGAGCCACTGCGAAGGCTCGAAACACAACCCGATGAGCCGCCATAAGAAGCGCTCCTCCACTCACCGAAGAGTAAATTGTATGCCTGTCTACTGCGCTTTAGAATTCTGATTTTTGTCTTTCGATTAAGGCGATGTTCCAAGCCGAAGGTCGGTCCGGCTTGTTGGGCGGAGGCTAGTATTGAAATAAATGGCGTGCAGAGGATGGCAGGGTTTAACTTGTGATCCAGTTCTCTGCCTCTTGGAGCGTCTGGAAAATTTCGAAATTTCTTTGACCGCGCAGAATCTTGTGCATCCGTGCCGCATGTTTTTGCAGTGAGCTCTGCGCCACGAAAGCGCGTTTCGACTCGAGCGAGAAGGGGTCGGTTTGATCGGCGAGTTTCAGAAAATCGGGAGCCTCGAGCGGAATCTCTTTGACGTCGCTGATGTCGGCGATTTCTGAAAACGAAGGGTGGAAGCTGGGATCAGTGCACAGGTTTTGCACGTAGCACTGAATGTCAGCCAGCGTCAAATTATCGCCAAACCTGGCAATCACCAGACGCCGCTTCGAGTCGACGGTAAATCGTACCAGAGGCTGATGCCCTTCATGAGCAGGCAACGGGGAGGGCCCGCCGACTTCCAGAGCCGGCTTTTCGCTGAATCCGCCCAAGCTCACCACCCCCGGGGTGTGACATCGGCAATTTGTCTGCAAACTTTACGGTGACTATGCCTTCAGCAGGACAAGATTATGTGGGGCAAAAAGGCGTGTTTTTTGAGATTCAGTCCTTTTTGTTTGATTTCGACTTGTCCTTATGTTCGGACGGCGCGACAAGGAAAAAATGCCCTTCTCCGCATCTGAACGCGAAGACGTCAGAGATTTCTTCGTTATCCAATTTTACTAGCGTGCTACGATTTACAGGCCGGATCGAATCGTGACCACAAACTGGGCATACCTTCGGAGTGTCCATAAACGACCTCCGACTCGTATGCTAGAAAAAATCCTGGCTGAACCGCTGTGATCCACGTCATTCGCCGCAGTGATTCCGTTCACAAGCCTTTAAGCATTTGGCTCGCAGCGCCAGTTAGCTAAAGAAAAGAATTGGCCCCCGGCGGCGTTCGGTAGCTTTGGATTCCTCCCTGAGCTAAGCGCGGCAACGAGGGCCTGTCTAGACGCGAAAAATGTACCTCAGCGTATACGTTCAGCTCAAGCGTCATAAAACGCCGTGGGCCTAAGTGTTCGGTCCTTCATCGATGAGCTCGCGTAGCGGCCCCAACCAAGGCTCGTAACGTCGCCAGCGCGCGACGGAAGTGCGATAGATCGGCTGCCGTGTCTGCCACTTGCTGGGAGTCTTCACTGCGCGCGGATTGGATTCGGGGCGCAGGCACGCGTCATTCCATGAGAGGCCACAGGCTGCGATGATGCGCCGGATGGCTGGTTCGGGCGCGTGGGTCAGGTCTTCGTAATCGACTTCGATGAAGCGATCCGCCGGCAGCACCCTCCGCCAATGTTCGATGAGGCGCTCGTAGTCGCGGAAATAAGCGACCAGTTCGGCGCTTCCGGTTGGGAACGCCAGGCTGGGATGGAAATGAGTTTGATGAATTGACAGCGCCGTGTCGATTGCAGCGCGGTGGCAATGGATGATGATTGCGCGCGGGAATGCCAGGTGGATCAGCCCGGCCCACAGAAAGTTGAATGGCATCTTGTCGGTCACGCACGCCGCCGTTGGCGCGATGGCGCGCAGCACGCGAAGGTAATCTCCCGCCGCCGTGGCGATGAAGCGCTCCTCGTTCCCGTCCGTGCCCGAACGATGCCACTCCGCGCCATGCTCATTCCAGAAATTCAACTCGCCGCCGGCGCTGACCTCGGGATGCATGGAGATGATCTGCTCGACGAGAGTGGTGCCGGAGCGCGGCATGCCGATGATCAGCACCGGCGTTAAATCGGTGCTGCCGACTTCGGACCCGCGCGCGATCGAATCCGCATTGCAGCGGGCAATCAGTCGATCGATTTCTTTGGAGAAGGCGGCCGAGTCGAACGACCCAGCACTCCGGCGCACAGTGTCTGCGGCGTCGAAGTGCTGCATGGCGAACTGGTAGTCGCCGAGGTCCTCCGCCGCTTTGCCGATCGCAAGGTGAACACGCTGACGCTGTCCTGCCTCTAAACCCGGCGTGGCCAGCGCGGCCTGCATTCGCTCAAGCAGGCCACCGTCCTTGCTCGTGATCGTGCGGCACCGGACAAGATCGTAGTAGCATCCTGCCAGCTGTGGCGCGAGCGAGATGGCGCGTTCGAAGCAGGCGTGGGCTTCGTCAAAACGGCCGAACTCAGAAAACAGATTGCCCAGCAGATCGTACGCAAGAGCGTTCATCGGATTGACAACCAGTGTCTCTCGCAACACCTGTTCGGCTTCCTGATTGAGATCTTCAATCAGTAATGCCCGCGCCCTGCCGAGGCAACCGAAGCTGCTCGTGCCTCCGGCTGTCGCTGCGCGCCGGAAACAAGCGATTGCCTGCTCGCGATGGCCCACGATGTAAATCAGAGCGCCGGCGCGAAACCACGCCTCGGTTAGAGATGGCAGCAGCCTGGTGGCGCGGTCGTAGGCAGCGAGTGCCTCGCGCACGTTGCCCAGTTTCTCAAACGCGATTCCCAGGCGGAAATGAGCATCGGCGTACTGCGGATCGCACTCGATGGCCTGCCGCAACGCCGCGATCGCATCCGGCACGCGGCCGACCTCAAGGCAGGCGAGGCCGAGATCGTGCTGGATCGCGGCATTGGATGGTGCAAGCAGCGCCGCATCGCGCAAAGGCACGATTGCATCGCCAGGTCGCCCAGCCCGGAGAAACTTAGTGGCTAAGGCAAGCAGAGGCTGCAACTGCTGAGGCGCGGCTGGGTTTGGAGACAGAGACATAAATGCGAGTTGGCGTGCTTCGCTGATTTTAGAACGCCAGTCTGAGCGCAAACTGAATTTCTCGTGGAGTTCCAGAGCCCACCGGGCTGACCGGCGTCGTCGTATTTACGGTCTGAACAATGCTGCCGAAGCCGGGCACACCGAAACTCGCTTGCGGCAAACCATACTGCGGATGATTAAAGATGTTGAAAAACTCGGATCGAAACTCGAGCTTCGCGCGCTCGGTCAGCGAGATGTGTTTGCCGAGGCCGAGATCCATTTGCCAGGCGCCCGGTCCGCGAGCAAGGTCGCGGGGTGCGTCGCCGAATGTGCCCGCGGCAGGAACGGCGAAGGCGGTGGGATTGATCCATTCGCCAATGGTCGCGCCTGCCGGGGGCGTGAGCGGAACGCCGGGCACAAGATTGGGACGCTGGTCGGTAGTGTTGCCGTCGGGAACTGAAGCTGACGAGCGACTGACCAAAACGTTGACTGGAAATCCGGTACGGGCCACGAACGTGGAAGTGACTTGCCAGCCTCCGGCAACCGCGCGCAAGACACCGGGATCATTCAAAAATTCCTTGCCCTGTCCGAAAGGAAGTTCATAGACGACGTTGGCATTGAAAACGTGACGCACATCCCAAATGCCAGAAGCGCGCTCGCAGGACGGGCACGCAACATTTTCGGGCACGAGCGAATCGCCATCGCCGCTGCCGTCGGAGCCGTCGTCGATTTCGTGCGAACACATGTAATTGGCCCCGAGCAGGAAGCCGCTCGAGAACGAACGCTTCACCGCCAGCGAGAGAGCGTTGAAGCTGCTGTTATCTTTATTGCCGCGCCAGCTCACCATGCCAAAGTCGGGATAAGGACGTGTGCCGGTCACCGGATTGACGACGTTCACTTCCGAAAGCGTAAGCAAATGAACGCCATTACTGCCGACGTAGGAAGCAGTTCCAACGAAATCGGCCGGCAGTTGCTGCTGAACGGACAAGCCCCACTGTTCGACGTAGGTGTCTTTGCGGCGACGATCGTCGTCTCGCGGCGAGATGATTCCGGTCGTGTCCGCGAGGAAGGGAGTGATGGGGTAACTCAGAGTGGGAATGGTTTTATTCGACAGTGAATAGGCGAAAACTTCATTGCTGATGGGCAGGTTCTGATCGTCGAGCTGGCCGTCCTCGTGATAGAGGCCGTAGCCGGTACGGATGACGGTATGTCCGCTGTGGGTTGGCGACCACGCGATGGCTATACGAGGATCGATGTCGCCGTAATTCGGTTGACCGAAACTGGCGCCCACTCCGCAAAAGCCTTGCGGACCGCAGGTTGCGAAATCGAAAGGATCGGCGCGACCTTCCACCTCATGAAAAATATTGAAGAAGCTGTAGCGCGCGCCGAGATTGAGGGTGAGGTTTGAGTTCACCTTGAATTCATCCTGCACGTACCCGTAATACTGCGTCTTGCGCAGTCCGTTGACGGGAAGCGTTCCATTGAGGCTGGCGGTGCTGACTTGATCGGCGGCGAAGGCGCTGGTCGAGGCAAACGCAATCGTACCGGCTTCTGTGTTCCCCTGGTTGAGCTGAATGCGCCGGACTTCGACTCCGGCCTTGACCGTGTGGCGTCCTTTGACCCAAGTCAGGTTGTCGATCTCGGAGAAGGAGTTGCCGACGCCAAGGCTGAAGCGGTTGTTGTTGAGCGTGGTGAATCCGGAAACCGAGACAGCGTATGGAATATTCGTGGTGTTGATGTCGGTGGTGTCGGCGGTGCCGCGATTAAAACCGAATTTGAACTCGTTCACCAGCGTCGGGGAAAAAACGTGCAGCAGCTCGATAGCGCCATTCACTGGAGAAGAAGTGAGCTGCTGGCGGTCGAGCAGATAGTTTCCCGAACTTGCCAATGGCTGTGTGTTTATCGCCCTATCGATATTGAAGCGAACAAATGCCGTAGTGCTTTCCGAGAAGCGCTGGTCAAGCCGAATCATGGCGGAATTCTCGGTCACGACCTGCGTGCCTTCGCTCGCGAATTGGCTGATGTCAGGATTGCCAGTGGGAATGCCGCTGTGGGGATAGGCGTCCAGTATGGGGATGAGCGCCGGCGACTGGGCTGCGACCTGAGCGCGGAACGCGTCACTGGGCACGAAGCCCTCCAAGGGAAATCCCCAGTGCTGGCGATAGCCCTCGTAAGCGACGAAGAAGTAAGTCTTGTCGCGAATGACGGGGCCACCAAATGATCCGCCGAACTGATTCAGTCGCAGGGGTTGTTGCCCGGTGGTTACGATAGGAACCGGTTGCAGAGCGTCGAAGACATTGTTGCGGAAAAATTCGAAGGCGTCGCCGTGAAACTGATTGGTTCCTGAGGGCGAAGTTACAGCCAGTTGCGGCCCGCCAGTTCCTCCAGCCTCCGCGGTCGCGAGCATCGAATCGATGCGAAATTCCTGGATGGTGTCGAGGGGAATGGCCAGCCGAACGTAAGGCTGCTGCGGCTGATTCACAATGTTGGTCGCGTCGATGCCGTCGTAGGTAAAGTTGTCGTCGTCGCGTCCACGGCCGGCGAATCGAACCGAGCGCTGGTTGCTGCCGCCGGTATCGACGGCTCCGGGCACAAGCGCCGTGAGCGTTGCCCAATTGCGCCCATTCAGCGGCAACTCTTTCGCCTGCTCTTGCTCGATGCGTCCGCCCAAAGCATCAGAAGTTTTGTCCATTTGTTCGGAGCTGGCGTTGACTTCCATTCGTTCGTTGCCGCCGGAAACAACCAGCGTGGCATCGAGAATCCGCGTGCGGCCGATGACTTCCTCGACATCAACGAACGTGAGCGGCTTGAAGCCTTCGTGCTCAAACGTAACCGTATAAATTCCGACCGGCAACTCTGGAATGTCGTAGGTTCCGGTGGCAGAGGAGGTGGTCTTGCGTTCCAGTCCTGTGCCAATTTGCACCGCTGTAATCTGCGTCTTGGGAAGAACGCGTCCTGAGGGGTCGATGATTGTTCCGCTCAACCCTGCTCGATCGACTTGCGCCTGCGAATGTGGCGAGAAGGAAAAAATAATTCCAGCGACAAGAAGCAGTATTCGAGTGGCGTGACTGATGTTCCGACCTGCCAATTTGAGCGCTCGCTTTTTAGTTTGTCGCATGTACCCTCCATGATTATTGGTTCCACGACGGTGACACGTTCGCGCAGGGTAGTTGAAGCTTTGGCAAACCAGTAGTTCGTCCGATTCGGGCGCGACCCGGACAATCCCCAGCTAGAACCACACTCTGCGCAGGCCAGTACAGGCACATCTGCCAGTAATCGACGAAGAACAGCACCCATCGAGCCCTGGGAACTTATTACTGAACAATTAAATCCCTAGCAGTAAACGCGAATGCTTGGGGGAGCATGCATTGAACTCTCACAACTCCAAATTCGCGGCTATATTACGAAACTGTAAGAATTGAAAAGATACTCGCGGGCTGTTAATCGGTAATCACGGAATTATGAATGCTTTGTGAAAAAAGTCGCCAGATACTCAGCCCAACTGCGGATAAACGCAGGCCGGCGCTCCGAATCGGCCTCAGGAGCGGCGGAATAGCGAACACGGGCCCACAGAAAGATTCGCCGAAACTGAATGTCTTACAGAAAGGCGGGAAGACAGGCACCGGCCCATATCTCGATAGTCGCTATTAGACGATAGTGACTTAAGTAAACCAAATTCTATATAATCACGGCCCGCGAGGTTCGTAGGACACGTTTCTCGACGTAATTGATGAAGCCTTCGTTGAGTCCGCCATACGGGTAATCGAATGGATTTCGAGTTCAGCGACAAAGTGAAGGAACTGCAGCGAAGGTTGCAATCCTTCATGCAGGAGTACATTTACCCGAACGAGATTCGCTTCCATGAGGAGATTGAGCGCAAGCGCTGGTCGCCATCGGAAATAATCGAAGAGCTCAAAAATAAAGCGCGCAGTGCTGGCCTGTGGAATTTGTTCCTGCCGGATAAGGAGTATGGAGCAGGACTCAGCAATTTGGAGTACGCGCCGCTTTGCGAAATTATGGGGCGCAGCATGATCGCGCCTGAGGTTTTCAATTGCTCAGCCCCGGATACCGGCAACATGGAGGTCCTGGCCCGCTACGGCACAGCAGAACAAAAACAACGATGGTTGAAACCTCTGCTGGCGGGCGAGATGCGCTCATGTTTCGCAATGACCGAGCCGGTGGTGGCGTCCTCCGATGCAACCAACATTCAGGCGAGCATTGTGCGCGACGGGAATGAATACATAATCAATGGACGCAAATGGTGGGCCTCGGGCGCTGGGGATGCGCGCTGCAAGCTGGCGATCTTCATGGGCAAGACGAATCCATCGGCTTTACGTCATCAACAACAGTCGATGGTGCTCGTGCCGATGGATGCCCGGGGAGTAAAGATCGAGCGGTGCCTGACCGTCTTCGGTTATGATCACGCGCCGCACGGGCACGGCGAGATCAGCTTCGAAAATGTTCGCGTGCCGGTCGCGAACATTCTGCTCGGCGAAGGCCGGGGTTTCGAAATTGCCCAGGGACGCCTTGGTCCCGGTCGCATACACCACTGCATGCGGTCGCTCGGCGTGGCAGAGCGGGCGCTGGAAACGATGTGCAAGCGGGTACAATCGCGGGTTGCGTTCGGCAAACCGCTATCAGAGCAGGGTACGATCAGAGCGGACATTGCCCATTCGCGCATCGAAATCGAGCAGGCGCGCCTTCTCACTTTGAAAGCGGCCCACATGATGGATACAGTCGGCAACAAGGCAGCGCGGGCGGAAATTGCGATGATAAAAATCGTTGCGCCCAACGTGGCTTTGCGGGTGCTCGACCGAGCCATTCAGGCATACGGAGCGGCCGGGATTTCGCAGGACACATTTCTCGCTGCGGCATGGGCCAATTCTCGCAGCTTGCGATTGGCGGACGGCCCGGATGAGGTGCACGTGGAATCGATTGCGAAAATGGAACTTCACAAATGGACCGCCGCAGTGACACCGTTGAGGGATAATAATTTCGCGGAGCGCAATGAAGAGGAGGATTGAATGCCGGCCGTGTTTGAAACTCCTCAGTCTTTATGCGACTTCATCGGCCGGGAGATCGCCACAACCGAATGGATGGAAATCAGCCAGGAGCGGATCAGAAAATTTGCCGAGGTTACGGAAGACGAGCAGTGGATCCATATTGACCGGGAGCGCGCGCGAAAAGAATCTCCGTATAGCGCCACGATTGCCCACGGCTTTCTCACGCTGTCATTAATGAGCCGCTTCGCGCAAGAGGCGATTCACATAAAAAGCGGAGTGCGGATGAGCGTGAATTATGGCTTGAATCGAGTTCGCTTTCCCGCGCCGGTGCCGGCCGGTTCCAAACTGCGTGCCAGTTTTGTGCTGCAATCGATAAAGGATTTGCCAGAGGCGATTGAAGCGGTATTTGCGGTGACGTTGCAGACCCGGGAAGGCGAGAGGCCGTGCTGCGTCGCCGAATGGATTATTCGCTACTATTCTTAATCCTGCGCGTCACTAACCCCTGATCGGATCAGCATCCTGATTTGGTCGTCAGAAACAAACCGTGTACGGCGTGACTTGGCCGGTCGAGAGCTTGTTCAGGTAAGTCACATTATCAGGCGGCGCGTAGGTTCCATCCGACTGCAGTGTTTCGTGCTGCCACTTTACTAAGCCATACGGCTTGGCGATGTGGTACTCCTCTTTGTTCTGGCAGTTCTGCAGGTTGCTGTCGCAGCTGTACTGATAGCTGATCACCAGCGTCTGCAAATTGTCCGGCAGGTCCCCGCCAAGCGATTCGGTATACGGTCCCCAGACCGTATTCACCACGCCCCCAAGTTTTTGCGTTGTGAAGGTGTTGCAATCGCTGTGAGTTTCGTAGGTGCTGCTTGAAGGAGGGATCGTGATCTTTGATCCCGGAAATCCTGCCTGCGCGAAGCGTGGCACCAGCGGCAGATTGTAGTCTCCAAGCACAGGATCGTGAAAAACTTTGAACGTGCTCGGGTTCTGCCAATTCAGCTCCGTCACCCAGAGATAAATGTATGTGTTGTCGTAGAGCTGAATGTCCCACGGAAAACCCTGGCCGGTTTTCGTCCAGAAAAACCGATCGGAAGACACGCTGGTGTAAATCGGATTGGCATTGCCCGACATGTGATGGCTGGCCGCAAGCGAGGGGTCCATCGTCATCCACGAAAGCATGTCATAAAGCTGCGGCGTGGGCGACGGCGGGGCTTGCGTCTGGCTCTGTTGGCTGTTATTGCTGGGCGCAGCTGAACTGAATCCCGTCCCGCATCCCGCGAGGCACACGGATAGCGCGAGCACGATTACGTACTTCATTAAATCCTCAGTTGAGTTGAGAGTGCTTGCGACTTGCTGGGAGGAATGTACCGCGTTTACGAAAATGACAACAGGTTACGAAAGGAGTTGGAACCTAGGTGGACACGTTGCTGCGACGCCACTCAGACAATAGGCGAGTTATTGGATCGTGATTGTGACTACGTTGCTGGTCACGCCATCGAAACTCGCTTGAACCGTGACCTGCTCCGCCGTAGCACTCGCAGGAATGATTACGGTTCCGCTCCCCTGCGCCAACGGTACGTTTGTAGTATCAGAGACAACCCAGGTTACAGAAGAGCTGATGTCTTGAGGAGTAGTGCTGCCCGGGAACGTTCCATTGGCGGTGAAGGTTATCGATGTGCCAGGGGAAGGACTGTTGTTTGAGACAGTCAAGTTGATCGAAGTCGGTGTTCCTTCACTCACCGTCACCGTCGTAGTAGCCGCGCTGGCAGTCTGATAAGACGCGCTGATGGTGGTCGTGCAAATTCCTGAAACAGAGCTAACAGGAGAGACAAGCCCAGCAGAGTTTATAGTCGCACAAGTCGTATCGCTAGAGCTCCAAAGCACTTTGCCGGTCAGGTCCTGCGTCGAGCCATCGCTATATTGTCCGGTCGCTGACATCTGCAGGTTGACCTTCGGATTCACCGTTATGGTTTGGTCCTGCGGGCCGATGGTTAGGGACGAAAGCGTCGGATTGACGAAGAAACCGGTGCACCCGCCTGCGAGCGAGAGAAATGACAATAAAATAATCAGCCCCAGCTTCCGCCCGCTACTGTGCATTAATCCAGTCCTGACGCGAGAATTCCAGTGTTGCTCGTTCGACTCACAAAATTGTAGCAGAGAGATTTGGCCCGAAATCAGGCCCTGTACCAACGAGTGAACCATCCCTGCTTTGGAATTAGAACGAGGCCTGGGTAGGAACTTGCGAGCAGCTTACAAAACTTTACGGTGTCAGTGGGTGCGTTTGGCTTTGGCGATACGGGAATCAATCGGCTTGCGTCCGGCGAAGCCTTCGCTGATACCGTGCCAGTGAGTAATGGACTTCTCGCCCAGCTTCCAGCACAAGAGGACAGTCTGGCCCTCCACTTCGCAGGGAAAGTCGAGCAGGCCAATATCCAAGTCCTTTACCTGCACGCCCATGGCATCGATCTCGTCCATCGCGTCCTTCACGCGCTGGAAGGTCTTTTCGCGTTCGGCTTTGCGGCGGGCGAGATGAAGAATGTTGAGCGACATTCCACCATAAAGCATGACCCGATGCGCAACCGCCTGCAGTTCGGCATCGATCGTCTCGATCAGCTTCTTGCCGTCGATCGCTCTGCGCAGAAGCGATTCAAGAACCGGCAGCAGGTCTTGCGCTTCGTCGAGCGTAAAAGTGCGGGAAGACATTGT
>DATIYR010000323.1:0-10462 GCA_035517535.1 Terriglobales bacterium
TTTCATCGGCTTGCCGAAGGATATTCTTGATTCTCTTGAAGGCGATCGAGATGGAATCAAAATCCGCCGAACCACGCACCTTCGAAACCGCCTCTGCCCGCGCCACCGCGTCCACAACATCATCGGCGCCAGCCGCCAGCACCGCGTTCACCACGTCGTACTTGTAGCCAAGCTGATCGCGCAAGTAGAATTCCAGCCGCTCGCGGAAGAATGCGCGAACCGCGTCTTCATAATTCACGTTGTGGGCAAATTTTTTCTCCGCGTCGCTCTCGCGATACGTCTCCGCCGCCAGCTCAAACAACCGCGAAATCCCGACGGGCAGCTTGTGCTCGGCAATTGTCTTTACAATTCCATTCGCCTGCCGTCGCAATGCAAACGGATCTTTTGATCCCGTTGGCTGCAGACCTAAAGCAAACATTCCTGCAATCGTGTCCGCCTTGTCAGCGACCGAAAGTACGGCTCCTTCGATTTTTTCCGGAACGGAATCCTCGGCCGATTCTGGCTTGTACTGGTCGTAAATCGTCTGCGCAATCGCCTCTCGCGTTTCCTCTGGCATTCCGCGATCGAGCACCTGCACGCGAGCATACAATCCGCCGACAATGCCTTGTAGCTCGGTGAATTCCTTCACCAGTTCGGTCGTCAGATCGGTTTTCGCCAGGCACGCAGCTTTGTGTACTACCCCCGGGCGCACACCCACTCCGGCCTGTTTTATGTCTTCGCAGACCCAGCTGCACAGGCGCTGCACCCGCATGGTCTTTTCGTAGTAATTGCCGAGATCTTTCTGGAAGGTAACGTTTCGCAACCAGGCTACACGCTCACGCAACGGATGCTTCTGGTCCGTCTCCCAGAAAAACCGCGCATCGTTGAAGCGTGCGCGCAGCACGCGCTCATTGCCGTGGCGAATCAATCCTTGCGGATCGCCATCCGTATTGAGCACGGCGAGAAAATTCGGCAGCAACTTTCCATTCGCGTTCTCGATGGCAAGATACTTCTGATGATCGCGCATCACCGTGACCAACACCTCTTCCGGCAATTGGAGATACTCACGATCAAAAGTCCCCAGAATTGCCGACGGCCACTCCGTCAGATTCACCACCGTATCCAGCAACGATTTGTCTTCTCGCCATCTCGCCCCGGGAATCGTTCGGGCTGCGGCATCCAGCGCCTTGCGAATCTGCTGCTCGCGTTCACTCCTGCTCAGAACTTTCGCCGCACGCAGCGCCTCAACGTACTCTGCGCCTGCTCGCGAAAGATGCAGTTTGCCCGGCGACAAAATCCGGTGTCCCCGAGACTCATTCCCCGCGCGAATTCCGTCGAACTCGAGCGGCACAACTTTATCGTCGATCATGGCGGCGACCCAACGTATCGGCCGCACAAACCGTTCCGTCGGCTTGTGCCAGTACATATTCTTCGGCCAATAAATTGACGCAATCTCGCGCGGCAGCAGGTCCACCAGAATCTCCGCTGCGCTGCGTCCCCTTTTCGTAATCTTCGCCGACAGATACTCGCCCTTTGGCGTGGTCACGCGCTCTAGTTGCGCAAGGTCCACGCCCGCTTTTTTCGCAAACGCATGTGCCGCCGGCCCGGGCTGTCCATCTTTGAACGCGACATTCACTGCCGGCCCGTTGATCTGTTCGGTCACATCAGGCTGGCCCACAGGAATGCCACTCGCCAGGACCGCCAGCCGCCGGGGAGTATCGAAACTCTGCACCTCGCCGGATGCCGCGAGGCGCTCGCGTTCCAGCAGTTTGCTTACACGTTCCCGCAACTCTGCCGCGGCCGCATCGATCATGCGCGCAGGAATCTCTTCTGTGCCGATTTCGAGCAGAAATTCAGCCATGGTGAGTCTCTATTCTCTCAAATCTTGCCGAGGGCGTGGGATTCGGTGTTCCGTGGCCCACTCGCCTTTGCCGCTGCGGCTGCGAGGTGAGACAGAAATTATGGCAGGCTGATAGCGGAACTTTATTTCGGCTTGACTGCGATTGCGGAAATTTCAATGCGCGCATGATTAACCAGCGCGGGTGCCTGAATCGTGGTACGAGTGGGTTTCGGGTCGGGCAAAAAAGCTTTGTAAACTTTGTTCATGTCGCCGAATTCGTTGATATCGGCGAGATACACATTTACTGCAACAATGTCTTTGAGTTGAAAACCTGCCGCCTTCACCACCTTCTCAATTGTCTCCAGAGTCGCTTTGGTCTCCGGGCCGATTCCGCCCGGAACCAATTTTCCCGAACTGTCCAGTCCTTGCTGGCCGGCGATGTACAGGGTATTGCCGGCGACGATGCCGTCGCTGAACGGAAGATTATTTTCTTTGGAGAGATTTATGGCTCTGTGCTGCTGAGCATAGCTGTGCTGCCACGCGGGAAGAACGGTCAGCGCGATTGCCGCGGCAAATAACAACTGGCGGAAAGTTGCAGATGGTGATTTCATCTTTTTTTCTCCTTAATCAACGATCTTGAAGTTCTTCAAGTAAATTTTTTCGCCGGGCCTGCATGTCTACTGTTCCGGCATGCGCAGCTTCGATCCCTTTTTCTCCAGCCACGCATTGAACTGCTCAATCATCTGCTTGGTCCATTTGCCATCGATTTGGCCGGGCGTGTATTTGCCTTCGCGGAGCATCATGTGTCCCCAGTCGTCGACCATGTGGTCCATCTCGGTATCATCAGCCACTTTCTCCGCGAGTTGCGGCGGGACGAAGGTGACGCCCTCGGGATCACCGATTGCAACATCTCCGGGCATTACCGTTGCATTGCCAATCCGAATTGGAACGTTAATGCCGGTCAGCATCACGTGCTCCAGTGCGGAAGGATCGACGCCGCGCGTATAAACCTGAAAGCCGGAGATATGCTGAATTCCGGTTACGTCGCGAACCGCGCCATCCACAATTAACCCGTTGTGGCTCTTGGCGTAAATAGCGGTCGAGAGATTGTCACCGACAATCGTGCCGTAACGAATTTTGCCGAAGAGATCGACCACCAAAACGTCTCCCGGCTGCAGAATGTCGATGATCCAGGAATTCTCGTCGCCGATGCGGCCTTCCTTTTTTCCATTGGCGCGGATGACTGAATTCACGTCGGGCCGCGCAGGCATGAACACTGCGGTGACGACTCGGCCTACCAATCTCTCTCCGGGGTTGATCACCCTCCAGCCGCCCTCGAACTGATTGTGATACCCAGCGTCCTGCAGAACGTCCCATGCCTCGTCCGCGGTAACGTCTTTTAAGCGCTCGAGTACGGAGTCGGCGACTTTGGGGCGGCCGTCGGGGAATCGCTCACCGTGCCAATCGGGCGTGAACTCAATTCGCTGCTCTTTGGAGAAGAGATCAAGCTGCGCATGAGCGCAGGCGCAGAGTGTCAGGAGCGCGATCAGCAGATGAATTACGTTGCTTTTTCTCATTACCAACTCCGCTTCAATTCAGTGCTCGAGATACGGAAGGAAGCCGTGGGCTTTCGTGCGCAAACGATAAACCGATGTCGTCGCCGTAATGTAGAGCGTTCGATAATCCTTATCTCCCCAGGTTAAGTTCGCAGGCTGCTCGGGCATCACGATCGTTCCGAGGTGATTTCCTCTTGCGTCCCAAACCCAAATGCCCTTGGGTCCGACGACATACAGATTTCCTTTTTTATCCACCTTCATACCGTCGGGCACGCCTTCGCCCTTGCCTCCGGTTTCGTCTCCGAAGATGCGGCCGTTCGTGAGTAAACCATCCGTTCCTGCATCGTAGACGTGAATATTTTTTTGGTCGTCGTCATCCACGTAAAAACGTTTTCCGTCCGGAGAAAACGCAAGACCGTTCGGCTCGGGCAGATCTTTTATAAGCAAGCGCAGGTTGCCTTTGTCGTCCAGGCGGTACACGCCCTTGAAGGGAAACTCCTGCTGCATGCCGGGAACGAAGTCCAGGGTGGGATCGGTGAAGTAGAGCGCGCCGTCCGGGCCAACGATAACATCGTTGGGCGTGTTGAGCTTCTTGCCTTCGTAGTGATCGGCAAGAATTTTGTATTTCCCGTCCGGCGTGACTTCGATCACAGCGCGCAAGATGCTGGCGCAGTCGATAAGCCTATGCTGACGGTCAAAGGTGTTGCCGTCAGGATCGCCGAGCGAAATGAGTTCCTCTTTTTTGCCGTCCGGATAGAGTCGATAGATTTTGTTTAGCGTTTCGTCGCTGACGTAAACGAATCCGGCCGGGTCCCACATAGGACCTTCAGTGAAGCCGAAGCCGGTTCCTACCACGCTCAGTTTTGCAGCGTGAGGAATTAACTTCCAAAACTGTGGCGAAAGCGCCTGCAACTGAAAATCGCGTCGCGGCTTCTGGGTCTGCGCAAATCCGGCCGGAACACTCGCGAGGACCAGAAGCGCGGTAGCGATCGCGCCCTGAACGATTCCCGAACGATTCATGACGATTTCTCCGATTCAGTAAGCGCTTCCTCAACGTAGAAGCGCGAACACAAAAACGTCGCTTTGGGCTGCAATCGATACGTACTGAACCCCATTCACCGCATAGGTCATGGGCGAAGCTGCGAAGCGTTGACCGGTGTTGAAGTGCCACAGCGGACGGCCAGTAGATGCATCAACCGCCTCAAATGCCCCGCCATCGTCGCCGAAGAAAACCAATCCGCCTGCCGTGGTCAGCGTCCCGCTCCACGTATTGCGGCGACCGACCTGCGGATAGCGCCACACCACTTTTCCGTCCGTCACAGAAAGTGCGAGCAAAATTTTCTGCCAGTGCTCGTTCGGCGGACGCTTGGTGCCGGTGTTGTAGTAAGTCTCGCCATGCGTGAAATGCCGCGGGATGGCAAAGTATTCGTTGCAACCCTCAAGCGCCATTACATAAAACAGCTTCGTCTCCGGATTGTAAGAAGGCGAGAACCAGTTCGTGGCGCCGACAATCCCGGGACAGATGTAAGTGCCTTTTTCACTCGGAATACGATCGGTGAGAATCGGGCGGCCGGACACGTCAATGCCTTTCGCCCAATTTAATTTTTCTACGAAGGGCGATGCATGCAGAAATTTGCCATTTGTGCGATCGAGAACATAATAAAAACCATTGCGGTCGGCCTGCACCAATAAATGACGAGTCGTACCGTTCTCTTCGGTGTCGACCAGCATCGGAGTTTCAGTCGCATCGTAGTCATACAGATCGTGCGGCGTGAATTGGAAATACCATTTCAACTTGCCGGTATTCGGATCGAGTGCCAGCACGCAAGCGGTATAAAGATCATCGCCCGGACGGGAATCACCGGCGAAATCGGGCGCGGCATTACTCGTCGTCCAATACAGAGTGTTGAGCTCTGGATCGTATGTTCCGGTCAGCCATGTCGTGGCGCCGCCGTACAGGTAGGCATCCCCCGGCCAACTCGTAGACCCAAATTCTCCCGGGCCAGGGATGGTCCAGAATTTCCATTTCAGCTTTCCGGTGGCGGCGTCATAAGCAGCGAGAAATCCGCGAACTCCGGAATCACCCCCCGACTCGCCCACGATCACTGTATTTTTCACCACAAGCGGAGCGCTGGTTGCGCCGTACTGCTTCTCCTTCTCTGCAAATTGAACATCCCATCGCAAGCCACCCGAGCGCGCATCGAGGCAGAGCAAGTGCGCATCGTCGGTTTCCGAGTAAACCGAATCGCGCCAGACCGCGACTCCGCGATTTTTGTGCGCTGCGGCGTCATCCAGCAAGCCTGAACTCACCGGGCGCTCGTAATGCCACAGCGTCTGACCAGTTCGCGCATCGATTGCGAACACATCGTTCGCGGAAGTGATGAACATCACTCCGCGAATTACAAGAGGTGTGACTTCGAGGTTCTGCGAGTTGCCAGGATGAAAGACCCAGGCTGCACGAAGCTGCGCCACATTTCCCGTGTTGATTTCGTGCAGGCTACTGTATCGGCGTCCGCTGTAGTCGCCGTTATAGGAAGTCCAGTTCGCCCCCACCGGCTGCGCGAGCAGATCTTTGGACTGGAGATTTATTGTGACGTTAACGGAAGAGTCGCTTTGCTGCGCTGCCACAGGAAATCGGCACAGCAATGTGAAGCAAAACAGGACGAGAGCACTGCGTGACAAACCCATGTCAGCGCCCGCCCTCGCTTTCGATTTGCACCTCGTTCAGCGAGCCGCGGTCAACGCCATTTTGATCTTGCAGGTGGAGTGAGACGCGTGTAGCCTTCGCGGGCGGAACAACTTCTTTGTCGAGCGAGACGGGTTCGCTTGGATTCACATCCGCGACTGCCGCTGTCCCAAGGAATGAACCGTGGTCATCATAAAAGCGCGCAACCAGATGTCCGAGGAAAAAAAGTCCGAATGAACCTGAAAGCTTGACCTTGCCGTTCTGTTGAATAGCATGGAGCGGCTGAATCAAAATCCCGGCGTCGGTCACGCCGTGAAATTCGTTCCCTCCACGCGTCGGAAACCACTCCGTCTCGAACGTGCAACTCTCACCCGCACGCAATTTGCACATCGGACTATTCAGCTCTGCTTCCAGATAATACGGACTGGCATCGGGATCGGCGCTCATGGAAGGTATTCCGTCATCGCTCAATCTCATCTCAGGACCGTTGGTCCAGAAAATTACCGAAGCTTTGCCGGGATAAGATTTCATCTCCTGATATTCGAAGCGCTCGACCATCGCGTAGTGACTGTTGCCGTCGACCACCGCCAGCCAACCGTCGGGCGAATCCAGCCACAACTCAGCCGCCATGTGTACGTAGTGAACCGTGAAGAGCCCATCATCTCGCACGCCGACCGCGGGATTTTGTGCCGGCCCGAAACGAACATGATAGCGATTGAGATAACTGCTATTCGGATTCGCGGGCGTAAACGTCCAGAAATTGTGATTAAAGCTGGCTGCCGAACTTGGATCGGAAGTATTGTATTGCGACACCGATTGCATCGACCAATTCACGGTGTGACCGGAAATATTTTTCATGACAGCGTGAAAATGGATCACGGGAGAATCGGGGTCAATGCGGATGGTCCGCGAAAATTGAATCCCGGTTTGTGGGTCGGCAGGGCCGGTGAGTTCGATTTCGCACTGCTTTCCTTCCGAAAGCTTTCGAAAGGCGAATGGCCCGTCATCGAGTAGATCGGAATTGCCCACCCAGTGCTGCTCGTCGTCATTGCCCTCAGGCAGCGGCCAAAGTTTATCCCCGCCATAGTTGAACCATTTACCGTTTGTCGGAGGAAAGTATTTGCCGGCGAGTTGAGGATTGACAAAGAGATACGGGTGTCCGGCGAAAGCTACCTGAATTAAGCGTCCGCCATTCTGCGGCATGACAACCAGTTGCAGCCATGAATTCGAAAGTTGCTGGGCGTGCCAACCCTTGTAGTCAATCGATTCAATATGGCAAGCTCCGCTGGGCTGTGACGCCGGCTGGTCCGGGGTCTGTGAAAAAACGGGCAGCCCGCCGATTGAGTCAAGCAGCGAAAGCAGGACGATTAACCGGATGGCGCTCGCGCATAGCGAATGTGTTTTCATAAGCAAACTAGTTTTCTGGAAAGCTATTGAGGTTAGCACGGGCGCGGAAATGTTCAAAAGGCTGGCTTGCTCCGCTTCTTCTCAGCCGAAAGAAAACACAATCAAACGAAACATTTCGATTTGCGTCAAGGGTATTCTGTGATATACAACAAAATTTCAATGAACAGGGGTGAACACACCCGCGGCCTGCCGGTATTCAGAATCCTGCTGTCACTGTTGTTGATAAGCGTCCCTCTTTCTGCCGCCGAGAATTGGAAAGTTGATCCTAGCTGGCTGCACCGCTTCGTTCCCGACGTGAGGCCGGTGCAAATCGATTTATCGTCTTCAACCTGCCAGTACACCCCGATATTTGGCGAAGGCGACATGGAGCAGAAGTCCATGCTGAACGTTGCGCGTTTCGGCGAGGCCACACTCGATTCGCGCGGCAGTTGCCAAACGGTCCTATATGAACGCCAGGAGGAACTTTATTTTGTTGTTGTGGGCCGCGGCGTGCTGCACTATGGCGATCAGAATTATCCGATTCGCGCGAACGATTTCACGTACATTGCTCCCGGTATGAAGCACGCGGTCGAAAACAATTCTCCCGATGCGTTGCGCGTTGTGGTGATGACCTTCAAAATTCCTTCCTCGATCTCGATCAGCACGCCGCCTGCGCAACCGAAAATCGTGAATATGGACGGACTGAAAGAGGAAACCGTTGAAGGACATCCTTCGTCGGTTCTGTACAAACTTCTGGCCGGGCCGCGCAGTGGAACACGCGATGCCATTGATCAGGGTTATGTTGTCGTTAGCTTGTTCTGGATGGATTTTGCTCCGGGCGGAACGAACTTTCCGCACCATCATGAGACGGCCGAAGAAATTTATCTAGTAGTCGATGGTGAAGGTGACATGGTGGCAGGCGGCGGAACGGATGGCGTCGAGGGGCGCCATCTTGCAAAGGCGGGCGACGCATATTACTTTCGCCCCAATTGCACGGTGGGTTTTTACAACCAAAATAAACCGGGCGCGAAGGCGCACATATTAGCCGTGCGCTCGCGGGTTTTCTTCCCAAAGAATGACGATTGATTGTTCGGTGGGGACTGCGCTTATGCAGTTTCGATTAGAACTCGAGGAGGTCTGGTAATGCGCGTAGAGAATTCCAGCAGGCGGTCGTTCATGAAACTGGTCGCGGCCGCGCCATTGTTGACGCAGATTGCGGCGCGCGACCTGTATGCGCAGGCCGCAACTGCGATCGGCAAAGATCCGCGGCAGAATATTTACACGCGGCTGGGCGTGAAAACCGTCATCAACTGCCGAGGGACTTGGACGTATCTGAGCGGATCACTGGAATTTCCTGAGGTGCGGCAGGCGCAGCTCGAAGCCGCGCAGCATTTCGTGAATATGTTCGATTTGCAACGTGCGGTTGGCTGTCGTTTGTCCGAGTTAACCGGCGCGGAGTCCGGCATTGTCACATCGGGCGCGGCGGGCGCGATGGCGGCCGCAACTGCGGCCTGTATTGCGGGCAATGACGACAAAAATATTTGGCAGCTTCCAGACACGACCGGATTGAAACACGAAGTCATCATGGTTGGAGGACGCAGCGCGTTCGATAGCGCAATTCGTTTGGCTGGCGGCAAGCTCGTTCTGGTTTACTCGCCCGAGGAACTCGCGAATGCCATCAGCGAGAACACGGCGATGATTTATACGACTGATCTCGGCGAGAAGCTGCAAAAAGAATTAAGCATCGCAAAAGACCGTAAAGTCACCATGTTGCTGGATGACGCGGCCGGAATACCTCCGGTGGATAATGCCAAACTGTACGCCAGGATGGGAATCGATCTTTACACTTTCTCGGGCGGCAAAGGGTTGTGCGGCCCGCAATGCAGCGGCTTACTGCTGGGAAGAAAAGATCTCATCGAGGCGGCATTGATGAACTGCAATCCGCGCGAAGGCGCCATTTGCCGCCCGATGAAAGTGGGTAAGGAAGAAATCATCGGCTGCCTCACGGCGCTCGAGACCTGGTTCAACCTCGACCTGAAAAAACTGGATAACGAATGGAACGCGCGGGTGGAGCGCATTCGCAAGCTTGTGGATACCGTTCCCGGAGTGAAGACCAACATTTACATTCCTGACGATGGCAACCGCTATCCGACGTTGAGGGTTTATTGGGACACGCAAGCGTGGGGCTACAGCATTATCGATTGCGTGAACGAGTTGCGTGCGAGCGATCCGGTGATCGAAGTGCTGGGACCAGATAATCCAAGTCTGGTGACGGCGGTACGCGAGGGCAATCCGAATCCGACTCCAAAAGAGCGCAAAGCGCCCGATCACATTGAACTTGTTTCGTTGACCATTAAGCCCGGAGAGGAAATTATCGTCGGACAAAGGCTGCGTTCGGTGCTGCGGGCGGCGCAGAAAAAGTCGGCGGCAGCCTAGGAGGCTTGCCAATTTGAGAACGCAAACGCGATTGCTGATCGGCATGTTTCTGTTGTCGTCAACGCTAGCTGGCCAGGCGCAGATTCGCGCGGTTACAAGTTCCACTAACCCAAATCACTTTTCTTCACCCGCGGTTGATGCCGGAGATTACGTGTACGTCTCGGGCCAAGGGCCGCGGCGTCCAGACGGCAGTTTGCCGGCGACCTTCGCTGAACAAGTTCGGCAGTCGCTGGATAACATCAAGGCGATCGTCGAAGCCGCTGGCTTGACCATGGACCATGTCGTGTACACGCAGGTTTATCTTGAGAACATCGGCAAGTATGGCGAGATGAATCGAGTGTTCGGCGAATACTTTCCGAAAATTCCACCCGCTCGTGCTGTGCTTGGCGTGGCTCGCGTTCCCGAATCGCCGATCGAGATCAACGCAGTTGCGGTGCGCGATTTGACTGACCGCCGCGCCATTGTTCCGCCGGATTACAAATCAACAGGCGCAGCCTCGCCCGGAATTCTCACACACGATCGACTTTTTGTTTCGAGTATGACGGGAGCTGATCCTGCAACGGGAAAAGTTCCAGACGA
>DATIYR010000324.1:0-7976 GCA_035517535.1 Terriglobales bacterium
TAAGCTGAAATGCAAAGCGCGTTCCAGCTCACGTAAATTGTTTTATCGATATAAGGCGTGGGCCTCTTTAGGCGCGCGGTGTACATTTTCTGCTTCGCCGAATGCAGAAATTCTCGCACGCGCTCCTTAGAAATATTCAAGCGCTCAGCGATCTCCTCGATCGATGCGCGCTGGTATAGCACGTTCTTGGCGGGATTGTGGTGCATCTCGCCAATTTCATTGATGTCGTAGTGCAAGCAAGCAACTTGCGCTTCCTTTTCGGTCAGGACCGCTCTTGCTTCATCAACCGTCCACGTGAAGTAATCGCCATCGTCGTCCATCGAGAGGTCGGCATCTTGGGAAGCATAGAAACCGCCGTGCTTGCGATCGCTCAAACAGTCATCGATCCAGCGAACGATGTCGCGCGCGACTTCTGCGAAGAACTCATTTCCCGTCGCCTGATAGGCGCGCACATAGTTTTTGAGCAACTCCGAATTGTCGTACGACATTTTTTCGAAGTGCGGAACGATCCAACGTTCATCAACCGAGTAGCGATGAAATCCTCCAGCAAGTTGGTCGTAAACTCCGCCGCGGGCCATCTTTTCCAGCGTGGTTGCTATAACCGTGTGGAGACGAGCGCCGTCGCTCGTCTGGCCGAGCTTTGCTCCATGAGATCGCATGTACCGATCAATCAGCAGATCCAAAATCGATGGATGCGGAAATTTGGGTGCGCTGCCGAATCCGCCATTTGTCTCGTCGAACATCCGCAAAGCAGAATCGACGATCTCGTCGACGACCTTGGATGAAAATTCGCCAGACTTATCCGAAAACGATTCCGAATTTGCGATTGCTCCCTCAACCAGATTCGCCTGTTCCATCACGTCGCCGCTCTTTTCTCGGAAGGCGTCGGAGATCGCCAGCAGCACACGGCGGAAACTCGGACGCCCGTAATGGTCCTGCGGCGGAAAGTAGGTGCCGCCATAAAATGGCCGGCCATTGGGAGTAAGAAAGCCGGTCAGCGGCCAGCCACCTTGTCCGCTGATCGCCTGCACCGCAACCTGGTAGCGGCTGTCGATATCGGGCCGTTCATCACGATCGACTTTGATCGCGATGAAGCGCTCATTCACGATTTTCGCGATTTCCGGATCCTCATAGGATTCACGATCCATCACGTGGCACCAATGGCACCAGACCGCGCCGATGTCGAGCAGAATCGGCTTGTTCTCCCGCTTGGCTTTTTCGAACGCCTCCTCACTCCACTCGTGCCATTGAATCGGCTGGTGCCTAGCAGAACGCAGATACGAGGAAGAGGCATTCGCGAGCCCATTGAGAGTAGTGGTCGACATATGGATAGTGTAGTCCGGGGCGATGTGCAGCGCGCTGTATCGCTTGCGACGCAAGTCTACGCGGATGATTTTCGCGCGATCTCACAATAGAGGTCGACTGCGCTCCGCAATTGCTCTTTGGCGATGTACTCGCCCTCGGTGTGCGCCACGTGAATCGATCCCGGGCCGACCAATAAGGGCTGTCCCCAATTGCTGAGCGCCGGAATGTCTGTAGTGAATTTCGCCACCATGGTCGGCAGGTCTTGAAACGTGCGCAGGCGAACGAAGGGAATTTCCAACGTGAATTCGACTTTCGCCAGATTTCCGACGGTTTCAACAATTTGCGTTCGTAATTCCTCTGAAGGTCCGATGAGCCGGTAAAGCAGAAGCGCTCGGGCTCTGTCCGGGATCACATTAGGCGCGCGACCACCTTCAATCAGGCCGATATTCAACGTGCATGGCCCAATCTCAGGATCGGAAGGAAGCTTCATTGCACGCAGCCGGTGCACCGCCTCGATCAGTTTGTCGATTGCCGACTCGCCGAGTTCCGGATACGCCGAGTGCGCCATGCGTCCCGTCGCTGTCAATTCCGCGCGCAGTGCGCCTTTTGAGGCGATCGCAATTTTGTTCTCCGTGGGTTCGCCGTTGATGAGAAACTTGCACGCGTTCGGCCTCTGGTTCGCGACTTTTGCGCCGAGGCTGTCACGTTCTTCGCCGACCAGAAACAGTAGTCCAACACAGACGCCTTCGCTCCGCAATCGCTCCGCCGCGGCAATCTGGGCTGCAATGATCCCCTTGGCATCGCATGAACCGCGGCCATAGATGCGTCCATCATCTTCCGATGAAGGAATAAATGGCGGCACCGTGTCCATGTGCGTAGAAAGAACAATTGCGGGATTCGGCTGCTGTGGCGTGGTCGCATAAACATTCGCGCGCTCACCTTCTGTGAGCATGCGCTGCACTTTATAACCGAGTCGTTCCAGCTCTTGCGCAAGCAAATGCCCGACCGGACCTTCGTTTCCGGTGATGGATTCGATGTCTACGAGCTTTCGAGTTAATGCGACCAGGTCAACATTCATTTGCGATTGAAGGATAAATCACGCGGTTGCGTGAAGCGAAACTCAGGTTTCGAATACAAAGTATTACGATTCTGTATTACGCGCCGCTTCGTTCGCATATCGCCCGGCCTACGCAATCCCGTCCGGGTTTGAATGGAACAACCTGCTGTAATCTAGACGCGATGAAAGTTGCCGGTTCATCCATTCGCTCCCTCTTTCTAAACGGCCCAGCGGGCCAGCTCGAAGCCTTGCTGAATTCCGGCGCGGAGAATTCAACCCATGCCGCGGTGGTTTGCCATCCGCATCCGCTCTTTGGCGGCACCATGCACAACAAGGTCGTGTTCCATGCCATGAAGGCGCTGAACAATTTCGGATTCCCTGTGCTGCGCTTCAATTTTCGCGGCACAGGTCTTAGCCATGGCGAGCATGATTTCGGCGGGGGAGAGGCAGAAGACGCGCGGGCCGCTCTCGATTGGGTGGAAAACGAGTTTCATCTGCCGCTGGTTTTTGCCGGTTTTTCTTTCGGCGCGGCGGTCGGGCTTCGCGTGGCTTGCGAAGATGATCGCGTAAAAGTGCTGATCGGATTAGGCGTGCCCGTATCGCCGGTGGACGACCGCAATTACGATTTTGGGTTCTTGCAGTCATGTTTGAAACCAAAGCTTTTTGTCAGCGGCAGCCGTGATCAGTTCGGTCCGCGGGCCAAGCTTGAGGCTCTGGTGAACTCGCTGCCCGAGCCGAAGAAGCTGGTCATCGTCGAGAGCGCCGATCATTTCTTCGAAGGCCGTTTGCGCGAAATGCGGGAAGCGATCGAACACTGGATAAAAGACACGCTTGCCATCCCATGAAAGGAATTGCCCGTCACATCTTCGAGCATGCTCTGCGGGAATCGAGCATCACTCAGGCGTTCGCCCGTCACGTGCAGTGCGAGCGCGGCATTCTGCGCATTTGCGAGGATCTTTACGACCTGAATTCTTACGGCCGCGTTTTTGTCATTTCTATTGGCAAGGCGGCGCACTCAATGCTTACCGCCTTGCACGAACAAACTGGAGAGCGCTTCGAAGGCATCGTTGCAAGTTCCGTCGCTGCTGAGTTTCAGGTTCGCGGCTTTCGTTATTTTCAAGGTGGACATCCGCTGCCCAACGCGGAATCGATTCGCGCCGCCGAAGCAATGCTGAAATCGCTGAACGCGCTGGATGAGGCATCGCTCGCAATTTTTCTTCTCAGCGGCGGTGGCTCTGCGACGCTTGAAAGGCCGTTGGATGACGAGATTTCGCTGGATGACCTGGTTGAAACCTACCGAGCCCTGGTTTACTCAGGAGGTTCGATCAGCGAGATCAACACGATTCGCAAACATCTTTCCGCCATCAAGGGTGGACGACTCGCGCAAGCGGCATATCCTGCGCAGCAGGTGTCGATCCTGGTGTCAGACGTTCCAGACAATACTCCTGATGCGCTTGCCTCCGGGCCGACAATGCCGGATTCGACCACGGTTGCAGATTGCTACGCGCTCGCAGCGAAACACAAGCTTGTTCATCAACTCCCCGCATCAGTTCGCGAACTGTTCGAACGGCACGCAATTGAAGAGACTCCCAAATCCGACGATCCGGCGTTTCTCCGCGCGCGCTGGTGGACGATCCTTTCCAACTCAGCCATGCTCGCGGCTGCGAAGAGGGAAGCCGAGCGCCAGGGATTCGTGGTTGAAATTGAAAACGCCTGTGACGACTGGGACTACGCCAAAGCCGCAGATCACTTGCTGCATCGGTTGCGCGAATTGGGTCGTACGAATGAACGCGTCTGCCTTCTCTCCGGTGGCGAGGTCACGGTTCACGTCGAGAATGGAGGCATGGGTGGACGCAATCAGCAGTTTGCGTTGTACTGCGCAGAGAAGATCAGCGGAGAAAATATTTGCGTTCTCAGCGCTGGGTCGGATGGAATCGACGGCAACAGTCCGGCAACTGGCGCCGTGGTTGATGGATCAACTCCCGAACGAGCAAAAGCCCGCGGGCTCAATGCTGCAGCTCATCTGCGCGCCTTCGACGCATTTCCATTATTCGAGGCGCTCGGCGACGCAATCATCACCGGACCCACGGGCAATAATCTACGCGACCTGCGAATTTTGCTAGCCTATTAAGCTGTTTTCTTGGCAGCTGGCGGCATTTTCGCAAACGCCTCGTCTTGCGCGCGCTGCATCTCCTCGGGTGACATGTCCTTCACGTGCGTGGCCAGCGACCAACTGTGGCCGTAAGGGTCAGACACAACGCCGTATCGATCACCCCAGAACTGGTCCATCAGAGGCATCTTGACCTTTGCTCCGGCCGAGACTGCGCGGTTGTAGGCCGAGTCCACATCTTCTGTATAGACGTGAATCGTCACTCCCGAACCGCCGTTCGCCAATGGCGAAAGCGCGCCATATTCCGGCATTTCATCGTTCAGCATCAGCATGGAATCGCCGACGCGAAGTGCTGCATGCATTACCTTTCCATCGTCCATATGTGCGACGTTCAGGACTTCCGCGTCCAGAGCTTTCTTATAAAACTCGATCGCTTCCGCGGCGTTGCGGACGATAAGGTGCGGGGTGAGTGTATGAAATCCAGCAGGGATAGCTTGAACTTTGCTCGGCATAAAACCTCCTCGTCGGAGCATTCTAGTCCGGCGCAAATTAAAAAATGTCAAAAAATTTTGGTGATGCCTTCGGGAAGGACAAGCACCCGGTCCTGAATTCCTGCCCGCTCAGCCTCTTCCTCGAGCAGCTGCAAAGGTTCCTCCATGGGTTCATGCGAAAGGCGGAATGTCCCGTAGTGCATGGGGACCATCCAGCGCGAATTCAAATCGAGGAACGCACGTGTTGCATCGGCGGGACTGGCGTGAACGTTGCGAAATGTCGGCGGATTGTAAGCGCCGATCGGCAACAGCGCAAGCTGAGGATGCAGCCGCATCCCAATTTCGCGGAAGCCGGAAAAATAGGCCGTATCTCCGGCGTGGTATACGGAATGTTTGCCGTTGCGCAACACGTATCCGCCATAACCGCGGTGCGCATCTCGCAAAACGCGTGCTCCCCAATGCCGCGACGGTACGTGTGTAATCGTGACTCCGCGATGCCGGTAGCTGTTCCACCAATTCAGCTCGACTACGTCGCGGAATCCAAGATCAGAGACGAGATCAAAAACGTGCTCCGGCACAACGATGGTTGGCGCCGACCCTCGCCACTGTTTTGTCTGATGAACCAGCGCGCGGAGCGATGGCCGGTGCAGATGATCGAAGTGCGCGTGAGTCACTAAAACCAAGTCAATCGGAGGCAAGTCACGAACCTTGACTCCCGGCTGACGAAGGCGTTTCAACACGAAAAGCCAGCGCGCAAAGTTAGGATCGATAATGACGTTTTCGCCACCGATTTGGAGAAAGAAACTCGCGTGGCCAATGAAGGTCACGCCCATCTGCCCATTGGTAACCAGAACGGGTTTGTGAGACTCGCCAATGCGGGGAGTGACCGCCGAATGCCGCACCAGGCGCCCGAATTGCCGGGCGCGTTTGCGCATTGCGGGACTCTTCAGCGCTTGTCGCAACATAGGAAGCGTGCTTTCAATTACCGCTCGAACAACTTATGCCGAAGCTTAGATGCAGCTCTCCAACCTGATCGCCAACATCAACATTCTACCAATCACGCGGATTAGCTTGACCGCACCCGGCGTGTCATTTCTAATTCTCGTGTCTTCTCTTTGTCTTCTCTCATAGTCAGGAGCTCGCATGCGCGTAGCGTTTTTAGGACTGGGAATTATGGGCCATGCCATGGCCACGAATCTTGTCAAAGCGGCACACGAGGTTTCTGTCTGGAATCGCACTCCCGGAAAGCAGGTGGAAGGCGCACGCATAGCGGCATCTCCGGCAGAGGCAGCGCAAGGCGCGGAGGTGGTATGGCTATGCGTTTCCGATACTGCAGCGGTCGAATCAGTTCTATTTGGACCGAATGGCGTCGAGCAGTCGCTCACCGAGGGGATGATCATAAGCGACTCCAGCACGATCTCTCCCGCCGCGACTCGCAAATTTGCCGAACGCGTACGCAAGAAAGGCGCTGACTACGTCGATTCGCCCATGACCGGGTCGAAGGCGGGCGCCGAAGCCGGAACACTGCTGTTCATCGTCGGGGGAGATGAGCAGACGGTGGAAAAACTGAAACCGCTGTACGCCGCCATGGGCAAGAAAATTTTCCGTATGGGCGAAACCAGTAAAGGGCAATCGGCAAAGCTCGCCATGAACCTGCAAATTGCGCTCATCTACGAAGGCTTTGCTGAAGGACTCACGCTGGCGGCGAAACTTGGGGTTGATGCCGAGACCCTGATGCCCCTGATCAACGCATCGATGGTGAAATCCGGGGTTGCGGAGTATAAAGCGCCATTTGTACTGCATCGCGATTTCTCGGCAAATTTCCCCCTGCGCTTGATGTTCAAGGACATTCGCCTCGCGCTCGATGCCGCCAAAGAAGCGCGGGTTAAACTTCCCGGACTCGAAACTGTAGAAGAAGTTTACGAGATGGCGGTCGAGGATGGTCACGCTGACCTCGACTATGCGGCCACGCTTCTGTTACTTGAGAAATGGGCGGGGGTTGAAGTGAAGGGCGAAGCCGCCTGACACCGATGGCAGACTACATCGGCGCCATTGACCAAGGCACGACCAGCACGCGTTTCATCGTCTTCGATCGCGCAGGCAAAATTATCAGCTCGGCGCAGGAAGAGCACGAACAGTTCTATCCCAAACCCGGCTGGGTCGAGCACAATCCCGAAGAAATCTGGCAGCGCACGCAGTCTGTAATTGCGAAGGCGATGCAGTCTGCATCACTGCGACCTGATGATCTCGCCGCAATTGGCATTACCAATCAGCGGGAGACGACAGTTGTTTGGAACAAAAAAACCGGTAAACCGGTTTACAACGCGATCGTCTGGCAGGACACTCGAGTCGCGCACGACGTCGCAGAATTTTCAGCGCACGGCGGCCAAGACCGCTATCGTGCAAAAACCGGTCTGCCATTGGCGACGTATTTCAGTGGGCTTAAGATTCGCTGGATCCTCGAAAACGTTCCAGATGCGCGTGCACAAGCCGAGGCCGGGGAGCTTTTATGCGGCACAATTGACGTGTTCCTCGTTTGGAAATTGACTGGCGCGAAAGACGGCGGTGTGCACATCACCGATGTGACCAACGCCAGCCGCACGCAGTTGATGAATCTCGCCACGCTCGCATGGGACGAATCGGTCCGCAGCGACTTCGGCATTCCATTTCAGATTCTGCCGAAGATCGTTTCCAGCAGCGAAGTCTACGGCAGCGCAAAAATTGCTGCCATTCAGGACGTCCCGATTGCTGGGATTCTTGGCGATCAACAAGCCGCGCTGGTCGGACAAGTTTGCTTCAAACCCGGCGAAACTAAGAACACATACGGCACTGGATGTTTCATGCTGCTGAACACCGGCGAAAAAATAGTGCCATCGAAATTCGGCTTGATTACGACTGTGGCGTACAAGCTTGCAAACAAATCTGCGCATTACGCGCTCGAGGGCAGCATTGCAATTACCGGCGCCCTGGTACAGTGGCTGCGCGACAATCTGGGTTTGATTTCCAGCAGTGA
>DATIYR010000325.1:0-3962 GCA_035517535.1 Terriglobales bacterium
CGAGCTAAATCCGACGATCGCTACGGGCGAATCATGACTTCATTAGGGCTGGAAGGAAGTTCGAATTTCAGCCCGCGCTGCTGGTTTTCTTTCAGTGTGGCAGGAACATTCAGATCCGCGATCTTGATGGTTCGCGTCCACGCGCCGGTGGTCCAATAATCGCCTTTGACGTAAATCGAATTGCCGATGATCGAATAGCTGTTCGCTTCCTCTGTGTGACCATCACGGAATACGAGCACCGCCGCGGGCAGAGGTTTCGCAGGAGTTGCCTGCTCGGCCAGAACCGAAAGACCACGATCAGAAGCCTGCGAGAAATTCGTAACCCGCACCCATTGGTTCCCGTGTAACTCGAGCATAACGGCGTCAGAAACCGGTTCAGTCACTGCTTGGACGACCGGTTGCGGGGCCGGAGGCGGCTCCGGTGGCGCATATTCGTAATCGTACGGCTCGTAATCATCCCAGAAATAGGGAACAGCGTAATAGCCGTAACCGGGATAGTAAGGACGATGTCCGCGGACGAACACCGATGAACGCCCGCCGAAACCCGGTGATCGGAAACCGCCAGCTCGAACTTGAGCTGCCGCAGTCCCGGCGAGAAGAACCAAAATCAGCGACACTCGCGAAAGATTCAGCATGTCAACGCTGTCAAGCTAATCCGCTGCTCGCATTAATTCAATTTCGAGCCCGCGGGAAGCTGAAACTCTACACCGCGGTTGTCATTTTCCTTCACCGTCGCGGGAAGATCAAGATCTGCAAGTTGAACTTTTTTCGAATAGCCATCACTCAGCTCATATAGAGTGGCGCCGACGATGGCGTAATTCTCAACTTCGACCTGGTGTCCGTCTTTAAAGATCAGCACCGTGCTGGGCTGGTTCGCAACCGGCTCCGGTGCAGTTTGCACACTGGCTTGCTGCACGCGCGAGGAATTCAATTGCGTTCGGTAGTCATTCTCGAGTTGCTGGAGAGCGTCGTAGTCACGCTGAGCCTGAATGTCGGCTGAAATGCCGGGATCGTCAACATAGCCATTGTCGGAGTAATCGTAGGGATAGTAGTCGTAGGGCGCGTAATATCCGCCATAGAACGGGCTATAAAAGCCGTAGCCGCGCCGATAGTCGCGGCGAAATGGACGCTCGTGCATGCGTATCCCTCGTCCAAAACCTTGTGAGGTCACGCTTGGAGGAAAGCCGCGGAAAGCAACATGTCCCCCGAAGCCTTGCGAAGTCACGCTCGCCGGCACGCCATGAAATCCGGGATGGCCGCCGAAGCCGAAGGAGGTTACGCTCGCCGGCGCTCCGCGTGGAGCAATCGCGCCGCCACCATGGGCGCCAAAACCCTGAGCTGAAGCGGAGAACGAGAAGAGAAGCAGGACAGTTCCAAGGGAAAGAATATGAGGTGCGAAGTTGAGGTTCCCGGTACGCATACCCGCCCCCTACATAATTAGAACGAACAACTTGCCCAGAGGTTGCGGCTTTTACTTAATTTTACGCCTGTTCCGCCGGCGGGAGTTAACGTCCTATGCGCGCCAAAGCCAGCAGGTCCCAGAGGGCATTTGCGGCCACAAGCCCCACGATTACAGCCGAAACCGCTTCGCGCGCCTTAGTTTCGACCAGGTCTGCAGCAATTCCGGCCACAAAAACAAAAAGAAACACGACCGCGGCAAGGCCGAAAATCGACCCCGAACTGTGGGGTGAGAAAACCCGAAGCACCATGAACAGAGCCGCCATGAGCAGCGGCGCGGTGTTGCCGAAATATCGTGTGCGCCGCCAGACGAAATATACGGTCAGCGCAGCCGGAACCATAACAATAAGCACCGGCCCGCTCGCCAGAATTTCCCTGCCCAATTGCAGGTACGCGCCGGACATTGCCGCGGCACGCCAGCTGGCATCAAGCAGGCGAGCGTGGGCCAAGCCGGAAAAGAAAATCCTCGGATGAAAAAAGTAGGATGCGAACAGCAGCACGGAAGCAACGATACATGCGGAGATGAGAATGATTGTGGCGGCGAGTTTCCGCTGCGGCGCCACGTAGAGCATGAAGCCGAGAAGCGCCGGCAGAATTATTGCCAGCATGAAATGCGAGCCGACCGCAAGCGTGAGAGAGACTCCCAACAAAAGCGTGCGGCGCCAATTCCAGAGCACGACTTCGCGGGCAGCGTAGAGCGTGTGCGAGACAGCGATGGCTGTAAATACCGCGCCGAATGTGCCCCACGCTCCGCCGATGTTGGCGTCGGCAGCCCATAAGACGCTACTGCGAATCACCGCGGGAGAAAAGCAGTAGAGCCCGAGCGCGATGTATCCGCCGGCATTTCCGTAGAGACGGCGCGAAACATACCAAAGGGACGCGCCAAGCAACGTTCCAAAAATGATGTAAGGCGCGCGCGTGAGCCAAAGCCAGGCCCAGGATTCAGGATAGACGTGGAAAGCAGCTACTGGCGCGGCCGCAATCAGATACCAAAGCGGCGAGTGGTAGGCGTCATAGCTCTCGCTGGCGCCGCTGGAGCTGAATTCGAGCGGATTCTTCATCGACGGCGTGCCGGCAATTCCCTGGCCGCTCCACTGCGCCAGACCCTCTTCAATGCGCACGAACTCACTCTCGTTGGTCCCAATTGCGCCACGATATTCGTGCGCAACCAGCCAGGCGCACTCGCCGACGAAAATCAACAGCAGTATTCCCGCGAAAATCTGCGGCGTGCCGAAGCGTTCGCGTGTAAAGAATGCGTTCATGAAGAGGACGGATTGTTTTACCATGTCTCGGCGCATTACTGAAAACCGCAATGCCTGAATCGCAATCGCAAGGGCCGATCGAACCAGATCCAAAGCCGCGCCAGTCGCGGCTTTTGCCGAGTCCGTTCCCCGAATCAATTTTTGCGGACGAAAATGGGGTGCGCGCGATATGGCGCGTGCTGATCTATTTCGGCTGGTACTACGCGCTGCGATTTGTGCTGTTGTTTGCAGCCGGACAGTTCATCGGGGAGTCGGCAGACAACGTCAGTCCGCTGTGGTTGCTGCTGCTTGAAGAATGCCTGCTGGTGGTGGCGGCATTCGCCCCGGCGGTATTTCTGGCGAAGATTGAAATGCGGCCGTTCGGCGCTTTTGGCCTGCCGATTCGCGGTGCCTTCAAAAAAGAATTCTGGTCCGGTGTTGCATGGGGACTCGCCGCGATTACTCTGCTGCTGCTGGTGATGCGCGGCATCGGCGTGTTTCAGTTCGGAAAACTCGGCGAGCACGCTGCTCGCGCGCTGAAATTTGGCGCGTTTTGGGGCGTGATGTTTCTGGTGGTCGGCTTCTATGAAGATTTTCTCTATCGCGGTTACAGCTTGATCACATTGTCAGAAGCAACCGGCTTCTGGCCGGCGGCGGTATTGCTTTCAGTGGCGTTTGGCTCAATTCATTTGTGGAATCCGGGCGAAAGCGTGACCGGCGCGCTGGGCGCGGCGTGCATCGGGTTGTTCTTCTGTTTAACGCTGCGCCGGACAGGGACCTTATGGTTCGCCGTGGGCATGCACGCAGCATGGGATTGGGGCGAGAGCTTTCTCTACTCCGTCCCTGATAGCGGGATGCTGGCACATGGACGGTTGCTGCGTCCATCATTTCACGGGCCGCGCTGGCTCACCGGAGGCTCCGTGGGACCCGAAGGCAGCGTGCTGCTGTTTGTGCTGATCGCGGTAATGTGGGTGGTGTTTGACAGCGTGTACCCAGCTCCCTCAAAACAGCCGGGGGGGTTTTAAGCCGCGATTCTCCGACCTAACCTCCGGCTTTCACCTCGCCTTCACTTGTGGCCTTCTCGATAAAGTTCGACTCGTCGCCTTTCAGCTTCTTCAAACCAGACATGGGCAGATATACCATGTGCCCGGCGTCGTAAGTCGCGAAAGAAATCTGGCTGCGGTAATTAGGCGGGAGATCCAGATGATCCATGGTGTAATTGGCGGCGAAATATGGAGTCGCCAGGTCGTAATAGCCTTCCAT
>DATIYR010000326.1:0-4376 GCA_035517535.1 Terriglobales bacterium
GTTCATGTCTTCAAGGTCGAAGGCTAGATTGCCTTTCGAGCCGTAAATTTCGAACCCAATCCCATTTCTGCGCCCCACTCCGAAACGGCTGGCTTCGAAGCTGCCGAGACTGCCGTTCGCGAAATAGGCCAGAACCGAGACGGCGTCATCGACTTCGCGGCCGGGAATGAAAGTGTGCTGCATTGCGGAAAGCTGGCTGATATCGCCGTTAAGATAAAGCGCCATATCGAGCGAATGTGAAAGCAGATCGCCGATAGCGCCTGAACCGGCTTCGGCGCGGCGGTAGCGCCAGGTCTGCCCCTTGGCGGGATCTACGCCTGATTGATTGAAGTAATGAGAGCGGTAATGGTGAATGTGCCCGAGCCGGCCTTCTTCGATGAGCTGCTTCGCGAATACAACTGCCGGCACGCGGCGGTAATTGAACCAAACTAGATTCGGCACCTCCTCGGCGGTTGCAGCCATTTTTTGCGCCTCGGCTAGTGACATGGCGAGCGGCTTTTCGCAGAAAATCATTTTCCCCGCCTTCGCCGCAGCGAGCGCAATTGGCGCATGCAGAGCGTTCGGTACTGCGATGTCGACCGCGTCGATGTCGCGCCGCGTGATTGCGCTCTCCCAGTCGGTCGAGATTTCAGCCCATCCCCATTGATTAGCGAAGGCCTCCAGTTTCGACTGGTCTCGACCGCAGAGGACCTGCAGTTTCAATTCGTAAGCAAGATCAAAGAAGTGGCCCACCTGGTTGAAAGCATTTGCGTGGGCACGCGCGATAAATCCGTTTCCGACCATCGCGATTTTTAATGATTT
The DNA here is from genome assembly GCA_035517535.1 of Terriglobales bacterium. Classification (GTDB taxonomy): domain Bacteria; phylum Acidobacteriota; class Terriglobia; order Terriglobales; family Acidobacteriaceae; genus Gp1-AA145. The sequence goes on from DATIYR010000326.1 coordinate 802, forward strand.
CTTGGAAGTTGGCATTCAGGGGCTGTGTTTCAGATTTAGGATTCTATGCCAAGCGATTGCAAGTCGTTTTTCAATTGTGGAAAGTTCTGCACCAGAATTGTCCGCATTCCGATCTTCTGAGCGCCTTCGATATTCTCGGGACGATCATCGATGAAGCAGGTTTCCTGCGGATCTTTCTGCACGAGATCAATGGCGAGGCGGTAAATGCGTTCATCAGGTTTGCGCAAACCCACGTAGCACGAGCTGACAAACAAATCGAAAATCTTCGTAAGTTCGAATGTGCGAATGCGATACTCGTTCAGCTCGCGCGACTCGTTGTTGATAGTAGACATGACGCATTTCGTCGCCAGCGCGCGCGCAAAATCCAGAGTTTCCTGCTTGGCTCGCGACTGGGAGAGCATATATCGTTTGAATTCCTCGCGCGTAAAACTTCGGCTTTGGTAGAAGACCGTACGTTCGAGATACTGGTCGAGCGTCATCTTTCCGGTTTCGAAGTCGGCAACTACCTGCTTATGACTGGCCTCAAATTCATCTTTCTGAAGATGGAACTGCTCGACTGCGCGCTGGCGTTCCTGGTGGTCCCAGGCATTGCTGAGCAGGACGCCGCCGACGTCCCAAAACAAGGTTCGAACTTGCCTCACGTTCACTCCGGAAATTGAGGATAACAGGTGAGAGAATCTCGGCTGCGAGATTCAAGGTGTGCTGCTCGGCTAAATCGCGAAGCCAAGTTGCGCTTACGCCCGTGCGGCCGATTCGGCGGCGACGACTTCGCGGAAATAATCCAGCGACATTCGTAGGCCGGTGTCGAGCGGGATCTTCGGCTCCCAAGCGAGCAGAGTTCTTGCCTTTGTGATATCCGGCCGCCGCTGCTTGGGATCGTCCTGGGGAAGTTTCTCGTACGCGATCTTGCTCTTTGATCCGGTAATTTCGATTACGCGTTTTGCGCACTCGAGGATCGTGAACTCGTCGGGATTACCAATATTCACCGGGAAATGCTCGTCTGATTTCACCAGCCGAAGAATACCATCAACCTCGTCACTAACGTAGCAGAAACTCCGGGTCTGCTTGCCATCGCCATAAACCGTAAGGTCTTTTCCGAGCAATGACTGCTTCATGAAGTTGGGAATCACTCGCCCATCGTTTAACTGCATTCGCGGCCCGTAAGTATTGAAGATTCGCACCATGCGAGTATCGACTGAGTTGTAACGGTGGTAAGCCATGGTCAGCGCTTCACTAAAACGCTTGGCTTCGTCATAAACCGAGCGTGGACCAATCGTATTTACGTTTCCCCAGTAGGTTTCCTTCTGAGGATGTTCGAGGGGATCGCCGTAGCATTCGGAGGTCGAAGCGAACAGATATTTCGCGTGATATTTGTGCGCGACATCGAGCGCGTGCATGGTGCCGAGCGAACCGACTTTCAATGTGTCGATGCCATGCACCATGTAATCGACCGGACTTGCCGGAGAAGCGAAATGGAAAACGTAGTTCACCTCGCCACAATCAAAGGGACGGTTAATGTCGATCTGCAGAAATTCAAAATTTCCTTCGCGCCGCAAATGCTCGATGTTCGACATTCGGCCGGTCAGCAGATTATCGACAACAATAACTGAGTAACCTTCGGCGAGCAGAGCGTCACACAGGTGTGAGCCGATAAAACCGGCGCCGCCGGTGACCAGCGCGCGCGCTTTCATGTGCGAGTGTTCTTTCTGGCGGGAGTTTCGGAGGCGCGGACGGAACCCGGCTCTGGACTGGCGGCCGGCCGACCGACACTGTAATAGGTGAATCCGTTCGCGGACATTAACTCAGGATCATACAAGTTTCGGCCGTCGATGATGATGGGATACTTGAGCTCGGTCTTGAGCCGCTTAAGATCGAGTGCGCCAAACTCCTCCCATTCAGTAAGGATCAGCAGCGCGTCAGCGTCGTGAGCGGCATCGTATGCATCTTCTGCAAACTGTACATTGGAGTTCAAGGCTTCCTTGGCGCGCTCCTGCGCCGCGGGATCGTAAGCTGAAATTTGGCAACCTTCCTGCAGCAAGGAATTGATCAAGAGAATCGCGGGTGACTCGCGAACATCGTCGGTACCGCCCTTAAATGCAAGACCGAGCACGCCGAGCTTTTTCCCGCGCAAAGTCCAAAGCGCGCTGCGCACCTTGCGGATGAACCGCTGCCGCTGCTCTTCGTTGATGCGCATGACCTCATCTAACAGCCGAAAGTCATAACCGCATTCGCGAGCGACAGCGCGAAAGGCCATGAGATCCTTGGGGAAGCATGAGCCACCGTACCCCACGCCCGGATTCAGAAAGCGCGGCCCGATGCGGCTATCGGTACCGATCCCCTGGCAAACCTGTTGCACATTGGCGCCCACGCTTTCGCAGATCGAGGCGACCGCGTTGATGAAGGAGATCTTCATCGCGAGAAAGGCGTTCGATGCGTGTTTGATCAGTTCCGCGCTCTTTGCACTCGTGACAATAAGTGGCGGTGGGATCTGCGCCCGATCGGGGCGGGGAATCGCATCCGGCCGCATATAGTAGGTGCCATCGGCGAGCGGGGTGTAGATCTCTCGCAAAACAGCGGCGCAATTCGGCGTATCAGCGCCTATCACAATACGGTCGGGATACAGAAAATCGGTGACCGCGCTTCCTTCGCGCAGAAATTCGGGATTCGAAGCTACATCGAATTCTTCGGTTTCGGCGCCGTTGCGCAGGATGATTTTGCGGACCCAATGGCTGGTGTAGACCGGAACCGTGCTTTTCTCAACCACGACCTTGTATCCGTTGATTGCGCCGGAGATGCTGCGCGCGACAGACTCGACATAGGAAAGATCGGCTTCACCGACTTCTGTCGGCGGCGTGCCGACTGCGATAAAGATCGCCGAACTTGCCCGTACCGCGCCTTCCAGATCATCAGAAAATTTCAGTCGAGAGCCACGGTGGCGGTGCAACAGCTCGGGCAGAAACTTTTCGTGGATGGGCACTTGGCCGCGATTGAGCGCAGAAAGTTTCTTGTCGTCGTTATCAACGACGATTACGTCGTGACCAAGATCGGCGAAGCACGCGCCCGCGACCAATCCCACGTATCCGGAACCGACCACTGCAATTTGCATCATTCCTCCCACCTGCAAATGTCAAATAGATGCGAAAAAAGCACCCAAAGCTTACTTTAGCAGCTAAGATTCGCGCTGAAAATAACTGTGGCTGCACAAAGTGCGGGTAATTCCCGGTTTGAACACTCGGGCAGGAAATAGAGTCGCCGCGTGGTTGGCAGCGCTCGACAATTCACAGTCGATTGTCCCGACGAGCGAGTACACTCGTATTTCATTTCACTCTGGTTAACGTTCGTTATGACTCGAAGCAACTCCTTCACTCTCGTAGGCGCGGTTCTTATTTTTATTTCTGCCAATGCGCTGGCGCAACAGACGATTCCCAACAGCGGCCAGCGAATTACGCCCACTGCGCCGACCGGCGCCACATTTTCGCCGCTGAACCCCGGCCTCGCGGATAACCCGCAATATTTGGCGGGACAGGCTGTGACCAGCGTCGTGAGTCCCGACGGCAAAACGCTTTTGGTTCTGA
>DATIYR010000327.1:0-4430 GCA_035517535.1 Terriglobales bacterium
TGCCCCTCAATAGAAATTTTGTTTGGAAGTTTTCCGAGTTCACCAGCTAAGAGGTTCAGGAGTTCCTTGCCGTTGGCATTGGGATCGGGACTGCCGAGATCGAAGAATGTGCCGGTTGCGGATTCGAGCAACTCGATCCGCAGGCCTTCGGCAGTAACTTTGATTTCAATTTGATTTTTCAACTTGTCGAAGTTGGGAAGTTGGCGCATGGCGCGCTCGATCTGATCTTTCAGTTTCCCCATGTCGTCGGTGGGAACGAACTTCTCGACCACTTTCTCGCCGGGACCTTCATTGCTGGTGCCAAGCTTTCCCGCGGTGCCGGCGGGATCGCGAAAATATCCCGCAATGGCTTCGCGCACAGGCTTGCTGGTATTCAGAAGCCAGAGCACGATGAAGAGCGCCATCATCGCGGTCACGAAATCGGCATAGGCAACTTTCCACGCGCCGCCGTGATGGCCCTCGTGTCCGCTTTTTTTCTTGATGACGATGATCGGCCGCGAACTGTCCATAAATCATCCTCCGGATGACGCAGCTTCGGCTTCCGGAGGCGGTTCGGCATCGGCTGCTGCTTCAGCCGGGGCAGGTGTGCCGCCGCCGCGACAGGCCTGCTCGAGTTCGATGAAGGTGGGACGTACGTGGCCGGGAATCGCGCGCCGCGCGGCTTCAACCGCCATGATCGGCGCCGTGCCTTTCAGAAAGGAAATTACTACAACTTTCAGCACATTAAGATAGGCGCGCTCTTCATCTGCGGCTTTGGCCATGTTGGAGGAAATCGGGCCAACGAAGCCGTAGCACAGGAGAATTCCGAGAAACGTGCCGACCAAAGCCGCCGCGACTTTGTGCCCGATCTCCTCCGGCGGTCCGCCGAGCGCCTGCATGGTAATGACAACCCCCAGAACTGCGGCCACGATTCCGAGGCCGGGCAGGGAGTCGGCCACTGTGCTCAATGACGAGATGGGAACCGTAGCCTCGTGGTGAAGGATTTCCAAATCCATGTCCATTAATTGATCGAGTTCAAACGCCTCGACCCCGCTGATTGCCATGCGCATGCTGTCGCAAAAAAAGTTGCGCACATGTCCATCTTTGAGGAACTCAGGGTCTTTGGCGAAAATTGGGCTTTTATCAGGATCTTCGATGTCAGTTTCGAGAGACATCAAGCCCTGACGGCGGGCTTTGTTGAGCAGTTCATAGATGAGTCGGAGAGAGTCAAGATAGCGCTGTTTGGTGATTTTCGAGCCTTTGAAAACCACCCCGATGCCACCGGCAATCTGCTTCAAGATGTGTAACGGATTGGCGATCAGAACCGTGCCGGTCGCGGCCCCGCCGATAATAAGCAATTCCGCCGGCTGAAGCAGGACGCGGATATTGCCGTGCTCCATCAAGTATCCGCCGACAATGGCGCAGATCACGACCACCATTCCGATGATTGCGAACATTAGAATTTACCCAAGTCGACGCCTCGAAATGCCTGAGCGGCCCGGACACACACCCTCATTGAAGTTATCGGCAAGAAAAACCGGGACTTCAAAAGGGACTGTGTAAGGCCGGTTAAAAGCCGGCGAAAATCGTGAATCCTTCAAAAGCCGCGACTGTGGAAGGATTTGGCACGTTCGTGCCATTCTCAATTTTTCAGCCCACGGTTACTTTTGGGGTGAGCAGTTCTTGGGGGAGGGCTGCCCGGGCGTCTCGCGACTCATTGGAGTCGAGACGCCTGTTTTTTTGCTTGCCACTTTTCCACTGCCGCGACATCCCGCAGACAATTTCGTTGAAAGAGAATGACAGACGCTTTACTCGCGGATGACAATCCGCACTCGCCCTGAGTCTTAGGATTCCGGCGAACAGGTGAAGCGGTAGTGCCAGCCGGAATTCCGCCTCGAGTCTTACCGCCTCCCTCATCTTCCAGGAGGAATCCAATGCAGCGTCGTGTGTTCGCTCTGCTATCTACGTTTGGGCTGATTCTGGTGCTTTCGTCGAGCGCCCTGGCCCAATACAGACTTACCAATCTCTCTTCAAACCAGGCGAAAGCGGCAAAAAATGACGATCCACTGAACGTGAATGCATGGGGCATGGCACGCGGCGCGACCAGCCCTTGGTGGATTGCGGACCAGGGATCGGGATGGTCCACACTCTACGACGAGAATGGCGTCAGGCAATCACTTGTAGTTTCGGTTCCGCCAAACGCGAAGGGTTTCGTGGGCCAGCCAACGGGGATCGTAATTAACAGTTCTACGGAGTTCCAGGTCAACGGCTCGGCAGCGATTTTTATTTTCGACACACTCGATGGCACCATCAGCGCCTGGTCACCGGCGGCTAACCTCAAGAGCGCCATTGTCATAGCGGACAATTCCACTTCAGGCGCCTCTTACACCGCTCTGGCAATCACCAACAAAGCTTCAGGTAATTCGCTGTTCGCGGTGGATAACGCCAACAACGCGGTCGACATTTATGACGGCACGTTCACCTGGAAAGGCACGTTCGCGACTGATCCAGCCGTGCCGGGCGGAATGGCGGCTTTCGGCATCAGCGACATTAACGGGGTCGTGTTCGTGGCCTATGCGCCCACCAACGAAGGCCCGGGCGGATATATCGACATGTACAAGGAAGACGGAACATTAATCGGGCCATTCACGCAGGGACTTCCATTGAATCAGCCTTGGGGATTTGCGGTAGCGCCGAAGAACTTCGGCCCGTTAAGCAATGCGCTGCTGATTTCAAACAATAACGATCACGGAACCATCGTCGCATATGACGCACTTGGGCATTTTGTGGGGTTCCTCAGAGACGAATTTGGCGTGCCAATTCGGATCAACCAACTGTGGGCAATTGAATTCGGCGGCGGCAACACAACCAACGGCGCTGCTAACACGCTGTTCTTCACCGCAGGCCCGGCAAATAATCTAGCCGGAACTTTCGGATCGATCGTGTTCAAACATTGATGGATTTCGATTGGCTGGTTCGGGGGCAGCCAACCCAGGTCCCGCTTTGCGGCGGGCCTGGGTTTCTATTCTGCCGGAAAGCTGAATCTATAATGTTCATCGGAGGTGACTCCGATGAAATCCTCGTGGAAAGTTGAAAAGGGACACCTCGTATCGCACTGGTCTGAGGATCGGATGAAGGTCCCATCTCATCCGGCATGGATGGATCAGATGAAGGATATCCAAGGTAGCTATTTGCCGCCGTTGCCGGATTTCGCTGATCACAGCCCATTTGGTGGGGCGACTTGGTTCGAGCGATATTTCATGAAAAAGCACCTGAATCGCGCTGAATGAGCGCGCTGTCTTTCTGCAAGATCTACCCTCACGGTTGTACTGACCGCGGCTTCTGGCAGCCCTCGTACCCGCATTCTCGCCAGTCAGAATGCTAAAATCATGAGATTGCATGTCGTCGAAATTCTCATCTGTACTTGAGCCGGAATCGCCTAAAACTGCTGCTCCGAAGGTCGGATTTGTAAGCCTCGGTTGCCCTAAAAACCTCGTCGATAGCGAAGTGATGATGGGGATGCTGGCGCAGGCGGGAGCCGAGCTTGTGCCACGCGCCGAAGATGCCGATGTCATCGTCGTCAACACGTGCTCGTTCATCGAGAGTGCGCAACAGGAGTCGGTGAACGCCATTCTCGAGATGGCGCGGCATAAAACCGGGAAGGCGAAGAAGTTGGTCGTGGCCGGGTGTCTGGTAGAACGTTTCCGCGATGAGATTCGCAAAAACATTCCTGAGGTCGATGCGGTTGTCGGGACCGGCGAACTGGAGAAGATTCTGGCAGCAGCCGGCGTGTCGGCGCCGCCTGTCAGGGAGACGAGCGATTCGCCGTTCCGCATTCTAAGTTCGCGCCCGGAGGGCGATTTGCGTGCCACTCACGGACGCTTTTCGCGTGAGACCTGGGATGGCGCCATCGCTGACCTGCCAAACTATTTGTACGACGAAGCTGCGCCACGGATTCTGGCAACACCGAAATACTCCGCGTACATAAAGATTGCCGAGGGTTGCGATCATCCCTGCAGCTTCTGCATTATTCCGCAATTACGTGGAAAATTTCGTTCGCGGAGATTCGAGTCGGTTGTTGCCGAGGCCGAGCGGCTGGCGCGATCCGGCGTGCGTGAGATCACGCTCATCGGCCAGGACACGACTTGCTACGGTGAAGATTTCGGGCTGAAAGACGGACTTGCTCTTCTGCTGGAAAAACTGGCAGGAATCGAGGAGCTGCGTTGGGTACGTTTCCTATACGCGTATCCAAACAAGATCACCGGGCGCTTGCTCGATACCATCGCGCGGCACGAAAAAATCTGCTCTTACGTCGATGTTCCCCTGCAGCATGCCTCAGCCACGACGCTGAAACGAATGAAGCGCGGCGGTAGCGCGGATATTTTTCTGCGCACGATTGAGAAGATGCGCCAGACGATCTCAGGCGTGACGTTGCGCACGTCGTTCATCGT
>DATIYR010000328.1:0-6805 GCA_035517535.1 Terriglobales bacterium
CACCACTTCGACTGGGAATATCGGCAGACGCTAAAGGCACCGTGGTACTCGGGACTTGCGCAGGGACAGGGCATCTCGCTGCTGGTTCGCGCGCACGCCGAAACCGCCGAACACAAATATCTGAATTCTGCATCCCTTGCCTTCTGCGCATTTCTTTCGAATGCCGACTCAGGCGGAGTTAACTTTCAGGATGCGGACGGGAATACCTGGTTTGAAGAGTACATCGTCTCTCCGCCCACTCACATCCTGAACGGCTTCATTTGGGCAGCGTGGGGTGTCTACGACTATTTCCTTGCCACTGGATCGCGCGAGGCTATGAACTTGTTTTGCGCCGCGGTAAAAACGCTGCAGACGAATCTTCATCGCTACGATCTCGGTTTCTGGTCGCGTTACGAACTTTCCGACACTTTATTGCCCATGATCGCGAGCCCGTTTTATCACCGCTTGCACGTCACCCAGTTGCGTGTGATGCACCGAATTACTTCGGAACCGGTGTTCGAGCATTTCGCGAACCGCTGGCAAGCTTATGCGGGAAGCAAATCGAACCGGACGCGCGCGTTTCTCTACAAAGGGGCTTTCAAACTTTGCTATTACTGAGGACGTTCTGAAGATTCTCTACACGTCGCAGTACTTTCCGCCGGAAATGGGCGCGCCGGCAGGACGGGTTTCCGAACTTTCGCAACACTGGGCCAAAGCCGGGCACGAAGTTACGGTCTTGACCGGATTTCCCAATCATCCCGATGGTGTTCTGCGCTCCGAGTACCGACGGCATTTTCGCCGTTTGGTTTATTGCGAACAAATTCAGGCTGTCAAAGTCGTGCGCTCGTGGCTTTTGCCCTTCCCCAATCGCAAACCCTACGAAAGGATCCTGAACTACAGCTCTTTCTTTGCGTCGGCTTCGATCACCGGTTCATTCCTCGAACGGCCTGACGTAGTTATTGCCAGCTCGCCGCAGTTGCTGGTCGGTCTCGCCGGCTGGTGGATCGCGCGCCTCAATTGCGTGCCGTTCGTTCTGGAAGTGCGGGATCTTTGGCCGGAGTCGCTGGTTGCGGTCGGAGTCGGAGGTGCCGACTCCGCTCTGCATCGCATTCTCGAAAGGATCGCACGCTTTCTTTATCGCGAGGCCGACCACATCGTTGTGGTCACCCCGGCATTTCGCGAATACCTCATTAGCAGATGGAGACTGCCCCAGCAAAAAATTTCAATCGCTCCTAACGGGGTCGAAACCAGTCTTTTCTGCCCGCAGAGTTCGAATCCTGCTCTGCGCACGGAATTGGGCGCAGAAGAAAAATTCATTGTCTCGTTTATCGGAACGCTCGGCCTGGCTCATGGATTAGATACCGTTATTGCCGCCGCCGAAAAATTGCAAGCAAGCGAACCAAACATATTGTTCATGCTGGTTGGAGACGGCGCGGATCGTGAGCGGATCGAGAAAGTTGCCAGCTCAAGGGCACTCACCAATATTCGATTTGTTCCCCGGCAGGAACGAGAAAATATACCGCAATACATTGCGGCTTCGGATGTTTGCCTGGTGTTGCTCAGGAAATCGCCAGTGTTCGAAACCGTGATTCCCACCAAGATGCTCGAATTCATGGCTTGCGCGCGACCGGTAATTTTGGCGGTCAATGGCCAGGCACGCGAGATCATTGAGCGTAGCCAGGCCGGAATTTATGTCGAGCCGGAAAATCCGGCGGCGCTGTGTGATGCCATCGTGAAACTTCGGAATGAATCCCGGTTGCGCGAAACGCTCGCCAGAAACGGCCGGGAATACATCGTGAGGAATTTTTCGCGTGAGCGGACCGCGTTCGATTATCTGAATATTCTGACCGCAGTAGTCGCGGATGCCAGCGTATCTGAAGCCGCCTTGGCCGCTTAGGGATGAATAGCGACAACCCCGACGCCGGTCGCCAGCTGGACTGCGGCTTCGGCAGAGCGCTCCTGCATCAGCTTGCGCGAGCTTGTCGGTACGAACAGAATGTCATCGGCCTGCAGCGGCAGGTCGTTGCTTTTGGCTTCCAGCAACTTTTTCAGCGGGACGGGAATGGTGGTTAGTCCCGAAGGTCCTTTGCGCACAATCCGCGCGCTGTTCAGCTTTGCGGTCGAATTTGTTCCGCCGGCAAGAGCGATCGCCTGGAGCACGCTGATGCTGCCGTTTTCCATCAGAAATCCGCTTGGCCGCCCTACATCGCCGACAACATAAACCACGTCCGCACGGCGCACAATGATGGTGTCTCCCGGAAGCACGGCGATGTCGCTTTCGCGATGCTCCTCCAGATTGCGTGAGATCGGAAGGACTATCGGCGCGTGATCGCGATGGGTAACCGTGATTGTCTTGCCGGCGCGATCGGTGAATCCCCCGGCGGCGGAAATTAACGTAAACAACTTCTCATCGCCCAGCACCGGATAAATTCCCGGCTTCGCGATTTCACCCAAAATACTCGCGCCCTGAGACGTATACTCCTGCACGAAAATCTGCACGTGGGGGTTCTTAAGAAACCCTCCGTGCTCCAGCCGTTGCTCGATTACCGCTTCAGCTTCATCGACCGTGAGTCCGGCAACATGCACGTCGTTGATCAACGGTAGGTTGATATCACCTTCGCCGTTTACGCGAATTTTGGTATCGAGATCGGGAACTTCAAAAACGCTCACCTCGACTAGATCGCCGCTTCCCAGGCGAACGGCCGAATCCACCTGCCCGCTGGTCTCGGAGACCGAGTTTGAAACTATGGCTGAAGGCGCATCTACTTTCTTCGGTTGTAACGTTGGGATGGTTTGGGCCAGAACCGCAGGCGAAATAAGAGCGAGCAGCAACACACAGAAGCGAAAATCCGAAACTTTCCGCATTTTGAGCTGGAGTCTAGCACAGAGAATTTCGCAACCGGGTTGCAATTTTCCCCGCGTACAAAGTTCGGAAACAGCCCGTACCCACTCAGGGAATAGTTCCGCGCCCAACTGACGTTTATATTTCCATTTACATTCAGGGTTTATCTCCAGCTTCGCGGCTGGAATACGGTCCACAACAGTTCTGAGGGGGACTGAGTGTGACAGTGCTATTGCTGGCGTTCGTCAGCGCGTTACTGTTTTCCTTTATTTTCACAAAATTTGTACGCGATATTGCCGAGGGCCGCGGCTGGATATCCCAAGCCGCCAGCGATCACCATCTGCACAGTCAGTCCATTCCCAGACTGGGCGGAGTTGCAATTACACTTTCATTCCTGGTCGCAACCGCCATCACGCTCGCGGTTGCACGTTTAGTTAATTCGCAAGAGGCGTTTTCGCTCGGGCCATTGCCCACTATCCTTCCACCCGCGATTTTGATCCTCTCGCTCGGAATTTATGACGACCTGCGCTCGGCGAGTCCGTACTTCAAATTCTTCGTTCAGGCAATCGCCGGAGCGATGTTGTTTGCCGGAGGCTTGCGAATTTTGGATTTGCCGGCGCTGTTCGGTTCGCACCAGTTCTCCTGGTACGTCAGCCTGCCACTGACCATATTGTGGGTAATCGCGATTACCAACGCATTCAACTTGATTGACGGGCTCGATGGACTCGCGGCCGGTTCGGCGCTGTTCTCTACGCTGGTTGTCTTTGTGGTTGCGCTGGTTCAGCACATGTCGATAATCGCGTTGATAGCGCTGGCCCTGGCGGGCGCGATTCTGGGCTTCCTGCGGTTCAATTTCAACCCGGCGACAATTTTTCTCGGCGACTGTGGCAGCCTCTTCATCGGCTTCATTCTGAGCGCTCTGGCGCTCTACAGCGCCCAGAAGTCTCCGACTATCATCGCAGTCGCCATTCCGCTTGTCTCATTCGGATTGCCGATCCTTGAAACTTCACTTTCCGTCCTTCGCAGATGGATCAGTGGCAAGCCGTTGTTCGAAGCCGATCTCGAGCACATTCATCACAAACTCCTGCAGCGGGGAATGTCGCAAAAGCAGGTGGTGATAATCCTTTATGGCGTCTCTGCCCTCTTCGCTCTACTCAGCCTGTTTTTGCTTTGGCCAACGGGCAGCACTCTAGGACTAGTCCTCGCCGTGCTCGGCGTAGGAATTTGGATTGGCGTGCAGCACCTCGGATACCTCGAATTCGGCGAACTTCGGCGCGTGGCGCAGCGGACGATGGAGCAGCGTCAGGTCTTTGTAAACAACCTTGCGATTCGCCGTGCCAGCGAAGACCTCAAAATGGTGGCGGACTTTCCCGCCCTTTGCCGTGTTCTAAACACAGGGTTTCAAGCGAATGACTTCGATGCTTTCGAACTGCGCGCGGAATTGGCCGCTCATCGCGAGGGTATGTCGCTGGTTCAGCCGACCGTCTGCCCGCACGTGCGCTGGATGAAAACAGACCCGGCGTCTGCTCCAGGCTTCGGAAATATGTGGACCCTCAAGCTTGATCTGGTGAGCGCCAGCAAGCATTACTGCGGCAAATTTTTGCTTTTTCGCGCTTACGCGAACCGCGACCTTCAGCTGGACATCAATCTTCTGATCTCTGATTTCGCGACGGCTCTCGCTGACGCACTGCGCCGCATCGCCGATAGCGATGACAACTTTCTGCTTGCGAGCAGTCCCGAGCTGGTCGAAGCCCGCGCCGGATGATTTCCACAGCCGAACCAATCCCGCTACTTTCCTCAACCGGCAACCAAACTTTAACGTGATTGTTTTCTTCCTTGGGAGGAATTTTGCTCGATGCCCGCTCGAATATCGGGTTCCCAGATTCATTTTCTTTCATTACCGACTGCCATCTTTTGCGTGCAATGCGAATTGATCGGCGCGAATACTACGCCCGCCTGTTTAGCCTGCGGGAGTAAAGCGGTTATCAGTCTTTCGCGTTTGCTCGGCGGATCGCTGCGTGCGCAACCATTGGCCCGCGTCATTCACGACGATGAACTGAATCGTCTGGTGCGTGACTTGCTTTCCACCGTGCCCGGCGGGGAACCGGTTTATCCGACCTTTGCGGATCAAGAGCCGGACTTCGACTACGTCTACGCGTGGCAGCACGACTCGGAGTCCGGGGAGCGATTCTCGGTTCCGAAATTCGAGGTCGAGCCCGCCATCGGAGTCATCACCGAACGCGCGCAATCTCTAACCGGGGCTAGCGGCGCCGCCATCGCCCTCCGCAGTGGTGATGAAGTCATCTGCCGCGCACGTTCTGGACGAACTGCTCCCGACGTCGGTATCCGGCTTCAAACCGATTCTGGAATTTCCGCCGAATGCCTTCGCAGCGGCGAAGTGGTGCTGTGCAATGACGCTGAGGACGATCCCCAAGTCGACCTGGCCACTTGCCGGCGCCTCGGCGTGCGTTCAATCCTTGCCGCTCCCTTACGCCAATTTCAGCGAACTGTGGGGATCTTCGAGGTCCTTTCCGCCTCGCCTAACGCCTTCCACGATCAGCATGTGACCACCATGCAACTGCTTGCCAGCATGATGGTTGCAGCTATTTCCCGGCTCTCGCACCTGGGCGCAAGCCCGCGCCAGTGCTGAGTGTACAAATGGCTACCCGTTTGTGCCCTTGTCTTGCTCCTACTCTGGGGTAAGATGAAGGCAATCTGGTTGTCGGTGCGGAGCCAGCCGGTGGAGACTGCCCCGAAAAATGGAATTCATGGCCGGGAGCGCCGACGTGTGCTTCGTCGCACAGTGCATACCCCCGCCTACGCCAGCCTGAATGGCAGTTCGCAAGCCGCTCCGCTTGAGCTTTGCGAGGTTCTGAACATCAGCGAATCCGGCACTTGCGTTCAAGCGCCGGGCCCGATGAAAGTCAATCGGCTGTTGCCGCTGGTGCTCGATCTTTCGGAAACCGGCTCGCGCATTCACACCACGGGGCACGTGGTCTGGGCCGAGACCTCCGGAAAAACCGGCATTCGTTTTCCGGAGTTGCCCGAAGTTTCGTTGCTTCAGTTGCAGCAATGGCTGAAGGTGAACGATACGGCCGGCGAGGGGAACACTAAACAAGAAATCAGGATGGAACCGACTCCCACATTCGTGCCGCAAACCGTTCGCGCGCGACCCAACTCGGCATCGAGTTACACCTCGCTGATTGCCGAGTGGGCGGAAATCCAGAAAGACGTGGAACTGTTTGGCCCCAATCTCGAAGGCTCACTGCAACTGATCGCCGAGCGCGCCCTGGCTTTGACCTGGGCAAGTGGCGCCGCGATTGCTTTAAAAAGTGACGACGGTTCATCCGATTTAACCTGCGTGGCCCGCGCGGGCAACGATTCGCCAGAGTTGGGAGTTCGTCTCGACCCTCGCTCTGGCTTTTCCGGCGAATGTATCCGCTCGAAAGCGACTCTCAAATGCGATGACACCGAGAACGACGCGCACATTGAGCATGAAAATTGTCGCGCCGTCGGAATTCGTTCGCTGGTGGCCTGCCCAATTAAAACTCTCAAGGGCGGGGTTTTGGGAGTGCTTGAAGTTTTCTCCTCCGAACCTGCCGCCTTTTGGGACAACGACGCGCGTACTCTCGAGCGCATGGCGCGAATAGCGGCAAGGGCCATAAGCCAGGCGATTCATTCCACCGGCAAGCCGCTTCCGCTCATCGAGATCGAAGAACCTCAACCGCCGCGGGCCGCGAACAAGAGCATCTCTCCGCGGGAAGAAGAAACTTCCATCGATAAAAAGGCGGAAGTCACCAACAGCGTCGCCTTGTTCGCGAGCGGTCTGATAGCAGTCATTTTCGCCGTCTGGTTCACTGCCCCGTGGATCACGAACGCGATGAACCGATTCGTGTCGCCGCCGAAATCGCAAGCGGCGGAGACTGCGCCCGCAGCTCCCGACTACATTGGGATGGATATCGATGTCCTGAAGAAAGCCGCGTT
>DATIYR010000329.1:0-4654 GCA_035517535.1 Terriglobales bacterium
GGCGAGTTCCGCGATCTGTACACCTACGGCTACGATTCGCCGGAAGCGTACGCGATCGATAAAGACGGAAAGACGTATTACGCGTTCTTCGCGCCCGACAACGGTTCCTTCAAGGGCGAGGTCGAGCTACGCGGTCTGAAGCCGGGCAGCTACCATGTGGTGGACTATGTTGATGGCAAGGACTTGGGGAAAGTCCAGGCCGAAGCGAATTCAGTGCCAAAACTGAAGGCAGAGTTTAAGGAGCATTTGCTGCTTGAGGTGAGCCGGTTTTGAGTGAAACCGCCTGACAGCGTCAGTTGACTGGCAACTGCTCGCCGTTCGGAGTAAGGTGGTGCGTAGATGGCGGTCTGTCGGAGGACTGCCCATGAGAGTACGCCCCGATTCGGTCTTTATATCCAGTCTGCTCCATACCGTTGCGCTGCTTTATCTTATTCGACCATCTTTGTGGAATTCACCCTTGTGGAATTACTTCAGTCCCCACATTTTGCTGGCACCAATGGATAACGTGGTGTTCCGGGGAGAAGCTCAAGATGTCGCATCACTGGCAATTATTCTCATCGGGATGATTGTTGTATGGACGGGCCATGCGAAGCGCTCTCGCCCGGCGTGGTTCGTGATGTTTGTCATCGTGTGGTTCTGGGCGTTTCCACGTTTTATCCTTTCCGTCGTTCCGCTGCTGATCCGTGAACGTTCCATATTCACATTTTCCGAGTGGATCGGTGACGCGATTTTGGGACCGGGTTTCCAGCGGGATGTGGTCGAGTTGTATTTAGCTTTCTTACTGATGGTGATTGGGCTGGTTCTGCCGATGAGGAGGGTGTTTGTGGCAAGGAAAGCAGACGAACCACCCCACCTGCCGTCACGAAGGCTCGTCTGCTTCTTAGTCATTGGCGCGATGATTGCGATGACTGCGTCGTTGTTCTGGCTGCGCGTCGGTGTTCTCAACGAAATGCCAGTGGCGCGGCTGAATACGTTCTTAATAGCGCCGCCGCCTCCGCCGTGGCCTCCGACAGCCTGCAAATGCTCTGACGGAAACTAGCGGGTGAGTTGGCGAAATATCCCGATTACACTCAAGTGCGGGGCCGAAGGAACTGCTCGCGGTGCACCGCGTCCCGAAATGCTTCCGTGCCGCCGGGTCGCGTTGTAGAGAGTGCTCCCGAGCGATTGCCTGACTTCAGGCACGTCTGCAAATCCGAACCACGCACGAATTCATGCAAGAATCCAGCGTCGAAGCTGTCGCCGGCACCGACGCTATCAACGGGAACCACTTCTTTGGCTGGCACGACGATGCGTTCGTTTCCGCGCTGAGCCATCGCGCCCTTGCGGCCTAACTTGACGACGACCAGCGGCACTTGCTGCGACAGTTTCTTCACTGCTTCTTCCAAATCTTCCGTCGCTGCCGCTTTGCACGCCTCGCGTTCGTTGGGAAGGAACACGTCGACGTGCCGCAGCACCTCGCTCAAACCACCTTCCCACCGATCGTCGGGATCGTCGTTCGTGTCGAGCGAAATCGTCAATCCCTTGGCTTTCAGTTTTTGAAACAGTTCGCCTACGCGCGGCCGCAGGTTTTTCTGCAAGTAATACGAAGAAAAATGAAAATGTCGCGAATCGGCTAGATAGTCGAAATCGAGATCGTTCCACGACAACTCGGCGATCGTTCCAGAATAGGTAAGAATGTTGCGCCAATTCTGCTGATGCAGAATCACCGTCAGGCCGGTTGTGGTCGCGCCGGGAACCATGCGCACCTTCGAAACATCGACGCCGCCCTGCTGCAAACGTTCAAGAGCAATCTTGCCGAGTGGATCATCGCCGATGCGCGACTGAAATCCCACGCTGCTGCCGAGCGCCGACAGATTGTGCGCCACGATTGCCGACGACGACCCTAGCGTCAGCATCATGCGGTCGGCGAGCAACTCGCGCTCGGGCAAAAGTTGCTCGGGCAACCCGTAAAGGATGAGGTCGAGGTTCAATTCGCCGGCGATGGTGACGTCGAAACGGGCCATGGGGAAGTCAGAATGAAGAAGTCAGAATTCAGAAGTTAAGACGACAATAAGAACGTGGATTTCAAATTGCAGCAGATGGTGCAGCACACGGTTTTCATTCTGCATTCTGAAATCTACCTTCTACAATCGGTTCAGACCAGCGTCACCTCAATCCCGGCCTGCTTCAAAACTTTCAGATCGGATTTGGGCGCGGCGCGATCGGTGATAACTTCCTGCAGAGACGACGTGGGCGCAATCAACGACAGGCTGCGCCGTCCAAACTTGCTGGCATCGCAGACGGCAACGGTTTTCTTTGCGACCTCCACCATCACGCGATTCACCTTGGCTTCCAGCAAGTTCGGAGTGCTTAGCCCATAGTGAACATCAAATCCGTCGACGCCAAGAAAAAGCAGATCGGCATTCAACCGCCGCAGAGTTTCTTCGGCAATCGGCCCAACCAGCGAAAAAGAATTCTTGCGCAGCGTGCCGCCAGTCAAAATCACTTCCACCGCAGTTCCGGCAAGTTCCGCGGCAATGTTCACTGCATTCGTAATAATGGTCAGACTCTTAAAGTTGCGCAGCGCGCGCGCAATCGCGGTGGTCGTCGTGCCCGAATCGAGAATCAGAACCTGGCCTTCTTTCACTTTTTCGGCGGCGGCATCTGCAATGCGCAGCTTTTCCTGGCGATGCAGCTTCTCTTTTTCACGCAGCGTCGGATCTTCCAGTGCTCCTTCGCGCGCCGGCAGCGCTCCGCCGTGCGTGCGGTGCACCATTCCTTGCGCGTGCAGCACTTCGAGATCTTTGCGGATGGTGACCTGCGAGGTGTTGAATTGCGCAGCGAGTTCGGTGACCAACACGCGTCCCTGATGTGTGACCAGATCGAGGATGGCGCGGCGGCGTTCTTCGTTGAGCACGGGAACAGCTCTGGGCGAACTGAAATGCAAGCATTCAGTCCGCATTTCTTTTTATAGCGTTTTCTTTCGATTGTCCACTGGAAACGTCAGAATCGAAAACCGGCGTCGAGTTCGAGGCCGGCTGCTCCGCCAGCATGACTCGGATCACGTCCGGACGGCCCTTTTTGGCTCGTAACCCCCTGCATTTTGTAAAGCTTCGGCGAACCAGCGCGAGTGATAACAAACTCAATACCTGCCAACAAGTCTGATTGCTTTCGATACTCGATTCTGCCGTAATCTCAACTTGGGACGAAATCTGTCGGGTTTCGTTTGTTACGAAATCCGGAAGTGGGGTCGGGTATATGGCAACCGCCGCACAGGCAAGATCGCAAGACGCATTCGTCAGATCGCAATCCGTGGTCGCGCGCGTGGTCGCGGGAGAAACTCTGATCGTTCCCATTCGCTCAAAAGTCGGCGACCTCGCTTCCATTTACAGCTTCAACGGCACCGGTTCGCTGATCTGGAAGTTGCTCGACGCTCCCCGCACCGCTGCGGAACTGGCGATGGCCGTTGCTGAAGAATATGAAGTCGAAGTGGCGCAGGCCGAGCGCGACGTGATGGAGTTCGTGAACGAGATGAAGGCTGTTGGTCTGGTCGAGGTCCCTGCATCTGTGGCGATGGCGGGCGACTGACACCAGTGGGGCGGGAAGGACTGTAAGCGGCGGACGCTGACTCAGTGGCTTTGATCGCGTCCGCCGCTTTCAGAATTCGGAGGCGAGTTTGGAGCAACTCAGTTACGGAGCATTCAGCGCAGACCTGCACCAGCGACAGGCTGGTGAACGAGTTCCGCTGCAAGTTTCGATTGAAGTTACGCGCCGCTGCCCGCTCGAGTGCCTGCATTGCTACAACAATCTTCCCATGGGTGATCTAGACGCGAAGCAGCGGGAGTTGAGCAAGGAAGAACATTTCCGAATGCTCGACGAACTGGTCGAGATGGGCTGCTTCTGGATTCTCTACACCGGCGGCGAAATCTTCGCCCGCAAAGACTTTCTGGAGATTTACACCTACGCCAAGAAAAGAGGATTCCTGATCACGCTGTTCACCAACGGAATCCTGATCAACGAGCACATTGCGGATTACCTGAAGGAGTGGCCGCCGTTCGCGATCGAGATCACGCTCTACGGCCGTACGCGCGAGACGTATGAGGCACTCACGATGATCCCGGGCTCGTACGACCGCTGCCTGCGCGGGATCAAGTTGCTGAAGGAGCGCGGCCTGCCGCTGAAGTTGAAGACAGTGGCGACAAGCATCAACAAGCATGAAGTGATGGCCATGCGGCGGTTCGCGGAAGAAGAGCTGGGTGTCGAGTTCAAGATGGATGGGCAAATCAATCCTCGGATTGATTGCTCGCAGAGCCCGCTGGCAGTGCGGTTGACGCCGGAAGAGGTTGTCGCATTGGACATGGCGGCGCCAAAAGGCAAGGCCGAGTATCTTCGATTGGCAAAACACGATCTCGAGGGGCCTCCCAATTTGAGGCACGTCGACACGATGTATCACTGCGGCGGTGGGGTCAAGGGTTTTGCGATTAACCCTTACGGAGAGATGGGCATCTGTGTCATATCCCAGAAGGAGACCTTTAACGTAACGGAAGTGGGCGTGCGGCAGGTTTGGGAAGGGGCCCTCCTCGAGTTACGAACCCGCAAGCGTACTCGGATGACCAAGTGCATTGAGTGTCGCATTCAGTCTCTCTGCGGCATGTGTCCGGCAAACGGTGAGATG
>DATIYR010000330.1:0-3613 GCA_035517535.1 Terriglobales bacterium
TTGGTATAAATCGCGGTTTCGATCATGGCATCCGGAACTTCGCGCCGCAAGGCATCCACAAAATTGCAGGTACAGCGCCCGGTGTAGCACTGGGGCAAAACGCCCTTCCCATGCTCCTGCAAAATTCGCAGACGGATTGCTTCGGCGGCGTGGATAATAGTGCGGTTTGCGACCGTACCCCGAATCGGCGAGGCCAGGGTAATCACTGAGGCCACATCTTTGGGCCTTGCACCGGCAACGGACCGCGCGATAACGCCGCCCAAGCTGTGACCGATCAGGTGAATTTTTCGTCCGGTCTCATCGAGCGCACGCTCGATCGTCTCATTCAGGTGGCGCTTGATCAGAAGATTGGGGCAATCGGCGTTGATTCCGATTCCAGAAAAATATGGCCTATACCCGATGCGGCCCAGCCAGCCGTGGAGCTCCATTAAGTAAAGGTCGGTGCCAAGAAAACCGGGAATAATAACCACCGCGGAGTCATCGCCGTGGGGCACGCCAAAGCCGTAGTAAACCGGGGTTGCATGCAGTAGCAAGATCTCCGCCGCGAACAGCGCCTCCGACCACAACGTGGTATTGGCTTCAGTATGCGGTTGGGGCGATAACTTGCGAGGCTTTATTCCGTTTCCGTTTGAACAGTCTGCCGTTTTTTGTGCGCGCAATTTCCTGAGTCCTCAGGGACCACGTACCCGATACACCAACGCGAGGCGCAGCGGATGGACACTTTCCGCCGAGGATTATACCTGAACGATATTCCTCGACTCTATAGCACTTTCGATGCGAATTAGTGACGAACGTTTTTCCCGGACGAAGTGCGAACGCGAGTTTTGACGCCGCTCTTCCTCATTTGTGGTTTTTGTGGGGTCGTCTCGAGACGTGCTTCCAATTCAGCTACACGCCGGCGGAGCGCCTCTACTTCGGATTCAGCCGGCGCAGCGGCTGGGGTTGCACCCAGGAGACGCTTCATCATTTCTACCGGAGACAGAATTGCCGATTGCACTTCGCCGAGGCGGTTGGTTACTGCGTCCTGTACCTTTTGATAGGTATCTAATGCGGATTTTAAGTACCACATGATGAACTCTTGCCGTACTTCGTCGGAAGCAACGATTAACTGACGCAGAAGCTCGAGCGGGAGGCCGGTTGGTTTATCCTTAGCGTCTTCGGTAATGATTTGGGTCAAGGTGACCCGCGTGAGGTCCTGACCGGTTTTCGCATCCACGACTTTCACGTCTTTACCCTCACGAATCAGAGCGGCGATGTCATCGAGATTGATGTAGCGGCTGGCGGCGGTGTCATAGAGGCGGCGATTGCCATATTTTTTGATGACCACCGCCGGAGTTTTCATATCGCCTCGCTATGTTGCTCTGCACAAAGACAATATATAGCTTGACATTAACTTATTCAAGAACTATATGTTAGTCGAATGCTGCAGTGCAGCAAAAGGAGGCTTGATATGCCGGTTGCAAAGAGCGAGACCTCCCGGACTCATCCAAGGGAGTCGTCATTTGTTTCTATTTTATCGGGCTGGGCGCAACAGGGGGTGCAGGGGTTCTTCGCCACACAGCGGATTCTTCTGGACCTGGCCATGCGCCAGAACGCAAAGATTATTGAAGCGGTACGCGAGCAGTTGACCGACCCGCATCATTCCCCTACCGCCATTCTCAGCGAGGTGGCGGGCGAGGGCGTCAGCAACTTTATCGAAGGACAAAAAATTCTTCTCGAGCTGGGCAAACAGCAGAATGAAATTCTGATGGCTGGAGTGAAAGAGCGCATGGGCGATATCCCCGCGGCCCATGCCATGACGGACCTGCTGCAGCGAAGCGTCGAAACCTTCATCCACATGCAAGAGGAGTTCCTGAAGATCGCAGGCAAGCAGACTCACACCTGGGTCGAAGCCGCGAAGGCCGGCAAGCCGTATCAGCCGGAGAACGTGGTGGACCTGGCGCGCGAGGGCCTGGAGACGTTCGTCAAAGCGCAGAAGCAGTTCCTGGATGTGATCGTTGACGAGACCGCGAAGGCCACCGGCCACAAGAAGGAAACCAAAAAAATGAAGAAGACCGAAGTGGCGGAGCTGGCGAGGCAAGCTACGGAATCTTTCATCGAGGCCCAGAAAAAGCTGGTCGATCTGGCCGGCAAGCAGATGAATGCCAACGTGAAGACAGCGGGCAAGACGATGGAACTGCTGCGTCCGTTCCCGTTCCTGCCGCTGGCTGAGCTGACGCGTGAGGGCGTGAAGAGCTATGTGGATGCGCAAAAGGCCATCATGGACGCGGTGGTGAAACCGTCCGGCGAATACCGGCAAGCGGCGAAACCGGCGCGGCGTGCAAGAAGGCCGGCAGCGCGTGAGCACAAAGAAGCCGCTGCGGCGGTTGCCTGAGCTGAGACAGGGAAGGGTTGCGGTTTCAGCCGTGCCACAGGACCAGGTTCTGCTAATCGTTCAGCCGACGAGGTAACCGCCTCGCACTGAGACCTCATCTTCTGCACCTGAAGGCACAGCCCGCAGCCGTGCCCCTTCCTTTCTCTTCTCTCGTGAGTACGGAAGAAATCACCGAGAACGGGAGGCAGCGATCAGGGGAGGTCGCCGCTGTCCCAGGCTTTGGGAGGTGCGAACTTCGGCTTCTGAGGTAACCGCCTCAACAAAAAATCCGGTCGAAGCCGCACCCTCCCAGGCCATCTTCGTGCAACCGACAGAACGAGGTGAAATATGGCGACAGTAATACCCATGCCCGCAGCCAAGAAAATGATCGCTGGCGGGAGCTTCGTGGTCGAAGAGCGCGCCGCCGAAGAAATATTTACTCCTGAAGATTTCAGCGAACAACATTTGTTGATCGCGCAAACTGCGGAAGAATTCGCGACGAAAGAAATCGTTGCGAATGTCGAGAGAATGGAGCAGAAAAATTTCACCATAAATCGAGAACTGTTGAAGAAAGCGGGTGAACTGGGCCTAAGCGGGGTCGATGTTCCGGAGCGGTACGGCGGCATGGAACTCGACAAAGTGACTTCTGCAATTATTGCCGATCGCATGGCGAAATACGGCGGGTTCAGTACCACATGGGGGGCGCACACCTGTATCGGTACTCTTCCCATCGTTTATTTCGGAACTGAGGAGCAGAAAAAGAAATACTTGCCTGGGCTCGCGCGAGGCGAAACCGTAGGCGCTTACGCATTATCGGAATCCTCTTCGGGCTCCGACGCACTGAATTGCCGCACCCGCGCCACGCTCTCCTCAGATGGCAAATACTATCTGCTCAATGGCGAGAAGATGTGGATCACCAACGCTGGTTTTGCGGACTTGTTTATCGTTTTTGCCAAAGTGGATGGGGAGAAATTCACAGCCTTCATTGTTGAGCGCAAGTTCCCGGGCTTCTCTGTGGGTGCGGAAGAACACAAGATGGGCATTCGAGGGTCATCGACGTGCCCGCTGATCCTGAATGATTGCAAGGTGCCGGTGGGGAATGTTCTGGGAGAGATCGGTAAAGGCCATCACATTGCTTTCAACGTCTTGAACGTTGGCCGCTTCAAACTGGGCGCAGCATGCGTTGGGGCGGCGCGCAACTCTCTTGAGAGCGCAATTGCATACGCAAAACAGCGCAAAGCATTTGGGAAAGTGATCGGC
>DATIYR010000331.1:0-8308 GCA_035517535.1 Terriglobales bacterium
AAACCCGCCCGTCACGAACGTCCTTAAGCCTTCGCAATTGCTAAGCTCCATGGCGATATTCAGGGCGTTGGTAATCACACGAATATTGTGGCGATTGCGCAAGCTGCGAGCGACGTGCGTGGTCGTGGTTCCGGCCGTAAAACCAACGGTTTCATTTTCGAGAATTAGCTCAGCCGCGGCCAGGCCAATCCGTCGCTTCTCGGCGGCGCGGTTCTGCTCGCGGTTCCGAAACAGCGAGTCGTAACGAAAAGGCTCATAGAGCAGAGGCTCGACAAGCGTGGCTCCCCCGGGCGTGCGACGGACCAATCCTTTTAATTCCAGTTTCGCGAGATCCCGCCTCACGCTGGCCGGCGAAGTGTGCAGCGTTTTTACCAACTCCTCGAGCGAGACACTACCCTTGTGGCGCAACTCGCGCAGTATTCCATCGACGCGTTTTTCGGCTCTTGCTTTCATTTGTGCCCTCGCCAGCGACCTCCCGCGAGGACCCGGCCCGGTTCGCGAACGCACGAGTGTACATCAGGAGTATGGTTTCTAAAACATCGTGCCGAGCCACATTGGTCAACTAATTGATTAAAATTAGCCAATTCAATCAATTTTGCTTGACAGTATCCATGCATTCTGGGTAGGGTCGCCTGTTGCAAGCTTCTCAGCACACATGCGTCCGGATCGCCAAATCAGGAGGATCCTTATGAAAAAGCTGTGCCGATATTTGTTGGTTTCATCCTTAATAGGCGTAGTTTTTCTTGCAGTCGCGGCCATCGGGCAAACCGTCACTGGATCGATTACCGGAACGGTAGCCGATCCCAGTGGTGCGGTTATCGTCGATGCCACTGTCACCGCTACGAATACCGCGACCGGGGTAAAGACCACGGCACAAACCAACGGGACCGGGGTTTACACCATTCGATTCCTCCCGATCGGAACTTATACGGTGGCGGTCGAAGCAAAAGGGTTCGCTCCGGCAGAGGTGGCTCCCTTCGCACTCGAAATCAATCAAACGGCCAAAGTAGATGTTGGCATGAAGGTCACCGCCTCGACTCAGATGGTGGTCAATGAGACCGTACATCCGATCCTGGACACCACCGATGCGACGTTGGGAACCAGCCTTACTACAGCCGAGATCCAGAACATCCCATTGAATGGCCGTAACTTTTCGTCATTGACGCTTTTCGTACCTGGATCGGTCGATACTGATCCAACCGGCATGACCGGCAACAATGCCATTGAACGCAACACTTACAACAGCGGCATCGCGTCCATCAACGGCAACCGGGAACAGGCGAACAATTACACACTTGAGGGGGCCGACAACAATGAGCCGCAAAACAACTTAATCGCTTACAATCCCGCCCCCGATGCGATCGGGGAATTGCGCGTGATTTCGGCGAACGCCAACGCCACTTACGGAAATGCTAACGGTGGAGACGTCGTAACCATTTTGAAGTCAGGCACCAACAATTATCACGGCTCGGCATACGACTTTTTAGAGAGCCAGATCCTCAACGCCAATAGCTGGACAAACGATTACACAGTCCCCATCACCAAGAAAAACTCCTATACACAGAATATTTTTGGCGCGACCTTCGGCGGGCCAATCGTCAAGGACCGGCTATTTTTCTTTGCCGACTACGAAGGCGTCCGTCAGCACCAAGGCGGCTTCGGCACAGCCAGCCTGCTCACTCCGGCAATGCTCAAGGGAGATTTTTCCGCGCTCAACGCGAAAGGCATCCAGCTCTACGACACGCAGAACAGCTTTGCCGCCTACGGAAACAACCAGGTGCCGGTTGTGAATCCGGTAGCCCTGTTCCTGGCGGCGCATCCCGAACTTTATCCCGCACCCAACGCGCAGCCTACGGATGGCCTGATCAACAACAATTTTCAGGGGCCACAGCCCAAATATCTGTCCAACAACCAAGAAGATTTCAAGATTGATTGGACTCCGGGCAATGCCAATCGGGTGAGCGGCTTTTATTCGCAGGGCACGGGCAGCGACTTTACGGCTGCGCTGATCCCGGTGTTCTTTCCGGCTCACAATAACTATCCTACAAAGATTGGCGGACTCAGCCTCGTTCACACCTTCTCGCCATATGTCGTCAACGAATTTCGACTTGGCTTCACGCGCCTTACATGGAACAACGGTGTCCCCACTGATCCATCGGGTCAATTTGGCTTGACAGGCGATTCCAAGGTGGGCATCCCATTCGGTACGCAGCAGTACGTTGGATTTACTGGCCAAAGCATAAGCAGTGCTAACTATGTCGGCACCAGTGCCAACCCCCAAGTGTTTACCGATAACACCTTCGTCTACCAGGACAATCTGACGTGGCAGCACGGGCGTCACTATTTCACCATTGGCGGACAGGCGAACCGCTATCAACAGAATTATCTCAACGCAGGGAACGTCGGTTTCCTGGGAACGTTCAACTACAACGGAATTTTCACCTCCGACCCAAATGCCGCCAATGGCGCCGGATACGGCCCGGCGGACTTTGTTCTTGGCCGCATTCAGAACGTACAGTTAGCTTCCCCCCTCGGCTGGGTTGGAAACCGCCAGTGGCGTCTTGCCGGATTCTTTCAGGATGATTTGAAGCTTACGGGCAGACTAACGATCAACCTTGGGATACGTTACGAATACGATCAGCCCTGGTATGAGCAGAACAACAAAACCGCCAACGTGCTTCCCGATGGAACAGTCGAGTATGCAGGTCAGGTTCCGGCGCTGGCTATACCGGGATCGGTAGTCTGCCCCACGCATGCATGTTACAACGCCAACTACAAACAAATCATGCCGCGGCTCGGCTTCGCGTACCAGCCAATGAGCAAGCTCGTGGTTCGTGGCGGTTATGGCGCGACAAGTTTCTTCGAAGGTTATTCTTTCAACCAACGCCTGACCTCGAGTCCGCCGTTCTCGCTCGCGATTAACAGCAACGCGACCACTCCATCAACAACCTCAGGGGGAACACCGTTTTCGGTGGCGAATGCCTTCAGCCAACCCCTCGGAATTAACAACTCTTTGTATTCAGTGTGGCCGCAGGATGTGCAGCCCGCTTACATACACCAGTTCACGCTCGTGACCGAATATGCGCTAACGAATGAACTTTCACTCAGTGTGGGCTATCACGGCCAGATTGGACATCACCTCGCCGACTACCGCAATGGTAACCAGCTTACTACCGCGCAAGCCCAGGACCTGAATAATGTCGGAGGATGCGGAGCCGCAAACATTCCCGCTGCCGACCAGCCACCATACTTCGCGTTAGTCGGTGAATGCAATCCCATCCTCATCACCGAATCTCAGGCGCGGATGACTTACAATGCAGGGCAGGTCACTCTTCGTCAGCGGACTTACCATGGTTTTGAGTACGTCCTCAATTACACCTACGCAAAGTCTTTAACTGATTCCTCTGGAAACTATGCGGTGGGTGCCTTACCTAACGCGCCATTCAACGGCCTCTCGCAACAGAACGGTTACGACATCGAAGCCGATTACGGCCCCTCCGCAATGGATGTTCGTCACAGCCTCAATTTCGTTGGCGTGTACGAGGTTCCCTTCGGACGCGGAAAAACCTATGGCAGCGATGTGAACGGAGTTGTGGACGGAGTGTTAGGAGGCTGGAAGTTCGCGACTACGGCCATTCTTTACTCCGGATTTCCGGAGACGATTTTCGCGAACGGCAACAGCAACACGAATACCTGGGGCTTCAGTCGCGCCAACCAGTATCGGCCAATGGTTATTCGCAACCAGTCGATCCAGAATTGGTGGGGCACCGATCCCTCGGCAACGCCTTGCATTACTGCCGGCGTAGACAATGGCACTTGTGCTTACGGCAATCCGGCTCCGTTCACCTTCGGCAGCGCGGATAACACTACGGAACGCGCACCCGGTTTTCGCGAGGTAGACATGTCGCTGTTCAAGGATTTCCACGTCTGGGAGTCACAAGTAGTGGGCTTCCGGGCGGACTTCTTCAATATCTTCAATATTGCGAGTTACGGTTATCCAAGCAACAACATTACCAGTTCCGACTTCGGTCTGATCGACAGCGTGCGTTCTAACCCGCGACAGATACAACTCAGCTTGCACTACATTTTTTAGCGTCATCCCGAGTCTGCTGGATTAATTCCAGCAGACTACGGTTCGCCACTAGAGGCGGCCTGTAGGAGTCGGGAGCTTATGAATGGACCGGTGATTGTTGAAATCTGCGCGGATTCAGTGGAGTCGGCGCTCGCTGCTGAGCGCGGCGGGGCGCACCGCATCGAATTGTGCAGCAATCTTCTTGAAGGCGGAGTAACTCCCAGTGCGGGATTGATCTCAACTCTCCGATCAAAGCTCAATATTGATCTCTACGTAATGATTCGTCCGCGGGGCGGGGACTTCTGTTACAGCGCAGAAGAGTTTCAAACCATGGAGCAGGACGTGCTCAT
Source organism: Terriglobales bacterium (assembly GCA_035517535.1). GTDB lineage: Bacteria > Acidobacteriota > Terriglobia > Terriglobales > Acidobacteriaceae > Gp1-AA145. The sequence goes on from DATIYR010000331.1 coordinate 4,423, forward strand.
GGCCAAGAAACTGGGAGCGGACGGAATTGTCTTTGGAATTCTGCAGGAGAACGGAGATGTCGATCTTGAGAGAACGCGCTGCTTAATCCAAATGGTGCGTCCGCTGAAAGCCACGTTCCATCGCGCTTTTGATATGTCACGCGATCTCGCGCAAGCGCTGGAAGACGTGATCAAAGCTGGCGCCCACCGCATCCTCACTTCTGGAGGCGAGCAGAAGGGGCTGCAAGGCATTCCAATTATTGCAGAGCTGACCCGCGCTGCAGACACCCGACTCGCGATTATGGCAGGAGGCGGAATAAACGAAGCCAACGTGCATCGCGTCATTGAGGAGACAGGTGTGCGGGAGATTCACGCCAGCGTGCGGGCGCATCTCCCCAGCCCGATGCAACATCGCAATGAAAAAATTTCCATGGGTCCGGCCAAAGGACGCGAATATCAGCGGGTTATGGTCCTTGAAGAAAAAGTCACGCGCTTGCTCGAAGCAGCGAGAGATGGCGCGCATAAAACCGCCAAAACGCATTAAGATCCCACAGTGCTCAATTTCCGATCTGCCATTCACTCACTTATTGCGCTGGGGATTTTCAGTTCCACCCTAGCTGCCCAGAATTTTGTCGATATCAAACCGTCGCCGCAGCAGGTCGAATGGCAGGATCTTGAATTTGGCGTAATCATCCACTTCGGCACAAACACTTACTTAGACCGCGAATGGGGAGACGGAACTGCCAGCCCTGAAGTTTTCAATCCGACTCAGTTCAACCCTGATCAATGGATGCGCGCAATCAAAGCGGCCGGCGCGAAATACGTCGTGCTGGTGGCGAAGCATCATGATGGATTCTGCTTGTGGCCAACCGAGCAGACCGATTACAGCGTGAAGAGCAGTCCCTGGGAACACGGGCATGGTGACGTGGTTAGGCAGGTTTCAGAATCCGCGCGAAAGTTCGGATTGAGATTCGGCGTCTATCTCTCACCGTGGGACCGACACGAGCCAAAGTATCATGACTCTGCCGCATACGATAACTACTACATTGCGGAGCTGCAGGAGCTAGCTTCACACTATGGGGAGCTTGTCGAGTTCTGGCTGGATGGCGCCGGAAGCGAAGGCCATGTTTACGACTTCAAGCGATACATCGATAACCTGCGCATGTATCAGCCGAACACGCTGGTATTTGCCGACGCCGCACTGTTCGAGTACGGAGATATTCGCTGGGTGGGAAACGAAGACGGCGTAATTCCTTACGAGAACTGGAACGTTCTCGATCGACACGGATACCTGCGCTGGCGCCCCGTGGAGGCAGATACGCCGCTACACAAAGCGCATTGGTTCTGGCATCCGAATGATGAAGGCACGCTCAAGAGCGTGGCAGAACTGATATCGACTTATGAGAGTACGGTCGGACGCGGCGGGCAACTGATGCTCGGCATCGCACCCGATCGAAGAGGGTTGCTGCCAGACTTAGACGTGAAAAGGCTCGAAGAGTTCGGTGGAGCGATCCGCGAGCGGTATGAAACAAACTTGATTGCCAAAAAACATATTCACAATTCCTCAACCGAAGCGGCCCTCGACGGGGATGCGAGTACGTTCTGGTCGGCCCCGGCTGGATCGCATCATGCCATACTCGAAGCAGACTTCCGCCGTCCTGTCACTTTCGAGCGAAGTCTGGTTATGGAATGGCTCAACGATGGGCAGCATGTCGAGCACTATCGGATCGAGGCGTGGGACGGCAAGAATTGGAAAACGTTAGTCGAAGGCCACGCCATCGGGCACAAGAAAATCGACAGCTTCCCCGCCGTCACCACATCGCGCGTCCGACTCAATATTCTGGAATCGTCTGCCGAGCCGCATATCCGGGAATTCCAGGTATTTAAGACGCCGAAGTTTTAAAAACTCTTCCTAGTGCAGCAGTCCAAACACTCCGACGCCGCTTGTCGTCCCCACATAGACTTTTCCGTTGATTATGGTCGGCGTGATGAATTTATTTCCGGCGCCAAAATGGTCGCGGCCACCGGATGCCTGGTTGCTGTTGTATAGCTCGGTTGCCAGATTTGTTGCGTTAAAGGCGTGCAGAACCGCAGGATTTGCATTCTCAGCGGCCCAGAGAATCGCGCTGCTGCTGCCATTGGCAGAAATGCTGGGCGTGGCCCCGGGGTACGCGAATGCATTCGCCGTCTGGGACGCAGGAGTACTCCCAAGCTTAGCATTCGTGATGGTAAAAGCCTTGATGTTGTCACTGACCGCTCCGTAGTAGACCGTGTTATTAAAAAACGCAGGCATGGAGAATACACCACCGCCTAGAGCTCCCTGAACTTCCTGGTAGATGTTGTTCGAGTTTGAATTGAACTTCCCCATCGCATCGCGGTCGACGACATAAATATTGGCGTCTTTTCCGGCACCCACGGCAAGATGGTGAGTCTGACCCGAGTTGTCCGTAAGATCCGGCAGCACCAATGCTCCGCCTGAACCGAGATCTTCATCCGTGTCATTTTCGGAGGATTGATTTGACATCTCGAAGTAATCAACCACAGCGAGTTGCCGGTTCGCGGTCGCTATCTTTAAAAATGCATTGCCGAAATCGCCTTGATTGGGAAATTCCTGCGCGCTGAGGGTCGCGTCAAAACTGCCATTCGCATCCAGCGCGAAAATATTCCCGTTCGAGTCCGCCGCTGGCCCGGCGCCGGCCATCCAGAGCGCGCCCTCGTTTCCGTTTGGCGTGAGGTTCAGTACCGACACCTGCTCGAGCGTTTGCTCGTCATAACCGATGATCCAGCCGCTGTACGGACGGATGTCGCAGTGCGAACCCCAACTGGTGTAGACCACACCATTAATAAGGAGCAGTCCGGGCCGATCCACCTGCTGTCCGGGACTGAAGCTTACTTCGCCGCCCGAGCTGTTGTCGCCCGTTCCCGGATAGGACGCCTGAATTTCCTTGGGGCCGCCAAGTTCCTCGGCGCCCGTGGTCAGGTCGAGCGCGTGCAGTCGCTGATGGTAGTTGCCGGATGCATCTTTCGACATGCCCACAACGTAGATGGTTCCGTGCGCTCCCATGCTGGCGTCGATCACGGGAGTAGCTGTGACGCCGATTTCCGGCGTTATTTGTCCGCAACCATGATCATCGCTCGGCGTTTCGCCCGAACCGAGGGTCGAAACTTGCCAAAGTTGGGTTCCGGAATCGGCATCGAAACCATAGACGCTCCCGTGTTCGGTCACGACAAAGAGCACATTGTGCTTCGTGCCCGAAATGCTCAAATTGGGCACGTACAGCGGCTGGGCGTCAACTCTACCGTCTGCGGTAATAACGAACAGCAATCCAAAACTGGATGCGTCTACATTGGCAGGGGTGAGCGTGGTTTCGTTCAGATTCTGCCCGGTGCGAGCATTATCGTTGTGATATGTGGTGACGGTGGTTGTGGTCGCAGGTGGTGGAGGCGGAGTGCCGGTCGTCCGAACAGAATTGTTCTTGCTGCTGCAACTGAACAGACATGCTGCAATCGCAGCCAGCAAGAGAAGCAGTCCCGAAATCAGAAGCTTTTTCATTTGCACATTATTATTATCAACCACGGGTTCGAGATTATTATCAACCCGGATTGGAAGTTAAGAACACGCGGCACATTGTTGGACTCGAAGCACTCATCCTAGATCGTCTCCTTGCTCCGATGAAGCGGGATTCTGAACGCTAACCCCATTCGGAGTCGATCAGGAGAGGGTCGTGGAAGGTGGTGGGGGATACGTCCCGACGGATTTGGGATTCTTCAGCACTTTTCGAATTTGCCGGCCGACGATGACTTCTTCTCCCGGATTCAGAAGAAACGTGGTAACCACGAGCGCGTTGGGTTGCGCCGGCACGCCCTGGGAAGACGTCGTGCTTGCAGTGTGAGGATTGACTTCGAT
>DATIYR010000332.1:0-3596 GCA_035517535.1 Terriglobales bacterium
GCTATAATTTAGAGATACTCACCTCGAAAAATTCCTGTCTGTGTGTGACGTGGAACATCCGAGGTAAGTAATCTCCCATGGATTTCCGTCTCGTCAGCGATTACAAGCCGAAAGGCGACCAGGGGCAAGCCATCCAGGCGCTCGTTCGCGGTGTGTTCGACCGCGAGCAGCATCAGGTTCTACTTGGAGTCACCGGTTCGGGCAAGACCTACACGATGGCGAAAGTCATCGAGCAGTTGAACCGGCCTGCGCTGGTGATGGCCCATAACAAAACGCTGGCGGCGCAACTCTACCACGAGTTCAAGAATTTCTTTCCGCACAATGCAGTTGAGTATTTTGTATCGTATTACGACTATTACCAGCCGGAAGCCTACGTTCCCGCGGCCGATCTGTACATCGAAAAAGAAGCCACCATCAACGACGAACTCGACAAGCTGCGCCTTTCAGCTACGCGATCGTTGTTTGAGCGCCGTGATGTTCTCATCGTGGCTTCGGTGAGCTGCATATATGGCTTGGGATCTCCGGAAGCATATTACGGGATGCTGCTGTTCCTCGAAAAAGGGCAGAAGATCAAGCGCGAGGACATCACCCGCAAGCTGGTTGAAATACTCTACGAGCGCACTGATGGTGACTTCCGCCGCGGAACATTCCGCGTGCGCGGTGACGTGATTGAGGTTTACCCGACTTATGACGATTTCGCTTATCGGATCGAGTTATGGGGAGATGAAGTCGAATCGCTTTCGCAAATTGATCCGCTGTTTGGCACAGTCAAGCAGAAGTATGTGCGGCTGCCGATCTATCCGAAAACGCACTATGTAATGAAACCGGAGACGCGGTCGCGAGCGGTCGATTCCATCAAAGAAGAACTGGCGTGGTGGGAAAAAGAACTGGAAAAGCAAGGCCGGATGGTCGAGGCACAACGCGTGCATCAGCGCACCATGTACGACCTCGAAATGATCAAGTCGGTCGGTTACTGCCACGGTATTGAGAATTACTCGCGCCACTTCACCGGACGCATGCCCGGCGAACCGCCGCCGACGCTGCTGGATTATTTTGCCCGCGATTACCTGATGCTGATCGACGAGTCGCACCAGACCGTGCCGCAACTCCACGGCATGTATCACGGCGACCGCTCGCGCAAATCGACGCTCGTTGAGTATGGATTTCGCATGCCTTCAGCGCTCGACAATCGCCCGCTGACGTTTGAGGAATTCGAGCACCGGTCAAATCAATTGATTTATGTTTCTGCGACTCCGGGGCCTTACGAGCTGACGAAATCGGCGGGCGTTGTGGTTGAGCAAATCATCCGGCCCACCGGACTCGTTGATCCTCCGGTCGAAGTGCGGCCGGTGAAAGGGCAGATTGACGATCTGCTGCACGAAATTCGGCAGCGTGTGGAGCAGGGAGAGCGGGTATTGGTCACGACGCTAACCAAGCGCATGGCAGAAGACCTGGCCGAGTATTACAGCGAAGTAGGCGTCAAGTGCCGCTACATGCATTCGGAGATTGAGACGCTGGAACGGGTGAAGATTCTGCGAGATTTGCGCCGCGGCGAGTTCGATGTGCTGATCGGGATTAACTTGCTGCGTGAGGGACTCGATTTGCCCGAAGTTTCTCTAGTCGCCGTGCTCGATGCCGACAAAGAGGGATTCCTGAGGTCGAGCGGTTCTCTGATCCAGACGATCGGCCGCTGCGCCCGCAACATTAACGGTCGTGCCGTGCTCTACGCCGACAACATGACCGAATCGATGCAGAAGGCAATGGACGAAACCAGCCGCCGGCGCGCGATCCAGGAAGCGTACAACCAGGCAAATGGAATTACGCCCCAGTCAATTGTGCGGCCGGTAGAAATGTCATTGGCGAAAATCGTTGAAGCCGATTATGCAGAACTCGCAAGCGCCGAAGCGGATGGCATTCCGGATTTCAGGAGCCAGGAAGAGCTGGATGCATTTATCGCTAAGCTCGAAACCGAAATGCGTGAGACGGCGAAGAAATTCGAGTTTGAGGAGGCGGCGAAGTTGCGGGATAAGATCAAAGAACTCAGGACAAAAGAGTTTTTGTTCGCGTGAAACTCCGAATACCTTTCATTTCCGCTGCTTCGGGAGCGGTTTGTTCCCCCTTTGCAACGCTTTTAACCGCAGAGATCGCTGAGAAACTTCGGGAGTTCACGGAGAAAACAAACCTCAACGTCCGAACCGAACCGTGATCTTTGTCCCTGATTCAACGTGGACGCCGGGCGGAGGCGACTGGTCCTGAGCAACGCCGTTGCCGATAATATCGAGATCAAGTCCGCTCGATTCCGCCAATTCAATTGCGGAACGTTCCGATTTCCCGATGAACGATGGCACCACGATTCCGCCTTGTTCAACATCGAGAACGACGGTGCCGTTCGCAGGTTGAGGTGCCGCGGTCGTTGAGCGACTAGTGGCAGTGTCAGATTGCTTCGCTGGATCTGGTTCGTTCACAGCAGGCGCATTCGATGGCTCGCGCATCGCCGCGGGAACAATTCCATTGCTTGCAGGGAGTCCGGCGCCCGTCCTGAGCGAAACCGAAGGATCCTCGCCCGATTCGATGGGCGAGACGCCGGTCGCCGCACTATTTGTCGAGCTAGATAACTCCGTTGTACCGTCATCGCTGTCGTCAAGCGCCTCGCCTGGATGATCGGGAGATCCTTCCTCCAAATCCTTGTCGCTTGCCTTTTCTTGGGCGAGCAAGACCTGGCGGCTGGCAGGAAGTTCAAGATCGTGTGGTGTGTGCAGATACTCGAGCACCTGCTGCGCGATTCGATGGAAAACCGGCGCCGCTATCCAACCACCTTCGCGCTTCACAGTTGTTGGCGCCCATGGCGAATCGAAAATTACCACCACTGTGATCGCTGGATTATTGATGGGCGCAAATCCCGCAAACGACGACCAGAACTTGGTGTGGGAATACTTGTGAATAGCAGGATCGAATTTCTGCGCCGTGCCAGTCTTCCCAGCAGCGCTATAACCCTCAAGAACGGCTTTGCGCCCGGTGCCGTGCAGCACCACGCCCTGCATCATCTGCCGCATCAAGGCCGCTGTTGTGGGGGAAACCACGCGGCGCGCATCGGTCGGGCGAAACGCGACGGTTTGCGGCGCGTTCTGCTGCTGAATCTCTCCGGCAACAATGTGTGGTCTGAGCAGAATGCCGTCATTGGCGATGCTTGAAATCATTGCCGAAAGTTGCACCGCGGAAATTCCAATTTCCTGGCCCATGGCGATTGCGCCGATAGAAACTTTCGACCAGCGGCTCAGCGGTTTTGTCATCCCGCGGGTCTCGCCGGGAAGTTCGATTCCGGTCTGCTGCCCGAACCCGAAGGCGCGGATGTATTTGTACATGCGCTCGTCGCCCATGCGCAGCGCAATTTTGATCGCGCCCACGTCGCTCGATTCCGCAAGAACTTCTGAGACGGGAATCACGCCCCAGGGATGCCAGTCGTGGATCCGCCGCCCGAATAGCACGATGGATCCCTTTTGGCAGTCAATCAGCTCATCGGGGCGCGCGAGTCCCTGATCAACGGCGGCAGAAATCGTTACCAACTTGAATGTAGATCCGGGTTCATAGATGTCGCT